>CAZDUD010000051.1:2580-25542 GCA_964508485.1 uncultured Hyphomicrobium sp. | reverse complement strand
GTACACCAGCTCCGGCACGATGCGGTAGTGCAGCGGCGTCGGATAGAGATAGACCGGCACGCCGCCGACCAGCGGCATGACGAGCCCGGCCGTGAGCCCGAACGAATGGAACACGGGCAGCACGTTGAACACCTTGTCCTGTCCGTTGACGGCAACGCGCGTGAGGCTCTGCATGGCGTTGGCCAGCATGTTCCGGTGCGAGAGCACGACGCCCTTCGGCAGTCCCTCGGAGCCCGACGTGAACAGGATCGCCGCCGGATCGTTGGGCGCGCGCTCGACCTGCGCCCTGCCGCCGACGAGAAGCCCGCGCACCTTGTCCGCGAACGTGATCGAGGCGCGCACATCTTCGAGGTAGACGATCTTGCGCGTCTCCGCGAGCTTGGCGATCACCGGCTCGAGATGCGCCTTCTCGACGAACGTGCGGCTCGTCAGCACCGCATCCACCTTAGCCGCGATGCAGGCCGCCTCGACGTTCTGCGGGCCGGCCGTGAAGTTCAGCATCGCCGGCACGCGCCCGATGGTCTGCAGCGCGAAGAACGTCACAGCGACGCCCGCCGAGTTCGGCAGCATGACGCCAACCGCTGCCCCTTCCGGGGCCAGCGGGGCGAGCTTGGCGCCGAGCACCTGCGCGCTCGTGATCAGCTTTCCGTAGGTCAGATGCGTGCCGAGCGGATCTTCGATCGCGGGCTTGCCGGTGTCCCGCGTCGCTTTCGCTTCGACGAGCGCCGAGAACAGCGTCTGGTCGAGGTTCGCGGTCTTCACCGCCGTCTCGACCATGAGGTCCTGCAGCGCCATGCCCGCCGCCTGCCGCCGCGCCTTGCCCTTGAGCCCCTCCGGTACCGCAAGCTTCACCGGCGGCAGGATCGTCACCGTCGTCTTCGGAAACAGCGCCTTCTTGGCCTGGAACCGGTTGAGGTAGCCGAAATAGCTCCGCTCCGGCCCGTCGATGCGAACCGGCACGATCACCGCATCCGCCTTGTCCGCGATCATCGCCGTACCGTCGTAGACCTTCATGAGCCCGCCCGTCACCGTGAGCCGCCCTTCGGGGAAGATCACCAGCGTCTCGCCGTCCTTGACCGCCTGGATCAGGTGCCGCGTGCCCATCGGCTTGGTCGGATCGATTGCGTGCGCTTTGACGACCTTAAGAAACGGCTTGATCCAGCCCTTCTGCGCCATGCCGGTGTCGATGGCGAATGCCGCATGCGACGGCAGGATCGAATGCATGATCGGCGCATCGAGCAGGCTCACATGGTTGGGCGCGATGATGGTGCGCGTCCCCGCGGGCGGAAGGTTCTCGTATCCCTTCACCTCGAGCCCCATGAACGTCTTGAACAGGAAGCGGCCCACGTCCTGCACGCCCTCCTTGCCCCAGGCGAGCAAGATCAGCGCCATGGCCGCGAGATTACCGATGCCGAGCAGCATGAGCAGCAGCACGAGTCCGACGCCGTTGAACTGAAGCAGCGCCACGCCGAGCGTGCCCACCGTCATAAACAGGGCCGACAGCACGTTGCACGCACCGATAGTCCGCGCGCGCTCGGCGACGGGAGCCCAGAGCTGCACAGCCGCAAACGCCGGCACGATGAAGAGGCCGCCCGCGATCGCAAGACCCAGAAGATCGATGAGCACATGCCAGCCGGTGACGCTGCCGAGCATGGCGCCAACCGTCAGCACCTCCGGCGACTTGTCGATGGTACCCGCCGTCAGCGCCAGATCGAGCGAGAACAGGCCCATGAGCAGCGCACCGATCGGCACCAGCGCGAGGTTCGGCCGCGTCTTGCTGGCCCGCGCCGCGAGCGCCGATCCGATCGCAATACCGACTGTGAACACAACGAGCGCAAGCGTCGTGACGCTCTCCGCGCCACCGAGCGTATCCTTGATCAGCACCGGCAACAGCGACAGTACCACCGTGCCGACCAGCCAGAACCACGATGTGATGAGACCGCCGACCCAAAGCCGCTTGTCGCCGTAGAGGTGGCGCAGAAGCGACATCGTCGACGTCCACGGGTTGTAGTCGATCGTAAGGCCGGGGGCGGCAGCCCCCATCTTGGGGATCAGCGACGCCGAGAACCAGCAGAGCACCGCAAGCCCGATGACGAGCGCGGAAAGCACCCACACCCCGCCGGCATTTGCGGCCGCAAGCCCGCCGCCGATGGTCCCGATCAGGATCGCCGCGAAGGTCGCGCTTTCTACGAACGCGTTGCCGGCCGGCAGCTCCGACGGCGCCAGCAGCGACGGCAGGATGCCGTACTTGATCGGGCCGAACAGCGCCGCGATCACGCCGTAGCAGAAGAGCGCCGCAAACAGAAGCGGCACCGACTGCAGCACGAATCCCAGCGCCGCGATGATCGCGACCGGGATCTCCGCCCGCTTGAGCTTCTCGGCGACGACCGCCTTGTCGTGCCGGTCGGCAATCTCGCCGCCAATGCCGGAGAAGATGAAGAACGGCGCCACAAGCACGGCGCCTGCCAGTGCCACGAGCGCGCCGCCCTGCTCAGAAGCGACCGTGAACAGGATCAGGATGACGAGCGCGTTCTTGACGAAGTTGTCGTTGAGCGCCGACAGGAATTGGCACCAGAAGAGCGGTGCGAAGCGGCGGCTCGTGATCAGAGCTTGGAACATGGAGAGAAGACTCGAACGGTAATGGACCCGCAGGCAACGACGAAACGCGACAAAGCCGAAGCAAGCGGCCTGATCATGGTCAAACAACGACGCTTTCGGGTGGAGACCGTGACGCCGTCCGGCCGGTGAAAGCAAAAACGGGAAAAAAGCGAGCGATCCCGGTTGCATCGGCGATCCGGGGCGGAGCACGGATGCCCCACTTATGAAAATGCCCGAACCCGCATAAGGCCGCGTTAAAGAACCCGGCGCAAGCCGCGAGCCGCATTGGCTCTGGCGCAGACCGCCCTTAGCCTCTAAGTCAACGATACAGGAACACGAGCGAACACGTAGCGAATGACCACGACAGAGACTCGCCTCCGCACGATGACCGTCAATGGCGCCGCTGTGGCCTCCGCCGCCGGCACGCTGGCTGAGCTTGTCGCCGAGCAGGACTTTGCGGGGGTCAAGGTTGCAACAGCCTTGAACGGCGACTTCGTCCCCGAGCGCCGCCGCGCCGAGACCCCCCTCGCGGACGGCGACCTCATCGAGATCCTGTCCGCCCGCCAGGGCGGCTGAGCACACATAACACGATGAACCAGAACGAACCCTTGCGGCCCCTTTCGCGCGATGCGGCGCCCTCCCCGCTCACCGTCTACGGCGAGCAAATCGCCTCGCGCCTGCTGCTCGGCACTGCGCTCTATCCCTCGCCCCAGATCATGAGCGACGCCGTCCGCGCATCTGGCGCCGGCATCGTCACCGTCTCGCTCCGCCGGGAGCAGGCCCGCGGCCGCACGGGCGCGCGCTTCCTCGATCTCATCCGCGCCCTCCCAGTACGCTTGCTTCCGAACACCGCCGGTTGCCGCACGGCCAGGGAAGCCATCACGACGGCCGAGATGGCGCGCGAGCTGTTGGACACCGATTGGATCAAGCTCGAGGTCATCGCCAACGACGACACCTTGCAGCCGGACCTCATCGGCCTCGTCGAAGCCGCGACGGAGCTTGTCCAGCGCGGCTTCAAGGTCTTCCCCTATATGACCGAGGATCTCTCCGTGGCCGAGCGGCTTGCCGCCGCCGGGTGCCGCGTGCTGATGCCCTGGGGCTCTCCCATCGGCACCGGCCGCGGCCTCGCCAATCCGCACGCGTTGAGAACGCTGCGCACCTACTTTCCCGACATGCCGCTCGTCATCGATGCCGGCATCGGCGCCCCATCGCACGCGGCAGCCGCAATGGAAATGGGCTATGACGCCGTGCTCCTGAACACGGCCGTCGCCAGGGCACAGGACCCCGTCCGCATGGCCGCCGCCTTCGCCGCCGCGATCGAAGCGGGCCGCGCCGCCTACGAGGCAGGACTGATCGAGCCCAGCGACCGCGCGAAGCCGTCGACACCCGTGGCAGGCACGCCCTTCTTCGACCTCGACCCATCCAAGCGCCCGTGAGATCTCCATGACGACGCCGGGCGCCCCTGATGTCTTTTATCCGATCGTGCCGAGCGCCGACTGGGCTGCGCGCCTGGTGCCGCTCGGCGTGCGCACGCTGCAGCTCCGCATCAAGGACAAATCCGACGACGAGGTGCGCGCCGAGATCGCCGCAGCCCTGGCCGCAACCAAAGCCGGCGGCTGTCGCCTGATCGTCAACGACTTTTGGCAGGCCGCCATCGACCTCGGCGCGACCGAGCTGCATCTCGGCCAGGAGGATCTGGCGACCGCCGACCTCGCCGCCATCCGCCGCGCCGGGATCGCCCTCGGCATCTCGACCCACAGCGAAGAGGAGCTCGAGACGGCGCTTGCGGCTGATCCCTACTACGTGGCCCTCGGCCCCATCTACGAGACCAAGCTGAAGGCGATGAAATGGACGCCACAGGGTCTCGACAAGATCGGCCTCTGGCGAAAGCGCATCGGCACGCTGCCCCTCGTCGCCATCGGCGGCATCACGCCGGATCGCGCGGGCACCGTGCGCGCCGCCGGCGCCGACAGCATCGCCGTCATCACCGACTTCATGACCGCGCCTCACCCCGAGGCCCGCGTCCGTCTCTGGCTCGATTGGGCCGCAACCGTGCGCGCTTGAATTGGCGTTGCCCGCTCGCGTAGCCCCTACCCTGCAACCTTGCGCTGCGCCCCGATATCCTCGCCGTGCACGGCCATCGCAAAGCTGGACGCCGACTTCTTCGCGACCATCTTGAGCCGCGTGAGCTCCTGAGCAAGCTCATCTGCCGTGACAGTACCCTCACCGCCTGGAAGAACAAGAAGCGCAACCGAGCACGAAAGCAGCGGAAATTGCATCACGACCCCATCTCTGCCGGCGCACTCGATGTAGCCGTTCTGCCGATCTTGTGGCGAATAAAAGCTCTCGGCATCGGACGCGAAGCGCATCCGCAAGTCTGACAAGCGTTTCGGAAAATCGCCCAGCTCGCCGCTGAGGCCGACAAAAAAATCGTCGCCGCCGATGTGGCCGATGAAGACATCGGCGCCGCGGAACTCCGCACGCAGCAAATCCGCGAACATAATGATGGCCCGATCGCCGACATGAAACCCGTACACGTCGTTGAACGGCTTGAAGTGGTTGAAATCCAGGTGGGCGAAGACGTAACCCGCACCCCGATCTTCCGTCGCCCGGCCGATGAAGCCGAGAATGGCGTCGTTGCCCGGCAAATGGCTCAACGGATTCTGGCTCTGCGCCTGCCGTAAGCTGATCATGCCGGCCAGTCGCAGCAGGGCGCTCGACGGCACGAAACCGAAATACTGCGTGCTCTTGGTGACGATCACGCCTTCGTCGATCAATTGCGCGCACTGCTCGATCAGCTGCGCCGGG
Organism: uncultured Hyphomicrobium sp.; assembly: GCA_964508485.1. Taxonomy (GTDB): domain Bacteria; phylum Pseudomonadota; class Alphaproteobacteria; order Rhizobiales; family Hyphomicrobiaceae; genus Hyphomicrobium_C. Next base: position 20,136 of record CAZDUD010000051.1, on the reverse strand, counting down.
CAGATGTTCGCCTCCACGGTCGGCAAACGCACCACGAAATCCGAAATCGTCATCGGAAAGGAGGTGTTCTTGAGAAGATCGCGGCCGAACGGAGACTGCACCAGCGAGCGCAGATCGCGTTCCCGCACAATGCCGACGGGCATGGACCGGCGATCGACGACCGGAAGAAACGTGCACTCGGGATGGCCGAGAAAATATTCCACCACGCGTTCCACGCGCATCGTATTGGAGATCGGCGTGAGCGGCATCACGATGCCCTCCGCCTCCAGCGTCAGAACGCCCCGCGGCGCCGACCGCCGATCGACACTCTGTGCAACCGAGGCATAGACGCTTTTGAGGTCCGCTTTTTCCGTGCTCGGCCTGGCGACGAAATAGCCCTGCACAAGATCGCAACCCGCGCCGCGGCAGGCATAGAGCTCGTCGACGCGCTCGACGCCCTCGGCAACGACCTGCGTACCGAGAATATGCGCGAGCTCGACGACCCGCGAAACGAACACCCGCTTCCGCCCATCGCGATCGAGATCTTTGACGAAGAAGCGATCGATTTTCACATAGTCGGGTTGCAGGTCGTAGAGCGCTTGCAGACCCGAGTGTCCGGTTCCGAAATCGTCGAGCGCAATGCGGAACCCGAGGCGCCGCAGCTCGCCCACGGCCTTGATCAGCCCCGCACAGGCCGGCGACTCGCCGCCTTCCGTGATCTCGATGCAGATGTCGGAGGGCGCGAGCCCGGATTGCTTGAGCCGCGCGAGAAGCGCCGGCAGCATGTCGTCCACCTGCGCCGCGCGCGGACGATCCAGATTGAGGAACAAGAGCGCATCGACACCGGAAGTGGAAAGCTTCCGCGCAGCCTTCTCGGAGAGAAACACGTCAACCTCGACCCGGACTCCGAGCCGCTCGGCAAAGGCGAAGAACTGGTTGATCGATGCAAACCCGAGGGCCTGCGTGTTCCGCACCAGCGCCTCGAACCCGTGCGTAGCGCCAGTGTGGATATCGGTGATTGGCTGCAGCGCCGTATCGGCGACTTGCTCCACACGCTGTCGGAAGATGTCCCCGCCGTCGCTTTCGAGAAGCAATGGGATCGACGAGCCAAACATATCCTACTCCCCCGGTTACGCGGTCGAGGGGTAGCAAGAGGCAATGAATCCGCGCTTAAGCGCTATGTCACAGGAACGTCATTCAGAACGCCAAAGCCTGCCGGCTACGCAAATCCGCGAGACCCAAGGACGTGCCGAATTCACATCACCCTGATGCAACGGCGCCATCGACCGTCGCATACGATTGAGCTACCGTGGTCGGATTAATCAAGGACACTCCGCCTCCTCGGGAACCGGGCGATGTTCAGTCAGTACGACAATGTGGTCGATTTTGTTCGTTCACTCTCGGCAAGTGATTGGATAACGGCTTCGGCATACATTTTTGCCGGAATAGGCTGGCTGATCGTCTTCATTTACAGGGCGCTCCTGCACCGAAGCGAAAGCAAGCGCCGCGCACTCGAGCAGCGCGTCAACAAAGTCGACACTGAGGTCATAAGCTGGGCACTGCGCTGCATCGATGTCTTGTCGAACGCGCACATCCTCATGGCCACGCGCGGCTCCGGCCGAAACAGCAGCGAAATCATCCAAACTCGCGACACATCCCAGGCCGCCCTTTCCGCCCTGGTCGACGCTGGCCGGCTTTACTTCTTGAACCGCAATCCGGATTTGGTTGGACTGGACCGGCCCTACGCCAATAGAGGGTTCCGGCCGGCCATCCTGGATGCGCTGATGATTGCGCACGAGGAATTGAGACGGCACCCGTTGAATCCAGATGTCGACACCGCACGCGCCGCCAGGAACATCTTCAGCGCGCGCCGCACATTCCTGTCCGAGCTCCGGGAAGAGCTTGATGGGCTTCGTGATCCCGAGGAGTTGCGGCGGCTGCTCCGTGCCGATGACGATTGGTCCGAGATAACCCTGCTCGTGGATGACTTTGAAGCCCGGTACGGAGCTGGCACGTTCTGGAGCGAAAGACCGGTGCCGCGACACGTTCTCCTCGCCAGAGGTGCAACCACGTGAGAAGCACAAACTGCCGTATCTCCGCACAAGGATTGTGCAGACGATAGGCGTTAATCTTTGTTGCCACGAATACCCATCTTCCTGCTACGTTATCTGCATGTCCGGTCCCGCAATGGGGCTGTGGCATAGGGTTCCTTTGGGCCCTTCTGCGCACCCGACCGGTGACGCAAGTCTCTGGTGGGGCTCTACGTTCACGCCTTATTGGGGGATTTTCGCATGAAGTTCGCAGCCAAATGCCTTTCCGTCCTTGCAGTTGCCGGTCTCGTCATGGGCACCGTCGGCGCCGCCAGCGCCGGCGACAAAAAGGAAGAGACCGACATCGTCAAGATCATCGACGCGGACCTGAAGGCACTCGACAAAGCGCTTTTTGGATGGCTGACGCCCAAGAAGTGATCTGCACGTAGCAGTCTGAGCGGCACAACCGCGCCGTCGATGAGGCTGCCAAGGAAGCATACCGGCCAGCGGCACCTGGATATGTCCTGATCCGCCGGTATGCTTCCGATCGCATCGAGCAGCCGTGCAACGCAAATTTAACCAGCATGACAAAATGATGAAGGCCGACCCGAGCAATCCGTTGGGGACCGATGCCTTCTACCATGAGCAGCCTGAGTCTTGTCACTTCCCGTGAACTCCCGCCGTCTACGTTCCCGATCCTGAGCCCGGCCACGACCCCGCTGTCAGCAGCGTGGTCGGAACGCGTACCCTTAGCCGACATCCGCCCGACGCAGATGGCCGTCGGCATGCGCGCCGTGGCCGCCAAGCGCCGGAAAATCGAGCGCCATACGGGAAACGCCCGCAAGCTCCGGCGCTATATCGAGAAGCGCCCCGTGCCGGCCGTGCTCGGACCCGACGACGAGTTCTACATCATCGACCACCATCACTTGAGCCTGGCGCTCTGGCAGAGCGACGTCGACGAGGTGCTCGTGCGGATCGTGTCCGACCTGTCCGACTTGCCGAAGACCACCTTCCTGCGCGCGATGGCCACGTTCGGCTGGCTGCATCCCTACGACGTGAACGGCCAGAAGATCTGCCCGACGCGCCTACCGAAAACGCTCGACAAGCTCCGCGGCGATCTCTACCGCGATCTGGCATGGTCGGTCCGCGAGGCTGGCGGCTTCGTGAAGACGGGCATCCCCTTCAGCGAGTTCACCTGGGCCAACTTCTTCCGGCCACGGATCCCGATTTCGCTCCTGTCCCGCGATTTCGAGCGGGCACACAAAAGGGCAATGCGGATCGCCCACTCACCGGACGCCCGCTCACTCCCGGGCAGCCTCGCGGCTGCTTAGCGGACTGCAAGCTTCCACGCGAGCGTGTTTGGCCTGGTTGCTGTTCGAGGCGCGCAGCCTATTGGACTACTTCGACAATCTTCCGCCGCCTGAACCGTCTAAGGCATGAGCCGGGCTGAGGACGGGTGCGCCGATGAAACTCGATATAACGAGCCATGAGTATTTTCGCGATCCGGCGGCAGTCATCGCCCGCCTTCGCGGCATGGGACCGCTGGTCGAGATCCGCTTCCCCATCGTTGGAAAAGTCTGGATCACGACCACGCATGAAATCACCGCGCAAGTGCTCAAGGACAGCCAGACTTTCACGTTGAGAAGAGGCGGCACGGTCGCCGGCGTGCGATGGTGGATGCTTGGCATCGTCCGTACGTTGGCCAACAACATGCTGACCATGGACGAGCCCGACCATACGCGTCTGCGGCAGATCGTCGATGAAGCATTCCGCCGCCGCGCTGTTCTGGACTTGGAGCCCCGCATCCGCGCAATCGCCGACGGCCTGGCGAACGAGCTGTTCTCCGAAGGCACGCCCGCCGACCTTGTGAGCCGCTACGCGCGACGCGTTCCCCTGTCGGTCATTTGCGAGTTGCTGGGACTGCCTGAAGCCGATCGGCCGCGGTTCATCGCCTGGGCCGATAACATCACGCGGCTCTCCGGCTTCATGGGGCTCCTCGGCCTGGTCCCTGCCATGATCTCCATGAAACGCTACCTCGAAGAACAGCTCGAGGCCGCGCGCAAACACGGCGGCGAAGGATTGATCGCCGAGCTGATCCGCGTCGAGAAGGAGGGAGGACGGATCAGCCGCGACGAGATGGTCGCCATGGTCTTTCTGCTCTTGGGTGCCGGCACGGAGACCACGACGCACCTGATCAGCGGCGCGATGTTCGAGCTCCTGCGCCATCCCGATCTGCGCAACTGGATCGAGGAGGACTGGGGTCGCGCCAACATGGCTGTCGAAGAATTCCTTCGCTTCATTTCGCCGGTACAGTTCTCCAAGCCGCGCTTCGTCCGCAGGGACGTGGACCTTGACGGCGTGCGCCTGAAAGCCGGTGACCGGATCATGGCCATGGTAGCGGCTGCAAACATGGATCCGGCCGCAAACGAATGTCCCGAGCGGCTCGATCTGGAACGGCGTCCGAACCGGCATCTCGCTTTCGGCACCGGCATCCATTTCTGTCTTGGACTTCAGCTCGCGCGGATCGAAACCAAGTGCGCGCTTCAGGCCGTATTGACGCGCTGGCCCAATCTCACGCTAGCCGTACCGGAAACTCAGATCCGGTGGCGCGAGCGCCCAGGCATAAGGGCCATCGCCAGCCTGCCGGTCTTCGCTAACGAGCCCACGCATCCGGCGAGTCCCGCGGGCAACGCACCGTCCCCGTGACACGTGCGTCCAGCCGCTGACCCCACCGCGCTCACGCCCTCACCCCTTCGCCGTCTCGCGCAGCACCGCACGCCAGCCGATATCGCGGCGATAGAAGCCGCCGGGCCAGTCGATCTTCGCGATCGCCTCGTAGGCACGCGCCTGCGCCTCCGCCACCGTCGCACCCAGCGCCGTGACGTTGAGCACGCGCCCGCCATCGGCCAACAGACGCCCCCCGTCGCGCCGCGTGCCCGCATGGAAGATCTGCACCCCGGCGACTTCGCCGGCTTGCTCGAGCCCCTTGATCTCCGTGCCCTTCTCCGGCGTGCCGGGATAGCCCTTGGCGGCAATCACCACCGTCAGCGCCGCGTCGGGCCGCCAGCGCAGATCGAAATGGTCGAGCACGCCGTCCGCCGTCGCGATCATCGCCGCCAGGAGGTCCGACTGGAGCCGCATCATGAGCACCTGCGTCTCGGGATCACCGAACCGCACGTTGTACTCGATGAGCTTCGGCCCCTCGGCCGTGATCATGAGCCCGGCGAACAAAACGCCCTCGAACGGCGTGCCGCGCGCCGCCATCGCCGCGACCGTCGGCCGGATGATCTCGTCCATCGTCCGCTGCACGAGATCCGGCGTCATGACCGGCGCGGGAGAATAGGCCCCCATGCCACCCGTGTTCGGACCCGTATCGTCATCGCCGACGCGCTTGTGGTCCTGCGCCGTCGCGAGCGCGAGTGCCGTCTTCCCATCGCAGAGCGCAAAGAAGCTCGCCTCCTCGCCCTCGAGAAACTCCTCGATCACGACCTCCGCGCCCGCCGCACCGAACGCCCCCAGGAAGCAGGCATCGATCGCCGCCTCCGCCTCCTCGCGCGTGGCTGCAACGACGACGCCCTTGCCTGCCGCGAGCCCGTCCGCCTTGACCACGATCGGAACCGATTGCGCCGCGAGATACGCATGCGCCGACGCCGCATCCTTGAAGCGCCCGTAAGCCCCCGTCGGAATGCCGGCCTCGCGGCAGAGATCCTTGGTGAACCCCTTGGAGCCCTCAAGCTGCGCCGCAGCCTTCGACGGCCCGAAATGCTTGACGCCCGCCGCCGCGAGCGCATCCCCGAGCCCCGCAACAAGCGGAGCCTCTGGACCGATGACGACGAAGCCGATCCCCTTATCCTCGACGAATTCCAGCATCGCCCCGTGATCGGCCACATCGAGAGCTACGCACTCAGCCAGCTCCGCGATCCCGGCGTTGCCCGGCGCCGCATAAAGCTTCGTCAGCAGCGGGCTGGCAGACAAAGCCCACGCCAGCGCATGCTCGCGCCCACCGCCGCCGATCAGGAGAACGTTCATGATGTCAAGGCCCTAGCGCTTTGGATTGTTTGCCGCGGGGAGCGGATTGTTTTGCGCTCTCCGTGTATCATCTATCGCGGCCCACACAAGTAAGGACGATTCGTTGGCGAGCCCCCCATCCCCTGCGGCGAACACCGGCAACAACGTTGCCGAGTTCACCGTCTCCGAGCTCTCGAACGCCGTAAAACGCGCGCTTGAGGACGGCTTCGGCCATGTCCGGCTGCGCGGCGAGGTGTCGGGCTATCGCGGCCCGCACGCCTCCGGCCACTGCTACTTCTCGCTCAAGGACGACAAGGCCAAGATCGACGCCGTCGTCTGGCGCGGCAACTGGAGTCGCCTCAAGATCAAGCCCGAGGAAGGCATGGAGGTCATTGCCACCGGCAAGATCTCGTCCTTCCCCGGCTCGTCGAAATACCAGATCGTCATCGAGGCGCTGGAGCCCGCGGGCCTCGGCGCGCTGATGGCGCAGCTCGAGGAACGCAAACGCCGTTTCGCCGCCGAAGGCCTGTTCGCCGACGAGCGCAAGCGCACGCTCCCCTACCTGCCCAAGGTCGTCGGCATCGTGACGAGCCCCACCGGCGCCGTCATCCGCGACATGCTGCACGGCTTCCGCGAGCGCTTCCCGACCCGCGTCATCGTCTGGCCCGTGCGCGTGCAGGGCGAGGGCAGCGCCGCCGAGGTCGCGAACGCCGTGCGCGGGTTCAACGCCATTGCACCGGGTGGCCTCATCCCGCGCCCGGACGTGCTGATCGTCGCCCGCGGCGGCGGCAGCCTCGAGGATCTTTGGGGCTTCAACGACGAGATGGTCGTCCGCGCCGTCGCGGCAAGCACGATCCCCGTCATCTCCGCCGTCGGCCACGAGACCGACTGGACGCTGATCGATCTTGTCGCCGACGCCCGCGCGCCGACGCCGACCAAGGCCGCCGAATGGGCCGTGCCCAAGTACTCGGACCTCCTGGATCAGACCGGCAAGCTCGGCCTCCGTCTGACGGTCGCCATCCGCCGCATGCTCGAAGCGCTGCGCCGCGACCTGAAGTCCGCCGAGCGCGGCCTGCCACGCGCCGAGGATCTGGCCGCCCTCCCGCGCCAGCGGCTCGACCACGTCGCGCACCGCCTCGACGGAGCGCTCCGCACGCGCGTCCAGCGCAGCCACACGCGCTTCCTGCAGGTCGCCGGACGCCTCCCGAGCCCGCGAAGCCTCATCGTCCACCACCGCCAGCGCATCGACGCCACGGGGATGCGCCTCGGCCGCGCCCTCTCGGCCAACACGCAGGCCCATCACACGCGTCACGCGCGCATCGCGGCACGCCTGCGCCCGGCTCCAATCCACCTCCGCCTGGAGCGCTCCGGCGAGCGCCTCGACACGCTCACCCGCCGCATCGAGCGCGCCCTCACGTCAACCTTCGCCCAGCGCCGCAACGCGCTCAACGGCCACGCCAAGCTCCTCGCCTCGCTCGGCTACCACAGCGTGCTCGCCCGCGGCTTCGCGCTTGTCCGCGACGTCGACGGCAAGATGGTCCGCTCCGCCCACGCGGTGGCTCCCGGCCAGAACCTCGAAGTCGAGTTCGCGGACGGCCGCGTCGCTGCCGAGGCAAAAGGTCCGGGCACCTCAACGAGGACGCCCAAGCCCTTGGAAAAGCCAGCCGTCGCGCCGGCAAAGCCGCCCGCCAAAGACCAGGGGTCCCTGTTCTGATAAGGAATTTCCGAGAGCTGCCTTGACGCCGCCGCGCCGATTGGCCATGTCATCGGACTGGGCTTCGCGCGAGAGGCAATCGAAAGATCCGCGCGGCCCTTATCCGAGGTCGAGGTTTCATGAACCGCTTCGACAAGCTGTTTGGCATTCGGGGCGAAGCCCAGGTGCGGTATCTCGACGGCGAGTTCCAGGTCGTGTCGCCGGGCGAGTTCGTGCGCTGCGCCGTGACCGGGCAGAAGATCGACCTCGCCGACCTGCGCTATTGGAGCGTCGATCTGCAGGAAGCCTACGCCTCCTCCGACATTTCCCTGCAGCGCTACCTCGAAGCCGTGCGCGGCCGCGGCGACGCCTGACATCAGGCCCGCGCTCCGCCCTTCAGCACGCCATCCAGCAGCGCATCGAGCCGCACCAGATCGCGCGCCTCGAACGTCACCGCGATCGGCAGCACGCGCGAGCGCGACGCCAAGTCCGCCCGCGCACCCGTGAGGCCGGAGAGCCGCGCGAGATCCTTCTCCGTCGTGACGAGATCCGCACCCGCCGCCTCGGCATCCGCGATCAGGCGCGCGGCCTCAGCTTCCGAGAACGCATGATGGTCCTTGAACACGCGCCGCTCGACTGACCGCGGCTCGAAGCCGTCGAGCATGCGGAAGAAGCGCTCCGGGTTGGCAATGCCGGCAAAGGCGATGAGGTTCTTGCCTGAGATCCAATCCGTCTCGCCGGCAACCTCGACCGCGCCCCGCAGCACCGGACCGTGAAACCACTTCTTGAGCTCCTCGAAAATCGTCGAGCTTCCGTCGGGCGCATCGGCCCCCATGACGACGATGCAGTCCACGAGACCGAGCTGAAAGCCGAGCCGCGCCCGCAGCGGCCCCGCCGGGATCACACGCCCATTACCGATGCCGCGCCGCGCATCGACCACCGCAATCGAAAGATCCTTCGCGAGGCTCGGGTTCTGCAGGCCGTCGTCCATGATCACGGCCGCGACGCCGCCAGTCGCCTCGATGGCGGCATGCCCCGCCTTGCGGTCGCGCGCAATCATCACCCGCGTCGCGCTGCCGTCGGTCGAGCCGCGCGCAATCAGGAGCGGCTCGTCGCCGACCTCGTCCGCCGTGTGCCGGCCGGGGTCCACCCACACCGGACCCGGAAGCGAGCCGCCATAGCCGCGCGAAAGGCACGCAGCCACGATCCCCCGCTGCGCCAGTGCTCTGATGAGGAAGCGCGTCAGCGGCGTCTTTCCCGTGCCGCCGGCCGTGAAATTCCCCACGCAGATCAGCGGCAGCGCCGACCGGTACGGCTTGGCCGTCTTGAAGCGCCGCTCGACGCCTGCACTGTAGAGATCGCCAAGCGGTGCCAGCACCCGTGCGGCAAGGCTGCCAGCCGCATCGCCGTACCACCAGCCGGGCTCCTCAAGAGGCACGGCGGACCCGCGCGCTTTCCGGCAGCATGGCGAGGATCGTCTCGACTGTCCGGTCGAGCGCGCCCGAGAGCGACGCCAGCGCCTGCTTCGCGCCGTCGCGCATGCGCGAAAGCTCGCCCTCCTCGGAGAGCAGTTGAACTACGGCCGCGGCCAGTTCCTCGGCACCGGCCACCTGCCGCGCCCCCTTGTGGCGCAGGAGCGCGCGATAAAAATCCCGGAAGTTGGTCCAGTGCGGCCCGGTGAGCACCACCGCACCGTGGCCGATGGCCTCGACCGGGTTCTGCCCGCCGTGCGCGATCAGCGAGCCGCCGATGAAGGCGACATCCGTCAGCGCATAAAGCGTGCCCAATTCGCCAATGGCATCGACGATGTAGATGTCCGTGTTGGCATCCGGCCGTTCGCCCGCCGACCGCAACGCGACCGAGAAGCCGCGCGACGCCAGCATCTGCGCGATGGCCTTCCCCCGGCCCGGATGGCGCGGGGCGATGATCGTCGCGATCCGCGGAAGCTTGGCTTTGATCAAGCGGTGCGCCGCCGCAACGATCTCTTCCTCGGGATCATGCGTGCTGGCCGCGACCAGAACCGGACGCCCGTCGAGCGCCTGCCGCAAGGTGTCGAGCTCGACCGCGTCGACGACCGGCGGCGGCGCGTCGATCTTGAGGTTGCCGACCGCGAGCACGCGCCGCGCGCCGAGCCGCTTGATGGTCCGCGCCAGGCCCTCGTTCTGCGCCAGCACCACATCGAAGCGCGAGAACAGCGGCAGCGAGAACCCGCTGAACCACTTCCACCGCCGCGCACTGCGCGCCGACATGCGCGCGTTGGCGAGCGCCAGCGGAATATGCCGACGCGACGCCTCGAGAATGAGGTTCGGCCACACCTCGCTTTCGGCGAACACCCCGACGTCCGGTTTCCAGTGATCGAGAAACGCCCGCACGTACTCCGGAACGTCGAGCACGATGAACTGGTGCAGCGCGCGCGGTGGAAGCCGCCGCTTGGCCATCGCCGCGCTCGTCACCGTGCCGGTCGTCAGCAGAACGGACAGATCCTCGCGCTCTGCAAGCAGCCGCTCGATAACGGGCAGCACCGCGTTGGTTTCGCCGACGCTCGCGGCATGGAACCACACCAGCGGACCGTCGGGACGCGGCAGGCTCGCCTGTCCATAGCGTTCGCCGCGCCGGGCCGTATCCTCCTTGCCCTGCCGTCCCCGCACGGTGAGCAGCAGCGGCGCCACAAGCCCGAACAGGCTCGTTCCCGCGCGATAAGCCTTGAGGGCAAAGCCAACCGGCGCCGGTCCCGCCGCAAGGGTTTCCGGAGAGGGCGGCGTCACGCGCGCGATGTTGCCGTCGACAAGCGCGTAGGCCCTCTCGGTCACCTGGTTGAGCCCGGCTTCGACCGCCCGCCGATGCCCCTCGAGCGCATCCGCGTCCGCTTCGGCCGGAACCCAGATCGGGTCTCCGATCACGTACGCGAGCTTGGAGTACGGCAGGTTGATCGTCATCCGGCTCCACGTCGGCAGCGCGATGAACCGCGACGTCGCCACAGCAAACGGCACGATGGGACGGCCGGAGAACTTGGAAAGCGTGACAATCCCCGTCCCCGCGCGCCGCGCCGGTCCCGGAGGCACGTCCGCCGTCATGGAGAACGTGCTGCCGCCCTTGAGCAGCTTGATGGCGGTTCGCAGGGCATAGACCCCGCCCTTGTCGCGCTTGCGCTCGTTGGCGCCCGCCCCCTGCACGACCTCGATGTCGAATTGGCCAAGCAGCGCCCGGATGGCCGACGCGTCGGCATGCCGCGCCGCAATGGCCGAGACCCGGAAGTTCTTGTCGTTGAGCTCGTGCAGTGTCGGCATCAGGACGAACTGCCCGTGCCACATGGCGAGGATGAACGGATGCGTGTCGTTGATGCGCGCCACCACGTCCGGCGGCTCGATGGTCACTTCCGACGTCGAGCGCACGAAGCGCATGTAGCGCGCGCCGACAAGACCGATGTATCGGCCGAGCCTCGACTCCCGCTGTGGCGATTGTGCCATCGATCGGCCTCTCTCGCCTCTCCTTGCTTGAGCCGTAAGCATCCCGCGACGCTCGCTTAACGGCATTTTTCCTATAGGGAATACAGCTTCAACGCAACTGGCTGGCGGACGGCCCGGTACAAGGGGTTCGACAGACGATGCGGGATAATGCTACCCACCGCTAAATCGGGATTTCCACGACCCTGGTCCGCCGCGCATCCTGCGCGCACACGGTCTCGCTAGGATCATCTGACGCAGATGCCACGCCTCACGAAACGGGTCAAACGGGCGGCGCGCCGCTCGGCATGGGCCGGGCTGCGGGCCGTGACATCCATGCTGCCGGCCTCGTGGCAGCGGCGCGCCGAGCCGCATGCCCGCTATCTCGACATGCTCCTGCTCGATCACCTGATCTTCCGCCTGTTCTTCCCCAACCGCCACCGCCTGTCGAACGACGCCTGGCGTGCCGCCCAGCCGCTGCCCCACCAGATCCGCGACCTGAAGCGCCGGGGCATCCGCACCGTGGTCAATCTGCGCGGCGAAACCGCCACCTCGACCTATGCCTTCGAGAAGGCCGCCTGCGAGGAATCCGGGCTCAAGCTGGTCGACTTCATGATCCGCTCGCGCGCCGCCCCGAGCCGCGCCGCGGTGCTGGCCGCCCGCGACCTGTTCGGCACCCTCGAATATCCGATCCTCATGCACTGCAAATCGGGCGCCGACCGCGTCGGGCTGATGAGCGCGCTTTACCTCTACACGCGCCGCGGCGTTCCGATCTCCGAGGCGCGCCGCCAACTCTCCCTGCGCTACGGCCACATCCGCCAGGCCGATACCGGCATCCTCGACGAGTTCTTCGACGCCTACCTGGCCCACGCCGCCGAGCACCCGATCGAGTTCTACGACTGGGTCGCCACCGTCTACGATCCGAAGACCGTCGCGCAACGGCTGCATTCTCAAGGCTGGGCCAACCGCATCGTCGACAAGGTCTTCCACCGCGAATAGGCCTGCTGCCTCAATTGAGCGGCACACCCGCCGCCGGAGGTTCATCGACATCCGAGAGAAGCTGCGCGCGCACGAGCCGCGCATAGGGCCCGTTACGCGCAATGAGCTCGCTGTGCGAGCCCACTTCCACGAGCGTCCCCGCCTCCATGACGCAGATCAGGTTGGCGTTCTGCACGGTCGAAAGCCGATGCGCGATCACGATCGTCGTACGCCCCTGCGTGAAGTCCGCGAGCGCCTGTTGCACGAGGCGCTCCGAATGCGTGTCGAGCGCGCTCGTCGCTTCGTCGAGCAGCAGGATCGGCGCGTTCTTGAGGATCGCGGCAGCGAGCGCGAGGCGCTGGCGCTGGCCGCCCGAAAGCCGCACGCCCCGGTCCCCGATGACGGTCTGATAGCCCTCGGGCTGACCAAGAATGAACTCGTGCGCGGCGGCCGCCTTCGCCGCGGCCACCACTTCCTCGTCGGTCGCGTCAAGCTTGCCGAGCGCGATGTTGGTGCGGATCGTATCGTCGAACAGCGTAACATCCTGGCTGACGAGCGCGATCGATTGCCTGAGCGACTCGAGCGTCACCTCCCGGATGTCCTGCCCGTCGATGCGGATCGCCCCGCCCGTCACGTCGAACAGACGCGGCACGAGGTTGACGATGGTCGACTTCCCGGCCCCGGACCGTCCGACCAGCGCAACCGTGTGCCCCCCCGCGACCTCGAGATTGAAATCGGTCACAGCAGGAATGGACGGGTCGCCATAGTGGAAGTCCACGTGGTCGAACGCAACGGCGCCGCCTTTGATGACCAGCGGTTTGGCGCCCGGCCGATCCGTGTTGGTCGGCTTCTCGTCGAGGATGCCGTAGATGCTTTCGATAGCGGCCAGCCCCTCCTGCACGCGCGCCATCAGCCCGCCGACCGCCTTGAGCGGCTGGGCGGCCATCAAGAGCGCGGCTGTGAGCCCCATGAAATCGCCGACCGTCGACGCGCCGCTCGAGATGCGCCAGTACGCGATCAGGATCACGCCCGCGACGGCAAACCCGCCCAGCGCCTCGAGTAGCGACTCGAGGCGCGCCTTCACCGAGATGCCCTTGAGCCTGAGCCGGAACACCTCGTCGAAGGCCGCATTCATGCGCGCGGACGCGTAGTTCTCGAGCCGGAACGTCTTGATCAGACGCGTCGCGCCGAGCTTCTCCGCGAGCAGCGAGGTCATGCCGCCGAGCTGCTGCTGCGTGCGCGTCGCGTTGCGCCGCACGCGCCGTGCAATGGTCACGATGGGCGCCACCGCGAACGGATAGACGCCGAGCACGACAAGCGAGATCATCCAGTCGAGGTAGAACATGGAGCCGACCAGCGCCACCACCGACATCGAGTCGCGCATGAGCGAGTTCATCGTCGCCAGCGTCGCCTGCTGGATGAACTGGATGTCGTGCGTAAGCTTCGACATCATGCGCCCCGGAGTATCGCGCGTGAGCCGCGCATAGTCGGCGTTCATCAGGTGCCGGAACGTCGTGCTCTGCATATCCGCCGCGAGCCGAAGCCCGATCCGCTGCGTTGCCACCGTCTGGAAGTACAGCAGCACGCTGCGCGCGAGCGTGATGACGATGATGACGCTCAACACGAGCGGCAGCCAGGACACATCCCCGGCCAAGAGCTTGTCGAACGAGAACTTGATGACCATCGGATACGCGCCGGTCGCAAGCGCGAGCGACGCCGTCAGCGCCAGTGCGACCACGAGTTGCCGCCACCGCGGCCGTATCCAATCGGCAATGAAGCGCTTGAGCAGCAGGCGCGATTGCGCATCGAGCGCCCGCCGCGGAGGCTTCGGCGCGCGCGGCGGCTTATCGGACACGTCCTTCACGGTGCTCATCATCGCCTCGCCGCGTTCTTGTTCTGATGCCCCGTGCATGTCTCGATCGACGCAGGCCCGCGCATCGGCAGACCGACGGCAGGTCGGCGGCGCGAACGCAATGACACTCAGGCCCGGGCCTTGCTGGCGTCCGCGACGTCCGGCTCCAGGAGGCGATGCATATGCACGATGAAGTAACGCATCGCCGCATTGTCGACGGTCTTCTGCGCTGCGCCTCTCCAGGCCACCAGCGCCTCCGCATAATTCGGATAGATTCCGACGATGTCGAGGCCCTTGAGATCCTTGAACTCCACCCCGTCGAGATCGTTCAGTTCGCCCCCAAAAACGAGGTGAAGAAGTTGCCTGGGAGACGTCTCGCGGTCGCTCATTCCGGGGTCCTCTGCAAACGGCGCGGCAGCGCCAGGGGCTGTTGACTTATTTCCTGCCTCAACCCGGCACCGTGTTCAAGGCGCCCCGACGCTCCGGCCGCCCGCGGCCTTTTTGCGCAAAATCGCTGAAATCCGCGTCTTCGCCCCCTCGTCAGACGCAAATGGAGCCGCTTTCGCCCGCTCATACGACTTGTTAAGCAGACTTTTTAAGAGGATCTCCAACTTGCTGTGGCAATGTCGAGGTATGCCGCGCAAGACGGCAGCTCAGAAGTTGGCAGGGACCGACGACGCGCGGCGCGGACAAGGGAAAACCCGTCCGCGCCGAAGCATTTCGGGGACTGGCAGCGGCCACACCCGACAAAGACTAAAGTACGCCTAGAGCAGCGCCCACGGCGCCATGAGCACCAGCACTGCCACCACGAGCACCCACAAGGCAGTAGTCTCGAATTCCGGCTCCGTCATTCCCGCCTCCCCTGCTAAAGAGGACCTGACGACCACGCCCGCAAATGATATAGGGCGCCGCGCCGCGGTCCAACCTCAAACATCGCACGCTCCACGACGTCATAAGCCGCAATCTGCCCAAAGCATTGGCAGAACGCCGTGTCGCGCGCCGCTCAGCCGGGCACATGCGGTTCCACATTGCCGCCGCGGGCCGCCTTCGCTAGAAAAATGAACAAATCAAAAAAGCCACGTGTCTGATGACCCAGAATCCATACTCCGTCGGCCTCGATAAGAACCCGGCGAACTACCAGCCGCTGACGCCGATCGGTCTTCTCGAGCGGGCCGCCAAGGTCCATCCCGACCACACCGCGATCATTCACGGCACCAGGCGCACGAGCTACGCGGAGTTCTACGCCCGCGCCCGCCGCCTCGCCTCCGCACTTGCGGCGCGCGGCATCGGTCCCGGCGACACGGTGTCCGTGATGCTCCCGAACACGCCCGCCATGCTGGAGGCGCACTATGCGGTGCCGATGACGGGCGCCGTGCTCCACTGCATGAACACGCGCCTCGATGCACCGATCCTCGCCTTCCAGCTCGATCACGCGGGCTCGAAGGCTCTGATCTCGGACCGCGAGTTCACGTCCCTGATGACGGAGGCGCTGGCGCTCGCCAGCACCAAGCCACTGATCATTGACTATCACGATACCGAGCATCCGGATCTCGGCCCCCCACTCTCGGACCTCGACTACGAGACGCTGCTGATGTCGGGCGATCCGGATTTCGCCTGGCGCATGCCCGAGGACGAATGGGAGGCCATCGCCCTCAACTACACCTCCGGCACCACCGGCAATCCCAAAGGCGTCGTCTATCACCACCGCGGCGCAGCCCTCATGTGCTACGCCAACACCATGGCCACCGGCATGACGCGCTTTCCCGTCTACCTGTGGACGCTGCCGATGTTCCACTGCAACGGCTGGTGCTTCCCGTGGACGCTCTCGGTCGTCTACGGCACGCACGTCTGCCTCAGGTGGGTGCGCGCCAAGGCCATGTACGACGCCATCGTCGATCACAGGGTGACAAACCTCTCGGGCGCCCCCATCGTCATGGCAACGCTGCTCAACGCCAAGCCGGAGGAGAAGCGCGAGATCACCCACCCCGTTGCGTTCAACCATGCTGCCGCCCCGCCGCCCGAGGAGGTGATGGCGCGCATGAACGAAGCCGGTTTCGCGCTGACGCACCTCTACGGGCTCACCGAGACCTACGGCCCCGCGACGCTGAACGAATGGCACAGCGACTGGGATTCACTGCCTAAACCTGAGAAAGACTCCAAGCGCGCCCGCCAGGGCGTGCGCTATCCCGCGCTCGAGGGCCTCACCGTCATGGATCCGACCACCATGACCGAGGTCCCCGCCGACGGCGAGACCCTGGGCGAGGTCATGTTCCGCGGCAACATCGTCATGAAAGGCTATCTGAAGAACCCCGAGGCGACGGCCGAGGCCTTCGCCGGCGGCTGGTTCCACTCCGGCGACCTCGGCGTGCTGCACCCTGACGGCTACGTCCAGCTCAAGGACCGCTCGAAGGACGTCATCATCTCGGGCGGCGAGAACATCTCCTCGATCGAGGTCGAGGACGTGCTCTACAAGCACCCCAACATCGTCGTGTGCGCCGTGGTGGCCAAGCCCGACGACAAATGGGGCGAGACGCCCTGCGCCTTCGTCGAGCTGAAGCCGGGAGCGAGCGCCACCGAGGAGGAGATCGTCACCTGGTGCCGCGAGCGGCTCGCGCACTACAAGGCCCCGCGCCGCGTGGTCTTCACCGAGCTGCCAAAGACCTCGACCGGCAAAATCCAGAAGTTCAAGCTGCGCGAGATGGCGAAGGACGCGTAACGCGTCCCGCTAGAAATGCAAACGCGAGACTGCAGAAGGAGCGGTCTCGCGCATCAACTGTCGATATGTTGGGGGAAGGTTCGAAACGCCTCCGCTGCGATGGCAGCCGCACGGGCTGCACTCGCAGCTCCTTTGGTGGCGTCAGTGCCGTGTTTCGGTTTCCAGTTTGAAGATTTCGTCTTTGAGCTTCAGTTTTTCTTGTTTGAGCCGGCGGATCGCTAGATCGTCCGAACCGGGTCTTGCCGTCTCCTCTTCAATCCGACGCTCGAGTTGCCGGTGCTTCTCTGAGAGTTCCTGAAGATGAGCCGATAGCGCCATCCTTGACCTCCGTTTCAGAGTTTGAGACCTCTTCATTGTTACAGATTTGCCACGCACTGTCCATCGTGGCGCGGTCAATGACAAACAAGAGTTTAAGTGCCTACCCCGCAACCGCAGCCGGCTAAGCATCGGTTTATTCAAGTTTTTTATTGCAGGCCTGCTGCGACTTGCTTGCGCACCGCACAAAATGAGACGATAGTCCCGCCGGCTCGGCTAGGCCGCATTTCTTATTTGTGCTGTGGCGGGCCGGCTTTCGAAGAGAGCGACATGCAGCGGCAGAACGACAGGGAGCTCAGAGAGGAGTTGGTAAAACTTCGCGCCGAGCACCGCCAGCTGGACGACGAGATCCTGGCCCTGGAAATGAACGGATCCGTCGATCAGCTCCTGATCCGCCGATTGAAGAAGAAGAAGCTCGCCCTCAAGGATCAGATCACGACGATCGAGGACCAGCTTCTTCCCGACATCATCGCGTGATCGCGGCGGCAACCGAAGCTGACGGAACGAGACCAAACGCTCTGAGGAAGGCGCCGGCCGCGAGC
>CAZDUD010000051.1:0-2570 GCA_964508485.1 uncultured Hyphomicrobium sp. | reverse complement strand
GGCGCACGCGTTCCCATGCATGGACGGACACCCCATATAAGGCGGGCCGGGCGCGGCTGAGCGCCGGCGCATGATCGCCAACCGTCATTCGACCACGATCCGAGATGTCTGCTGCCGGACTTGACCAGTGGCTCTACCCGACCGACCGCGGCCTCTACTGCGAGCCGGCCGGCGTCTACATCGACCCGTCGCGCGCTGTCGAGCGGGCCATCATCACGCACGGCCACAGCGACCACGCACGCGCCGGCCACGGCGCCGTGCTCGCGACACCCGAGACCATCGAGGTGATGAAGCTGCGCTTGGGCGAGGGCGGCGCCGGCCGCTTCGAGCCCGCAGCCACCGGACACGCGCTCGACATCAACGGCGTCACGGTGCGCCTCGTTCCCGCCGGCCACATCCTGGGCTCTGCCCAGGTCGTGCTCGAATGGAAGGGCCAGCGCGCCGTGATCTCGGGCGACTACAAGCGCGCCAGCGATCCCACCTGCGCGCCGTTCGAGCCCATCGCCTGCGACGTGTTCGTCACCGAGGCGACCTTCGCGCTCCCCGTCTTCCGTCACGAGCCCGCCGTGCGCGAGGTCGGCCGCCTGCTCGCCTCGATCCGCCGCAACCCCGAGCGCGCCCACCTCGTCGGCGCCTATGGCCTCGGCAAGTGCCAGCGCATCATCCGCCTCACACGCGACGCCGGCTACGACGCGCCCATCTACCTGCACGGCGCCCACGTCGCCATGACCGAGCTCTACCAGCGCCTCGGGATCGACTTGGGCGACGTCTACCCCGTGCCGGACGTCAAGCCCGCCGAGCTGGCAGGCGCGCTCGTCCTCTGCCCGCCGTTCACCGTGGACGACCGCTGGTCACGCCGCTTCCCGGATCCCGTGACAGCGTTCGCCTCGGGCTGGATGCGCATCAAGGGCCGCGTGCGCCAGAGCGGCGTCGAGCTGCCGCTCGTCGTCTCCGATCACGCCGACTGGCCCGAGCTGATCGCGACCGTGCTCGAGACCGGCGCCGAGGATGTCTGGGTCACGCACGGACGCGACGACGCCCTCGTCTATGAGCTCGGCCGCCGCGGCCTCAAAGCCCGCGCCCTCGCCCTCGTCGGCTTCGACGATGAGGGCGAATGATGAAGCTCGGTCGTGACTCCCAATCCGCAGCCTTTTCCCTCCCCTTTGTGGGGAGCGCCAGGGTGGGGGGAACCCCTCCGCCCGACGCACTCGAATCCCGCGCCAATTTGGCGCCTGCGGACCATGTCCAGGAATGCGACCGTCGATGCAAAGCATTGCCTCGCCATGGCCGTCGGGATGAAGTCGAGAGGAGGCACACGGCATCCCCACAACAAACGTCATCCCGGCGAAGGCCGGGACCCACGCAAGCTTCCGCTTGCGCGACGATGAAGGAGTGCAGCTACCCTCACAAGGGCAGAGGGCTATAATGGAGACCTTCGCCCTCCTGCTCGACACGCTGAGCACGACGCCGTCACGCAACGGCAAGCTCGCGCTTCTGACCGACTACTTCCGCACAGCCCCCGATCCCGACCGCGGCTTCGCGCTCGCCGCCCTGACCGACGGCCTCTTTCCGCGGCTCCCCTTGCGCCGCAGCCTCGCGACACTGCTCGAAACCCGCGTCGATCCTGTCTTGTATGCCCTCTCGCGCGACTACGTCGGCGATACGGCCGAGACAGTCGCCCTGATGTGGCCCGAGCCCGACATACGCGAGCCCGCGCCGCGCCTTGCGGAAACCGTGGCCCTGCTCGCAACAGCCGAGCCCGCCGACGTCGCGACAACGCTCGGCCGCCTGCTGGACCGGCTCGACGTACGCGGCCGCTGGGCGCTGCTGAAGCTCGTCGGCGGCGCGCCGCGCGTCGGCGTCTCCGCCCGCCTCGCCAAAACCGCGCTCGCCGAGATGAGCGGCCATACCGGATCGAACAGAGACGTCTCCGAGATCGAGGAGATCTGGCACGCGCTGACACCGCCCTACACCGATCTCTTCCAATGGCTGGAAGGCAAGGCTCCGCGCCCCGATGTCGGCGGCAAGCCCGTGTTCCGCCCGCTCATGCTCGCCCATGCCATCGAGGAGCAGGACTGGACCGACTTCGTGCCCGCGGACTTCGCCGCCGAATGGAAGTGGGACGGCATCCGCGTGCAGATCGCGGCCCATCGCGAGCACGTGCGCATCTTCTCCCGCACGGGCGACGACATCTCGCGCACGTTCCCGGACATAACCGCCGCCTTCGAGGGCCTCGACGTCCTGCTCGACGGCGAGCTTCTCGTCGCACGTCGTGGCATCGTCGCGCCGTTCAACGATCTGCAGCAGCGGCTCAACCGCAAGGTCGTCACCGGCCGCATGCTGAAGGAGCACCCGGCCCACATCCGCCTCTACGACCTCCTGATCGACACAGGCGACGACCTGCGCGACCGCTCCTTCCGCGAGCGCCGCGCGCGCCTCGAAGCCTGGCACAAGCAATACGCCCCACCCCTCTCCGACGTGAGCCCGCTCGTCCCCTTCGCAACGCGCGAGGAGCTGGACGCCCTCTGGACCGGTACGCGACAGGAGGGCATCGAGGGCCTGATGCTCAA
>CAZDUD010000050.1:15345-26310 GCA_964508485.1 uncultured Hyphomicrobium sp. | reverse complement strand
CCTGAGCGCTCCGCATAGCGGATGGCGATGTCACCGGTTCCGCCCGCCACGTCCAGCAGGCGGAACGGCTGGTCACCCTTTGGTGCGCTGATCATGGCCACGAACTCGGCTTTCCAGAGCCGGTGCAGGCCGCCCGACATGAGGTCGTTCATGAGGTCGTAGCGCGACGCGACGGACGAGAAGACCTGATTGACGAGGCCCTGCCGCTGGTCCTCGGCGACCGTGCGGAAGCCGAAGCTCGCGGAGGTGCCGGGCTCGTGCGGGGGGCTGGGATCGTTGGATGTGCTCATGGCGCGACCTTAGACGGAATGGGGGTGGTGCGCCATCGGCTCGGACGTGACAAGCAACTCGTGCGGCGTTTGGTTAGCGAGCCAGCCGGCTACGGCCTCGGCAAGAACGGGGGCCAACAGGAAACCGTGGCGGTAGGCGCCGTTGACGAAAATCCGGCTCCCGCCATCGCGGATCTCGGCGTGCGGGAGGTTGTCCGGGAAGGCCGGACGGATGCCGGCCCCCGTGTCCAGGATCTCGGCCTCGCCGAAAGCCGGGTGCAGCGCGTAGGCGGCGCCCAGCAGCTCGAGCGCGGAGCGAACCGTGATCGCGCCCGTGTCCTCGCTCTCGATGACGGTCGCGCCGACGAGATACCGGCCGTCGCCCCAGGGCACGACGTAGAGCGGGTGGCGCGGGTGCAGGAGGCGCACGGGGCGCGCGAGGTGGATCTCGGACGTTTTGATCAGCAGGCGCTCGCCGCGTACGCCGCGCAGCATGGGCAGCTCGCTTGCCGCCGCCATGCCGCGGCAGTCGACGACGACATCGGACGCCGAGGGCGATGCCCAGGCTGCGCCGAGCTCCACGGTTGCGCCGGCCAGGCGCACGGCATCGAGCAGGAACGCGAGCGCGTCCGGCGTCGTCATGTGGGCTTCGTCCGGGAAGTAGAAGGCGCGCGCAAAGCGGCCGGCGAGATCGGGCTCGAGTGCGGCGAGGCCGGCGGCGTCGAGGGTCTCGGGCGGACGTGCGTCGCGCGCGAAGCGGGCGGCCTCGGCGGCATCGCGCGGCGCGGCGACGACGAGGCTGCCGGCGTTGACGAGGTGCGGATAGGTCGCGCGCCACAGCGCAAGTCCGTGGGCGCCGATTGTGCGGATCTCGGGAGCGGCCTCGCTTTCGCAGCCGGGAGCCAGCATGGCGCCGGCGTAACGGCTTGCGCTGTCCGTGAAAGGCGCTGCGCTCTTTTCGACGAGGTGCACGGCATGACCGGCGCGGGCTAGTGTCAGCGCCTGCCACAAACCAAAGATGCCTGCGCCGACGACTGTGATCGTCAGCGGCGTTCTCGCTTGCGCGTGCTCGTGCTCAATCGCCAAGGGCCACTCCCTCGCGTCGCGGGTCGGCGCCACCTTCGAGGCGGCCGTTGCGTTTGGCAACGACGTGCAGTCCGGAGTTCATGAGGTCGGGTGAGATGGCGTGCCCGTAGCTCTTCAGCATGAGCGCCTGCCAGATGGTTGACCAGCCGTATTCCAGCTCGACGGCGCGTCCGGTGCTGCCGAAGTTCGGAAGATCGATGGCGGTCTGAGCGTCGAGCTGCCAGTCGATCATTCCGACGAGCGTTTTCATGACGAACAGAATGATGCGGCTGCCGCCGGGCGAACCCAGGGCGGCTGAGAACGCGCCGTTCTCGTCGAACACGATGGTCGGCGACATGGAGCTGCGCGGGCGCTTGCCGCCTTCGACGCGGTTGGCGACGGGATTTCCGGCGTCGTCCGCGGGTCTGAACGAGAAGTCGGTGAGCTCGTTGTTCAGCAAAAATCCCGCAGCCATGAGGCCCGAACCGAAGGGGCCTTCGATGGTGGTCGTGAAGGCCACCGCGTTGCCGTCTGCGTCGATGACGGATAGGTGACTCGTGCCGGCGCGTTCGTAAGTGGCGTCGATGCCGAAGGCGCGTTTGTCTGCTGCCGGCGGCAAGCCCGGCTCGACGTGCGGCATCGCCTTTGCGGGATCGATCAGCGCGCTGCGGGAAGCAAGGTAGGCGGGATCGAGAAGGCCTGCCAAGGCAGGCACGAACGCTGGATCGGCCAGATAGCGGTCGCGGTCGGCGTAGGCCAACCGCTCGGCTTCGACCACAAGGTGCATCGCCGGGATGCCCATGGCGTCGTCCGGGGTGCGGCCGAGATCGAAGCGCTCGAGCATCTTGAGAGCTTGCGCGATGGCCATTCCTCCCGATGACGGCGGGCCCATGCCGCAGACGCGGCGCGCGCGGTAGTCGATGCACACGGGGGGGCGCTCGGCGATCGCGTAGCCCGCGAGGTCGGCAAGCGTGAGATCGCCGGCCGCGTTGGGGGCCTTCGCGACGGTTTCGACGATCGCCTCGGCGATCGGGCCGGAATAGAATGCGTCGGCGCCTTTCTCTGAGAGCGTTTGGAGGGTCTTCGCATAGGCCGGGTTCGTCAGGCGGTAGCCGATGGGCAGCGGGCTGCCGTTGTCGTCGAAGAAGTAGCTCCGCGCCGTGGGAGAGAGGGCGTCGGTTCCGAACCAGCGCAACATGAAATAGAGGCGGGAGGAGATCTCGAAGCCGTCGCGCGCGAGCTTGATTGCCGGTTCGAAGAGCTTAGCCCAGGGCAGCTTGCCGTGACGCTTGTGGGCGTGCTCGAGCAGGCGCGGCAGGCCCGGCGTGCCGACGCTCAGACCCGAGCGCACGGCGGTGTCGAAGTCCATGGGCTTGCCGTTGCGCAGGAAGCGGTCGGGCTTTGCGCCTGCGGGTGCCGCCTCGCGTCCGTCGTAGGTCAGAAGCTCTTTCTTGCTTTCGTCCCAGTGCAAGAGGAACGCGCCGCCGCCGAGCCCGGAGGATTGCGGCTCGACAAGTCCCAGCACGAGTTGGGCGGCAATGGCGGCGTCCACCGCGGAGCCGCCCGCCCGCAACATCTCGCGGCCAGCATCCGATGCCAGCGGGTTCGCGGTCGAGATCAGGTATCTGTTCGAGACGGCCAGCGTCTTATCGGTACGGCCGCTCCCGGCCTCGGGCTCGAGCTGGGACCGCGGGAGGCCTGCGTCCTGAGCGACGAGCGGGCTTGTGAGCAGGCAGGCGAACAGGAGCGCGAGCCCGCCTGCAACGCAGCCTGCTCTGATCGCTTGCGCGCCGATCATGGGTGTCGCCTGCGACTTCGGTCTGTGGTCGCGCGAATCTGAGGCATGATCTCTCCGGTGCTCCGGAACATGGTGGACGTAACGCGCGGCCCGGAGGCGCTTCACCGTTCTATAGGGGCGAACACATGCTTGGAAACCTCCGTATTGGCGTCGGCGTCGCAGGGGCGATGCTCGGTGCCGGTTTGTTGATCGCAATCATGTTTGGCGATCGCTCGGCCGCGCGCGAGGAGCTGCAGGCGGTCGTGCCGCTGCTTTCGTCCGGCGAGACGATCGTTGGTGAGCGGATCGTTTATCCCACCGGTGCGCCGGCGAAGGTCACGGCGGCCGTCGTGACGCTGGCGCCGGGGCAGGAGACCGGTTGGCACACGCACGGGATGCCGACCTTCGGCTATGTGATCGAAGGCGAGCTTGAGGTCGACTACGGGGAGAAGGGGATGCGGGTCTATCGCGCGGGGGATGCCGTGCTCGAAGCGATCGCCATCCCGCACAATGGCCGCAACCCCGGCACGGTGCCGATGCGAATCCTTGCCGTTTTCGTGGGTGCGGACGGATTGAAGACGAGCGAGCCCGCGCCCCGGTGAGTGTCGTTCTGGCGCCGCGTGCAAAAAAGACGGCCGGAATGGCGGGGGCTCCATTCCGGCCGCTGGGCCAAGCCAAGGGGACGACGCAACTTCAACGCAGGCCGGCGCCACAAGTACAACAGGCAGGGGGACGCAAACCGTCACGGGCTGCGGATGGGGGGATCCGCAATCTTACGACGGTGTCTCTACGCAACGACGCAACATACGCAACGCGAACACGCTTCATTCCCGCTCCGAGAAACCCCGGACCTTGCTAGGCGGGATCGACCGCATACATCAGACGCAACGGGTACCCGTTCACGCGTTCGATGAGGTGGTTATGCCGATCGATTTTGTTCTTTTTTTGTTCTCACTTGTTCTCGCTGGTTTGTCAATCCGCTTCGCGCAAGCGATGCCTATCAAACTCCCGTACCGCCTCACAAATCAGCAAGCGTTGCTGCAGCGCATCGGTCATTCGGCAACTCGCTCACCCTGACGCAACATGACTGCAGTGTGACCGTCCTGCTCTGCCGCGAATTTTGCGGCTGGTTTATACGGGGCGTTCATCTGACAGGCGCACCATGCCGGTCATGGCGGAAGCCAAAGAGGGAACCGGTTTCCTCCATCTCAGCTTTAGACAGCGGGAGTTTTGTTCATGTCGGGTTTGAAGGCAAAGGTCGGCAGAGTTCTGACGGCGGTCGTCGCGGCGGCCGCGCTGACGGGTGTTGCGAGCCCGGCCAATGCGCAAACGCTCATCGAGTTTCTCTGGGGCGGCGAGCCTGAGTACGGCGGCGGCAAGCGCCAGGTCGTGAGCTTCAGCCCGCAGTACAAGGCTGGCCAGATCATCGTCAGCTTCGGCGACCGTCGCCTCTACCACATCACCAAGGAAGGCCAGGCGATCAGCTATCCGATCGCGATCCCGCGCGAGCAGAGCCGCTGGCAGGGCACGACCGCGGTCTCGATGAAGCGCGAGAACCCGGATTGGCGTCCGACCCCGGAAATGCTGAGGGAGAATCCCAAGCTGCCGAGCTGGGTGCCCGGCGGGCATCCGATGAATCCGCTCGGCGTGCGCGCGCTCTACCTCGGCTCGAGCACCTACCGCATTCACGGCACGGACGCGCCTTGGACGATCGGCCAGAACGTTTCCAAGGGCTGCATCCGCATGTTCAACGAGGACGTGCTCGATCTCTATCCGAAGGTCCCGACGGGCACCAAGGTCGTCGTCACGTGGGAGCGCTTCAAGACCAACACCATTGCGGCCATCGATGAGGCGCCGACGCCTGGAAAGGACTCGCAGTCTTATCCGTCCGCTTATTCGTCGGCGGCGCCTGCCGAGACCAATTCGGGGACGACGCGGCGCTCCAAGACGCGGTCTGTCGCTTCGGCGCCGAAGACGGGCTTCTTCATCGTTCCCGACGACGAGGCGGCTCCGGCGCAGCCCGAGGATGACATGGTCGTTCACACGATCACGCCCGAGGGTGAGGACATCGTCGAAGAGCAGCCGGTGAAGAGCGAAGCGCTTCCCGCGCTTCCCGAGGAAGGCGCTGTCACCACACGCTACGGCCGTAAGGTCGGCGCGGGCGCCGTGTCGCGCTCCGCGCAGGCGTCGGTCCAGTAAGCGGCTCGTCCGGATCAGGAATTTGAAGGCAGCCCGCGTGATGCGGGCTGCCTTTTTCATTGTGGAACGGGTCTAGCTGCCCTGGGTCAGGCAGGTTCTGAGCCCGCCAGCGAGGTTGCGCAGCAGGGCCGCATAAGCGCCGGGTCCGGGCTCGATGCGCGCGCCCTCCGGGTCCAGTGTGCCGGCGCGGGCGCTCATGCCCTCCGTGACGGCGTCCACGAGTCTCGCCTGGAACTGGGGCTCGCTGAAGACGCAGCTTGCCGACAGCGTCGCGAGCTTGCGGCGGATCTCGGTCAGACGTTTTGCGGACGGCTGGGCGTCGGGACTCACGGTGATCGAGCCAACGGCCTCGAGTCCGAACCGGTGCTCGAAATACTGGAAGGCGTCGTGAAAGACGACGAAAGGTTTGTCCTTGACCGGTGCCAGGTCGCGGGCGATCTCGGCTTGAAGCGCAACAAGCTCCGCATCGGTGCGCGCGGCGTTGGCTTTAAACGTGTCGGCGTCGGCAGGCGAGGCCTCCGACAGCACGCGCGCGATCTCCGCAACCATCTTGCGGGCGTTCTCCGGGTCGAGCCAGACGTGGCCGTCACGGGTTCCGTGCGTGTGATCGTCGTCGTCGTGACCATGGTCATGGTCGCCATGATCGTGGTCGGGCTCGGCCTCATGGGCGTGGTCGTGCTTCTCGAATGTCTCGCCCGTGCGCACGTCCAGGAGCTCGATGCCGGGTGCCTCGGCGAGGGTTACGGTGCGGACCGTATTCGGGAGCGCCGCCACGATCTTGCGCGTGAACGGCTCGACGGTTTCGGAGACGCGGAAGAAGACGTCTGCGTGATGCAGCGCCCTGGCGTCGGAGGGCTTCAGCGCGTAGGTGTGCGGCGAGGCTGCGCCCTGGACGAGAAGCGCGGGCGTGCCGACGCCTTCCATGACCTGGGCAACCAGCGCGTGCACCGGCTTGATGGTCGCCGTCACCTTGAGCTCGGCCGCCGCAGCGCTTGTGCTCACCAGCAGCGCGGCGGCCAATATTGCCGCGTAGCTTTCTGCGCGCGCCCTCGGGAAAGCGGATTTGTGGTGGTCCAAAAAGACAGCTCCTCGTTTCGACCGATTCGTGGATACTATAACATCCAATTGGGCGCAACCGAGGCGGCGGTGCCTTGGTTCCGCTCCATTTTTTGGGTCGTCTGCCGGCGCGTGGTCCGGGGGCTTGCGGGATGGGCGCAGCGGCTCGGCATTTGGCCGTGTGCTATATTTAACATTAGGTGTTTCGTCCGTGCTCACGGGTCCGGGGCGAGGAGGGCAGTTTGACTTCGATATCGCGGGTCTTGGGACATTGGCTCTTTGCACGCTGGATTGCGGTGCTCGGCGCATTCGTGCTCGCAGACGCATCGCCGGTGTCTGCACATCCGCACGTCTGGGTGACGGTCGAGACTACGGTGCTCTATCAGGGCGGGACGATCACCGGCCTCCAGCACAAGTGGACCTTCGACGACATGTATACTGCCATGGCGATCCAGGGCCTCGACACAAACGGTGACGGCACCTACTCGCGCGAGGAGCTCACGGAGCTGGCGCAGGTCAACATCGACGGGCTCAAGGAGTTCGGCTACTTCACCGTCGCCAAGCTCGGGAAGGCGGCGGTCAAGCTGAAGCCGCCCATCGACTACTATCTCGAACACAAAGACGGTGTCCTGTCGCTCCACTTCACGCTGCCGTTCGAACAGCCTGTTCTGGCGGATGCGCCGGACTTCAATTTCGCGGTGTTCGATGAGTCCTTCTTCATTGCCTTCGACTTCGGCGTCGACAACCCGGTGAAGCTTAGTGCGGGCGCGCCCGAGGGATGCCACGCCAACGTCGGCATTCCGGAGAACGAGCTGGCCGAGCTGCAGAAGCTCAACGAGTCGTTCGGCGGGCAGCTCACGACCGGAAATCAGAATGCGGGCATGGGGCTCGGATACGCCAAAACGGTGACGCTGGGCTGCAAGAAATCATGACGCGCTCCCTCGCTGCGCTCTGTGCGCTTCTTCTTTGTTTGATCACCGCTGCTGGAGCGTTCGCGCAGGACGCGCCGAAGAAGTCGCCGTTCGGGGTGCCGCTGCCGCCGGGCCAGTCCACGACGGTTGCGCCGGGACAGGCGGCGGAGCGCAGCTTCTTCGGGGACCTCTGGTCCTACGTGCTCACCCAGCAGCAGCGCATCAACCGCGAGCTTGCCGCGGCCGTGCGGCAGCTCAAGACCGGCAATGTGCTCGACGCGACGCTGCTGCTTGGTTTTCTGAGCTTTACCTACGGCGTGTTGCATGCGGCCGGGCCGGGACACGGCAAGGCGGTGATCTCGTCCTATGTGCTCGCCAACGAGAAGACGGTGAAGCGCGGGATCATGCTGTCGTTCCTGTCGGCGTTCTTCCAGGCGCTGTCGGCCATCGCCATTGTCGGCGTTCTGGCGATCGCGCTGAACGCGACGAGCCTTGAAATCACCGCCACGGAAAAATGGATCGAGACTATCAGCTGGGGTTTCGTCGCGCTGATCGGCATCTGGCTGCTCTACGGGCAGCTCGGCGCACTGTTCAGGCGGCGCGCGGAGACCGCGGCAGCTGCACATTCCCATCACAACGCGCATGCGCATTCGCATGATCATGCGCACGGCCATGGCGATTGTGGATGCGGGCATGACCACGGGCATGCTCACCATCACGGGCACTCGCATGGTCATGAACAGCATGTCCATGCTGCGGATGGGTCCTGTTGCGGGCACGCGCATATGCCCGATCCCAAGCAGCTCGAGGGACCGATGTCGTGGAGCAAGGCGATCGCCATTGCGCTGTCGGTCGGCATCCGGCCTTGCACGGGTGCGATTCTGGTCCTGATCTTCGCCATGAGCCAGGGCATCCTGATCGCGGGAATCTTTGCGACCTTCGCCATGGCGCTCGGCACGGCCATCACCGTGTCCGTGCTTGCTTCGCTGGCGGTCGGCTCGCGTGAGCTTGCAACCCGCATGGCCGGCGGCGAGAGCCGGCTTGCGGGGGCTGTTGCCACCGGTGCGGGGCTGCTCGGCTCGGCGCTCGTCTTCCTGATGGGCGCCGCCTTCTTCGTCGCCTCGCTCCAGGGCGGGATGACGGCGCCGCTATAGCCCCGGTTTTAGTTCTGGCGTGCCTCCCCTTTTCACCATGGCCGCCGTCATCGCGAAGCGATGCTCCGCATCGACAGGCGGCCATCCAGGGCCGCTTGTCCAAACGTGGCGTGATTGACCCTGGATGGCCGGGTCAAGCCCGGCCATGGTGTTAATTCGAGGAAGCGGCTCCCAGGACTTTGACGAGATCGACGGGGTTCAAGGGCCTTTTCTGTCGGGTATTTCCTCTCTATGGGTTGGCGCGGGCCGATCTTCGGCCTGCACTCCGGGGGACCATGAAACTCTACCGCGCCTTTGCCACCGTCGGCGGTCTCACGCTCGTCAGCCGCGTGCTCGGATTCCTGCGCGACATCCTGTTTGCCTGGGCGTTCGGCGCGGGTTGGGTGGCGGATGCCTTCAACGTCGCGTTTCGCTTCCCCAATCTCTTCCGGCGGCTGTTCGGCGAGGGGGCGTTCAACTCGGCGTTCATTCCGCTGTTTGCCAAGGAGCTTGAGGGCGAGGGGCGCGACGCAGCGCGCGCGTTTGCCGAGGAGGCCATGAGCGGGCTCGTTGCGGTGCTCGTGGTGCTGACGATTGTCGCCATCCTCACGATGCCGTGGCTCATGTACCTGCTGGCGCCCGGCTTCAGCGCTACGCCTGAGAAATTCGATCTCGCGGTGCTGCTCACGCAGATCACGTTCCCGTATCTCCTCTGCATGTCGCTCGTGGCGCTGTTCTCGGGCGTGCTCAACACGTTCGGCAAGTTCGTCGAAAGCTCGTCGGTTTCCATCGTCCTCAACCTGACGCTGACGGCCGCGATCTTCGTGGGTTTCGCGCTGGGCTTTCACAACGAGCCGGAAGGCGGAATCGTGCAGGCTATCGGCGTGTTCGTCGCCGGCGTGCTGCAGCTCTGGCTGTTGATCAGCGGGCTTCGCCGCAACAACTTCACGCTCAAGCTTCGGCGCCCGCGCATGACCGACGGCATGCGCCGGCTCATTTCGCTTGGCATCCCCGGCGTGATCGCGGGCGGCGTGACGCAGCTCAATATCATGATTGGGACCGTCATTGCCTCGCAGGAGCCGGGCGCGGTCTCGCAGCTCTACTATGCCGACAGGCTCTACGAGCTGCCGCTCGCCATCGTCGGCATCGCCATCGGCGTCGTACTGCTGCCGGACGTGGCGCGGCAACTCAGGGCCGGCAATCACGCGGGCGTGCTCGACAGCCAGAACCGCTCGCTGGAGTTCGCGATGCTGCTCACCGTGCCGGCGGCGGTGGCGCTGGCGGTGGTTCCGATCCCGATCGTCAAGGTGCTGTTCGAGCGCGGCGCGTTCACGGCGGCGGATACGGCAAACACGGCGGCGGTGCTTTCGGTGTTCGCGCTGGGGCTGCCCGCGTTCGTCATGATCAAGGTGTTCTCGCCTGCCTATTTTGCGCGGGAGGATACCAAGACGCCGATGCAGTACGCGACCATCAGCTTGATTGCGAACACGCTGGGCTCGATCGCGC
Organism: uncultured Hyphomicrobium sp.; assembly: GCA_964508485.1. Classification (GTDB taxonomy): domain Bacteria; phylum Pseudomonadota; class Alphaproteobacteria; order Rhizobiales; family Hyphomicrobiaceae; genus Hyphomicrobium_C. Next base: position 16,394 of record CAZDUD010000050.1, on the reverse strand, counting down.
TGTTCTTCCTGTTCCGCAAGATCGGCTGGCTGCCGCAACTCGGCATTGCGGTGGCGACGACGCTTGGCGGGTGGCTCAATGCCGGTCTTCTTTGGGCGACGCTCGTCAAACGTGGGCACTTCGTGCTGGACCGCAGGATGGCGCGGGCATTCGCTGCAATCCTGTTCTCGTCCGTGGTGATGGGGATCGCGCTCGTCGTGGCGGCGCACTACCTCGCCCCCCATTTCGTGTCCGACCGCGGTTTGCTCGTCCACTTCCTGGCGCTGGCGATCCTGGTCGGCGCCGGATTGGCGGTCTATTCGCTGATCGTGCTTCTGACGGGAACCATCAATCTCCGTCAGCTCCGTACTCTTATCCGCCGGAGTTGAGGGCCGTGCTCCGTGCCCAGGTCTTGCGCGGGGGCCGTTGGCGCGCCATAACCCGCGCCTGACAGACTCCCGGAACGAGGGCTATGGAACTCAAAGAGCGCGTTTTCTCAGGCATGCAGCCCACGGGCAGCCTGCATCTCGGCAACTATCTCGGGGCCATGGTGCAGTGGATCGAGATGCAAAAGACGCACGAGTGCATCTATTGCGTCGTCGATCTGCACGCGATCACGGTCTGGCAGGACCCCAAGGAGCTCCGCGACGCGATCCGGCAGGTGACGGCCGCCTACATCGCGTCCGGTCTCGATCCCAAGACAAGCATTCTGTTCAACCAGAGCCAGGTGTCCGCGCATGCGGAGCTGGCCTGGGTGTTCAATTGCGTCGCGCGCCTCGGTTGGCTCAACCGCATGACGCAGTTCAAGGAGAAGGCCGGCAAGGATCGCGAGAATGCGTCCGTCGGTCTCTACGCCTATCCGGACCTCATGGCAGCCGACATCCTCGCCTACCGCGCGACGCACGTTCCCGTGGGCGAGGACCAGAAGCAACACCTCGAGCTGGCGCGCGACATCGCGCAGAAGTTCAACAACGACTTCCGGACCGAGATCGAGGCCAAGGGCTATGCGGACGGTCTCTTCTTCCCGCAGCCGGAGCCGGTCATCACGGGGCCGGCGACGCGCGTTATGA
>CAZDUD010000050.1:0-15335 GCA_964508485.1 uncultured Hyphomicrobium sp. | reverse complement strand
GGGACGGGACGAAGAAGATGTCGAAGTCCGATCCGTCGGATCTGTCGCGCATCAACCTCACGGACGATGCGGACACGATTGCGCGCAAGGTGCAGAAGGCGAAGACCGATTCCGAGCCGTTGCCATCGGAGATCGGGGGGCTTGCCGGCCGTCCGGAGGCGGACAATCTCGTCGGCATCTATGCGGCGCTTGCCGGCAAGACCAAGGAAGCCGTGCTTGCCGAATTCGGCGGGCAGCAGTTCTCGGCGTTCAAGAAGGCTCTTGCCGAGGTGGCGGTCGGGCGGCTCGGTCCTATCGGGGCGGAGGTGCGCCGGTTGACTGCCGATCCGGCGGAGATCGATCGCGTGCTGGCCGACGGCTCGGCGCGGGCGCGGGCGATCGCGAGCCCGATCATGGACGAGGTCAAGGATATCGTCGGCTTCATCCGGTCGTAGGGGTCACCAGCTCGGATGGGCGGCCCCTCACCCTAACCCTCTCCCCGTTCTGACAGGGAGAGGGGCATCGCGCGTGTTGTGGTCTTCGGGATCGCGTGGCAGCATCGCTCGCATGGCACTGGAATACAGAAAACGCCGCTCGTTCGAAGCTGGCCACGCCCGGAAGTTCCTGCTCGTCGTCGACGAGAGTCCGGAGGTGGAAAGCGCGCTCTATTACGCGGCGGCGCGCATCGTGCGCTCGTCGGGGACGCTGCTTATGCTTTACGTCATCGAGCCGCAGGATTTCCAGCATTGGGCGGGCGTGAAGCAGGTGCAGATCGAGGAGGAGACGCTCAAGGCGCGTGCCCTCTTCCGGCTGTTCCGGCGCAAGCTGCATCACGTCGGTTTCGAGAACATTCCCTGCGAGGAGCTGGTGCGCGAGGGGATCAAGGCCGAGGAGATCATGAAGACGATCGCCGAGGACGAGGACGTGTCCATCCTCGTGCTCGGGGCCTCGACCGATCCGAAGGGGCCGGGGCCGCTGGTTTCCGCGCTTGCGGCGGGGTCGGCTGCGGGGGCATTCCCCATTCCCGTCACGGTCGTGCCGGGAAATCTCGCCTTCGATGACATCATTGCGCTCGCTTGAACGCTCAAAACCCCTGACGGTGCTTGCGAAAAGTCCGACGCAGGGGCTAGACAATTCGACGCCGCATTCCTAATTTTCTGGAACCATTCTAAAAGATGTCCCTGCGGCTGACCGGCGCCGTGCGCCAGCCCCGAGGAGGAGACGACGACATGTTCATTCAGACCGAGGCGACGCCCAATCCTCAGACGCTGAAGTTCATCCCCGGCAAGACCGTGCTGGAGGACGGCACTGCCGATTTCCGCGCCAAGAACGAGGCGCAGGCGTCTCCGCTGGCTCGGCGGCTGTTCGACATCGACGGTGTGGCGGGCGTGTTCCTTGGCTCGGACTTCATCTCCGTGACCAAAACCGATGCCGAGTGGCAGCACCTCAAGCCCATGATCCTCGGCGCCATCATGGAGCACTACATGTCGGGTGCGGCGGTGGTCGAGGGCGCCAACGATGCGGCCGAGGCCAACTACGATGCCGAGGACGAGGACGTGGTCGCGACCATCAAAGAGTTGCTCGAGACGCGCGTACGTCCGGCGGTCGCCCAGGACGGCGGCGACATCACCTTCGCGGGCTTCCGCGACGGCATCGTCTATCTGCACATGCGGGGCGCCTGCTCGGGTTGCCCGAGCTCCACGGCGACGCTCCGACACGGCATCGAGAACCTGCTCAAGCACTTCTGCCCCGAGGTGGAAGAGGTTCAGGCGGTCTAAGCGCTGCATTTCGGGAACCCCGCCGCATCGGCGGGGTTTTTCTTTTCCTCTCTCTCGTTTCAAGGATTTCCGATGTCCGCTGCGATCGATCAGGCTGCGCTCGAGCAGATCTTTCTCTCCGCGCGTACGTACAGCGCCTGGCAAGACAAGCCCGTGCCGGATGAGCTGCTCGTGAGGATTGTCGATCTCATGAAGCTCGGCCCGACGAGCGCCAACTGCGAGCCGGCGCGCATCGTGTTCGTAAAGTCGCCGGAGGCCAAGGCGCGGCTCAAGCCGTTCCTGTCCGAGGGCAACGTCGACAAGACGATGAAGGCGCCCGCGACGGCGATCCTCGGCTACGACCTCGAATTCTACGAGAAGCTGCCGAAGCTCTTTCCGCACACGGATGCGCGCTCATGGTTTGCCGGCAAGCCCGACCACATTCGCGAGACCGCGTTCCGCAATGGGTCGCTGCAGGGCGCCTATTTCATCATCGCGGCCCGCTCGCTCGGGCTCGATTGCGGCCCGATGTCGGGGTTCGATGCGGCTGGTGTCACCGCGGAATTCTTTGGCGGTACACCGATTAAAGCGAATTTTCTCTGCAATCTCGGATACGGCGACGCGTCCGTGCTGAGGCCGCGCTCTCCGCGGCTCGCCTTCGAGGAAATCGCGACGATTGTCTGATCCGGCGCAGGCCTGCGGCGCGGCTACGTGAACGCCCGCGTTGCACGATTCGTCTCGTGCTTTATGCTCCGGGTCATGAATATTCTCGCTTTCGATACCTGCTTCGGTGCCTGCTCGGTGGCGGCGACTTGGCGTGCGCGGGACGGCGGTGCTGCCGGGGCGTACCGGTTCGAGCGCCTCGTGCGTGGGCACGCGGAGCGGCTGACGCCGTTGATCGGTGAGGCGATGGAGGACGCGCCGTTCGACTTCCCCCAACTTGAGCGCATCGTCGTAACCACCGGGCCAGGGACGTTCACGGGGCAGCGCGTCGGCATCGCGGCCGCGCGTGCGCTTTCGCTCGCGACCGGTGCCTCGGTCGGCACGTTGTCGAGTCTCGCGGTGATGGCTTACTCGGCGGCGGCCGAGATTCCGGCGGAGATTGCCGGCAGGGTGCTCGCGGTTGCTGTCGATGCGCGCCGCGACGAGATCTATTTTCAGTGCTTTGGTGGTGCGGACTTGGTGCCGCTCGGCGAACCCGCGCTCATGACGCCGTTCGCGGCGGCTCATGCTCTTGGCGGTCAGGCGGTTGTCGCTGTCGGATCGGGGGCGGAGTTGCTCGCCGCGGCCGCGCGCGATCTCGGACTGTCCGTCGCCGTGCGGCTTCCGTCGCTCGAACCGGATGTGCGGTATATTCCCGATGGTGCGGTTGCTGCCGGCCACGCTCTTCCGCGACCGCTCTATCTGAGGCCACCTGACGCGAAGCCGCAGGACAAGGCTTCGCTCGCGAGGGTGCCATGAACGACAACGCCGCGTTCGATCCCAAGTATGTGTCGCTGCTCTGGGCGGGACCAGAGCAGGCGGCGGAGGTGGCGCGGCTGCACGCGGAGCTTTTCTCGCCGGCCTGGTCCGAGGACAGCGTGCGCGCGCTGCTCGATCATCCGGCTTCGACGGCGTTCCTGGCCATGGTGGGCGGCAATCCCAAAACGTGCGTCGGGTTCGTGATGGCGCAGCTTGCGGCGGACGAGGCGGAGATCCTGTCGCTCGGCGTTGCCAAGGACTGGCAGCGCAAGGGGATCGGCAAGCGTTTGGTGGAGGGCGTCGCGCGTGCGGCGCAACGGGCGGAGGCGAAGAAGCTCTTTCTCGAGGTTGCCGCCGACAACGACGCGGCCATGGAGCTATACCGCCGCGCGGGGTTTCTTGGCACAGGGCTCCGGCGCGGCTACTACGAGCGCCCGGGTGGGGACGCTGTCGACGCCGTGACGTTGGCGCTCAAGCTCTAGTACGATCACTATTAAGGAAGCGGCCAGGGCCGAAGCGGTCAGGGTCCGGGCGGCCTTGTAGAATCCCAGATTTTGATCCACTAGAACACACGAGCCGCGATGCTTGGCGTCGCGGGGCCACGGAACCGGAAACGCATTATGGCGGTCTCGAAAGATGAAAGCCTCTCGCGGCTCGAGGTGCTGTGCGCCGAGCAGGGGCTGCGCATGACCGGCCAGCGCCGTGTCATCGCGCGCGTGCTGTCGGAAGCTCGCGATCATCCGGATGTCGAGGAGCTGCACCGGCGCGCGCATCTGGTCGATTCCCATATCTCGCTGTCGACCGTCTACCGGACGGTCAATCTGCTCGAGAAGAAGGGGATCCTCGAGCGGCATGCCTTTGGCAGCGGGCGCGGGCGCTACGAGGAAGCCGCACGCGGTCACCACGATCATCTGATCGACATCGGCACCGGCCGCGTGATCGAGTTCCACAGTGCCGAGATCGAGAAGCTGCAGGAGAAGATTGCGCGCGAGCTCGGGTTCACGCTGGTCGGGCACCGGCTCGAGCTTTACGGCGAGCCGATCGACAAGAAGAAGCCGGCGCGGAAGGGTTAGACAGGGATGAACAGGTTGGGCGTATGGGAACGTTCAGAGCTGCAACCATCCTGACGGGCTTTTTCGTGATGACCGTGCCGCTGATGCCGGTTCAGGCGGCGCTGCTGCGCGTCTCACCTAAAAGCGCGCGGCGCTTTCCGCATTGGTATCACCGACAGGTCTGCCGGCTGTTCGGTATCAAGCTCCATGTCGACGGAGCCGTTCAGAGCGACAAGCCGGTGCTGCTGGTGTCGAACCACACGTCGTGGCTCGACATCACCGTGCTGTCGGCGGTGGCGCCGCTGTCGTTCATTGCCAAGAAAGAAGTGGCGGGCTGGCCGTTCGTGTCGTGGCTCGCCAAGCTGCAGCGCAGCGTGTTCGTCGACCGGCAACGGCGCAGCGCGGTCGGCGAGACGACGAACGAGATCATGGAGCGGCTTGCGACGGGCGATACGGTCGTATTGTTCGCAGAAGGCACGTCGAGCGACGGCAACCGTGTGCTGCCCTTCAAGACGTCGCTGTTCGCGGCCGCGAAGCCGCCCGCGAAAGTTTCTGCTGCCGCACCGCCGGACGCGCCGGATGTCGTCGTGCAGACACTCTCGCTCGTCTATACGCGTCTGCACGGCGTGCCCATCAACCGCTGGGCGCGTCCGATCGTCGGCTGGTTCGGCGACATGGAGATGCAGAGCCACGCGTGGTCGCTCTTGAAGGCGGGGCCGCTCGACGTGCGCATCCGTATCGGCGCGCCGATCCCGCTTGAGGATTTTGCCGACCGCAAGGATCTTGCACGGCGCAGCGAAGCTGAAATCCGCGAGAACGTGGTGCGCATACTGCGCAGCTACCCAGAGGACGCGGAGATCGTGGTCACGACGCCTGCGGCGGAGGAACGCACGTCCGCGCCGCCGGCCCGCAGCAGCTCTGTGTTCCGCTAGTTCGATTCTCTCGGTTTCAGCATAGCGTTAACGCGGCTCGGCCCGCGTTTCGGCCCGCATGAGGCGCGTGCCTCATGCGCTTGAGGCTGCTGGACAAAACGGCGGTGCAATGCTGCAATGCGGCGACGTGGGGTGCGTCTAGGGGCAAATTATGGTACGCGCCCCTTGCGCACGGGGGGACTGTTCGGCATCCGGGAACGCAAACCTCTTGGACGATCTCGATTCATCGCTGCACGACGACGCGACACCGCAGACGGGGCTCGCCGAGTGCGAGCCTGCGCCCGCTGCCAAACGCGTTTTCATCAAGACGTTCGGCTGCCAGATGAACGTCTACGATTCCGAGCGCATGAGCGAGGCGCTCGCGGCCGAGGGCTATGTCGAGACCAGCGAGCCGGCGGAAGCAGATCTTGCGATCCTCAACACCTGCCATATCCGCGAGAAGGCGGCCGAAAAGGTCTATTCCGATCTCGGACGGCTGCGGGACATCAAGCGTGAGCGCGCGAAGGACGGCAAGGAGACGCTAATCACGGTCGCCGGATGCGTGGCGCAGGCCGAGGGCGAGGAGATCGTCAAGCGCGCGCCGACGGTCGATCTCGTGCTCGGACCGCAGAGCTATCATCGCCTGCCGGAGTTGCTCGGCCGTCTCAGGAGGGGCGAAGCAGGCCTCGTCGAGACGGCGTTTCCGGACGAGGACAAGTTCCAGGCCCTGCCCGGACGTGCGCCCGCGAAGGCGGTATCGGCTTTTCTCACGGTGCAGGAAGGCTGCGACAAGTTCTGTACGTTCTGCGTCGTGCCCTACACGCGCGGCATGGAGTTTTCACGGCCGGTCGCGTCGCTTGTCGAGGAGGCGCGGCGGCTTGTCGATCGCGGGGTCGCGGAGATCACGCTGCTCGGCCAGAACGTCAACGGCTATCACGGCGAGGGACCGGACGGTGCGGCGACGACGCTTGCGGGGCTCATCCGCCATTTCGCGGCCATCGAAGGTCTCGCGCGCATCCGCTACACGACGAGCCATCCGCGCGACATGAGCGACGATCTGATCGAGGCTCATGCGCGCGAAGAGAAGCTGATGCCGTATCTGCATCTGCCGTTCCAGGCCGGAGCGGATCGCGTGCTCGCGGCCATGAACCGCAAGCACACGGCGGCGGAGTATCTCGATCTCATCGGGCGGATCAGAGTGGCGCGGCCCGACATCGCGCTCTCGACCGACATCATCGTCGGGTTTCCGGGCGAGACGGATGCGGACTTCGAGGCGACGCTGGCCCTGGTTGACGAGGCGAACTTCGCACATGCGTTCTCGTTCAAGTACAGTCCGCGTCCCGGCACGCCTGCCTCCACCATGGACGAGCAGGTTCCCGACGAGGTGAAGCGGGAACGTCTCGAGCGGCTGCAGGACGTGATCGACGCGGGCTACCGGCGCTTCAACGGCGCGTTCGTCGGCCGGCGGCTGCCGGTGTTGTTCGAGAAGGCGGGACGACACCCGGGACAGCTCGTCGGCCGGTCACCTTATCTGCAACTTGTGCATGCGGAGGCCGACCCGGCGCTCGTCGGGCGCATCGTCGATGTGGAGATCCACGCGGCAGGTGCCAACAGTCTCTCGGGCGTCATATGCGGATAATCATGAACCTGTTAACGGTTCCAATGTGGGCGGAGCGTTGATTCGGCGGCTTTCGTCCCTATGCTAGGCTTAGTTGGGAGGGGCGCCCTTCCGCCCCGGGCAGTCTCAGGAGACGAGACGATTGACAGCAATGCGCGGCCAGACGGCAGTAGGTCGGAGGCGAGTGGCTAAATCTCCCATTCCAAGCAAACGCGTGGTCGTTCCGTTCGAGGACAACCGCCATCTCACCCGCCTTCTCGGTGAGTTCGACGCCAATCTGGCGCTGATCGAGGATCGTCTCGGCATCGAGGCGCATGCACACGGCAACGTCGTCATCCTGTCGGGTCCGGAGATTGCGTGCGAGATCGCGCGCGAGGTTCTGGAACGGCTCTATGAGCGCGTCGCGAAGGGAGAGCACGTGGGCCCTGGAGATTTCGACGGTCTGATCCGCCACGCGCGGCAGCAGGATGCGCCGTCTGCGGACGGGCAGGCGCAGATTGCGACGCGGCGCAAAGTCGTGAAGGCGCGCACGCCGGCCCAGAGCACCTATATCCGCGCGCTCGAAAAGACCGATCTCGTATTCGGCATCGGCCCTGCGGGCACCGGCAAGACGTATCTCGCGGTGGCGTTCGCGGCGCAGTGCCTAGAGCGCGGTGTCGTCGAGCGCATCATTCTTTCGCGGCCGGCGGTGGAAGCCGGCGAGCGGCTCGGCTTTTTGCCGGGCGACATGCGCGAGAAGGTCGATCCCTATCTGCGTCCGCTCTACGACGCTCTCTACGATGTGCTGCCGCCGGAGAAGGTCGAGCGAGACCTCGAAAGCGGCGTCATCGAGATTGCGCCGCTTGCGTTCATGCGCGGACGCACGCTCGCCAATGCTTTCGTCATCCTCGACGAGGCGCAGAACACGACGAGCATGCAGATGAAGATGTTTCTGACGCGGCTCGGCGAGAACTCGAAGATGGTTGTCACAGGCGACCCGTCGCAGATCGATCTGCCGCCCGGCATGACCTCGGGTCTCGAGGAGGCCGTGCGGCTCCTCTCCGGCGTGGACGAGATCTCCGCCGTACGGTTCACAGGCGCCGACGTTGTGCGGCGCGATCTCGTGGCCAAGATCGTGGAAGCCTACGACACGGCCGGGACGAGGAAGCCCTGACATGCCCGGAGACCCGGACAGTCGAAGTCTGAGCGAGAGGCGTCGCGGGGCGCCTCTCTGGCTCAGCCTCGACATTCTGCATGAAGCGGGGGACTGGTCTCGGCTCGACGAGCGTGACGCGCTGATCGCGGCTGCGGGGGATGCCGTGGCGTCCGACCCGCGGTTTGCCGCTCATCCTCCGGCGGAAGCCTGCGTGGCGCTCAGCGACGATGCTACCGTGCGCACGCTCAACGCCCAGTTCCGCGGCAAAGACAAGCCGACCAACGTGCTGTCGTTTCCCGCGCTCGACCGCTTTGGCGAGACGGACACGCAGCCGCTTGGCGATATCGTCCTTGCACAAGAGACGATCGAGAGGGAGGCGGCCGAGCAGGGGGTAGCTGCGGCCCATCACCTTCAGCATCTCGTCGTGCACGGTCTCCTGCATCTGCTCGGCTTCGATCACGAGACGGACGCGGATGCACAGGAAATGGAAGGTATCGAGATCGAGGTTCTCGCCTCGCTCGGCATTTCCAATCCCTATGCCGGCGACGAGCACTCCCATTCAGTCCCATGAGCAACGACGACCAGATGGACGACGTAACCTACGACACCGAGCGCCGTACGATGCGCGAGAGCGCGACCGGCTGGCTCCAGCATCTCTGGACGCGGCTCGGCCTCGCCGAACAGCCGACGCTGCGCGACAAGCTCGAGGTGCTGCTCAAGGAGGAAGCCAAGGCCACGGGCGGGTTCTCGCCCGAAGAGCGCAAGATGCTGTCGGGGCTCCTGCGTTTCGGGGCGTCGCGCGTCGACGAGATCATGGTGCCGCGCGCGGACATCATCGCCATCGAGGAGATGGAGCCGCTCGGTGCGTTGATCCGGCTGTTCGAGGAGTCGGGCGTTTCGCGCATTCCGATCTATCACGAGACGCTCGACGATCCGCGCGGCATGCTGCACATCAAGGATCTGTTCCGCTGGGTTTCGGCGGAAGTCGCGGGCCGTGCGCTGCGTGCGCCGATCAAGCAGAGGGCGCCGGGGGACGGCGATAGGGGTGAAGCAGGCGTCAAGGCGTCGGGGTCGGCCGACAACAAGCCCGATCTCAGCCGCATCGATCTCAGCCGTCCGATCGCGGTGTTGAAGCTCAGGAAGCCGGTGCTCTACGTGCCGCCATCCATGCCGGCGATGAACCTGCTTGTGCGCATGCAGGCGACGCATATTCACATGGCCCTCATCGTCGACGAGTACGGTGGCACGGATGGGCTCGTGACCATCGAGGATCTCGTCGAGCAGATCGTGGGCGACATTGAGGACGAGCACGACGAGGAGGAGGCGGATCTGATCGCCGTCGATCCGAAGCTCGGGCTCGTTGCGTCCGGGCGTGCGCCGGTCAAGGAACTCGAGGCGCGGCTTGGGCGGAAGCTTCTCAGGCCCGAGGAAGAGGCTGATATCGACACGCTCGGCGGCTTGGTGTTCACGATCGTCGGACGTGTTCCGGCGCGCGGAGAGCTGATCCGTCATGCGGCGTCTGGCGTCGAGTTCGAGGTGCTGGATGCCGATCCGCGGCGCGTCAAGCGGCTCAAGATCCATCTTCCGCCCGCGGCGTTAGCCAATGGCGACCCTCCCGGCTGATCCGTGATGGGGGTGCGAGACCGGATCGGAGATTTGCATCACGCGGTCAGGTCGGCTCGGGGCTGGCGACGGGGCGCAATTGCATTCGTGGCGGGCGCGCTGTCGAACCTCGCCATGGCGCCGTTCTTTTTCTCGCCCATTCTGTTCCTCACCCTTCCGGCTTTCGTCTGGCTGATCGACGATGCGGTGGTGTGTCCGGGCGGCTTGTGGCATCGGGCGCGCGCCGCGGGCGGCGTGGGGTGGCTGTTCGGATTCGGCTACTTCCTTTTCGGACTGTTCTGGATCGGCGAAGCGTTTCTTGTCGAGGCGGACAGGTTCGGCTGGCTGTTGCCGTTCGCGGTGACGCTGATGCCGGCGGGGCTTGCGCTGTTCTGGGCTATTGCTGCGGCCGGCTCGGTCGTGTGCTGGCGGGCAGGTTTCCAGCGGCTGCTTGTCCTTGCGCTTGCGCTCGCGGCTGCAGAGTGGTTGCGCGGACATATACTGACGGGATTTCCCTGGAATGTGCTCGGCTATGCGCTGACATGGCCGCTCGTGCTGATGCAGAGCGCGGGTCTTCTCGGCATCTATGGGCTGACGCTCATCACCGTGCCGATTTTCGCTGCGCCGCTCGTGATCATGGCCGATGCCGAGCGCGGACCCTCGCGCCGTCGGGATTGGATCACGGCGCTTGCGGCCGCTGGCGTTCCGCTTGCGTTGCTCGCGGCGTATGGGGCGGCGCGGCTCGCGACAGCGCCAAGCGACACCGTCGAGGGTGTCAAGATCAGGATCGTGCAGCCGAGTGTTCCGCAGCGCGACAAGTGGCAACCGGACAAGCAGGCTCAGATCTTCCAAGATCATCTCGCGTTGTCGGAGGTCGATGCATCCGGGCGGCGCGACGGTCTCAGCGGGATCACGCATGTGGTCTGGCCTGAAGCGGCGATGCCGTTTCTGCCGCTCGAGCATCCGGAGGCGCGCGCCGCCATCGGCGACATGCTTCCTGACAATGCGTTTCTTCTCACAGGCGCGCTCCGGCGCGACGGCAACGGCGCGCCGGATATCGCTCAGCATGCGGATCGTGGCTACAACAGTCTGATGGTGTTCGACGGCGCGGGATCGCTCGACGGCGTCTATGACAAGACACATCTGGTGCCGTTCGGCGAATACTTGCCGTGGCAGAGCACGCTCGAGGCGATCGGGCTCGAGCAGTTGACGCGCCGGCGCGGGGGTTTCTCGGTCGGGGTGACGCCGAGGCCGCTGCTTGCTGTGCCGGGGCTGCCGCCCGTCGGTGGCCTCATCTGTTACGAGGCCATCTTCCCCGGTGTCGGTGCACAGAGTGACGGCCGGCCGAGCGTCCTCGTCAATGTGACGAACGACGGCTGGTTCGGTGACACGACGGGTCCGCGTCAGCATTTCCATCAGGCTCGGGTGCGGGCTGTCGAGGAGGGGGTGCCTCTCGTGCGCGCGGCCAACAACGGGATCTCCGCCATCGTGGATTCCAGCGGACGTGTTCTGGTCATGCTTGGGATGAACGTCAGGGGAGTGGCAGACTCCTATCTGCCGGTTACACGATCTTCTCCGCCGTATGCAGTTCTCGGCGATGTAATTTTTCTATTCTTGGGCCTTGTTATCGGGTCTACGATTATTTTCGGCCGGCACAACCGGCCATCCGCCATCAAATAGATCGAGCTAGGATCGATTTTCCTCCAAACAACCATCATACTTCTTATGGTTGCATAGACTCCCCGTGTTTCCCTTAAAAGTATCATGTAAAATTACTTTCATGTTGGTAAAATATTGACCCCGGGCCTCGAGTTCCATAGGCAGGGGAGCGGCCGATGACATGAAGGGCAGGGAGCGGGCGAGCGAATGTCGAAGGACGAAATCGACGACGATGTCGACAACGAACGTGGTTCACGAAAGCCCAACCCGATCGATGCGCACGTTGGAACCCGCGTGCGTTTGCGCCGTATGTTGCTCGGCATGAGCCAGGAAAAACTCGGAGAGCACCTTGGGCTGACGTTCCAGCAGGTCCAGAAATATGAAAAGGGAGTTAATCGGATCGGGGCGAGCCGGCTGTTCGATCTGTCCCGTGTTCTGGGCGTGCCGGTTCAGTTCTTTTATGACGAGGCGCCCGCCGAACTTGTCGATACCGCATTGACCCCTGGCTTTTCCGAGCGTCCGACCGAAAGCTACGTGCTCGAGTTTCTTTCGACGCGCGAGGGGCTCGAGCTAAATAAAGCTTTTGTGAAAATTGCAGACCCGCGTGTGCGGCGATCTGTCGTTGAGCTGGTGCGCACGCTCGGCGGTGAGGACCCGCTTGACTGAGGGCGCAGTTCCCTTGGGTCGCGCTTCTGAACCTGCGTTCTAAGCTTTCCAGGCTCCGGCGCTTGACCGAAGTCGGCAAAACCGGCAAGAGGTGCCGCGACTCCCTGGGGCAGGTCGGATGCCCGGGGCTACTTCCATTTGTCGCTCTTCTGTTACGCGCAGCCGACAGTCACTAGCGAGATCGAGGGGATCACGTGGCACGCCAGTCGTTTCTGTTCACGAGCGAATCCGTTTCGGAGGGGCATCCGGACAAGGTCTGCGACCGCATTTCGGACGAGGTGGTCGATGCTTTCTTCCGCGACGGCATCCAGGAAGGATTGGATCCCTGGCAGATCCGTGCCGCGTGCGAAACGCTGGCCACTACGAACCGTGTTGTCATTGCGGGCGAGTATCGCGGTCCGCGCTCCGTAACGGTGGCCAGGATCGAGGACATTACGCGCACTGCTATCCGTGACATCGGTTACGAGCAGGCAGGGTTCCACTGGGCCAACTGTAACATCGAGGTTCTGCTGCACGGGCAGTCGGCGGACATCGCACAGGGCGTCGACGCCAAGCAGCCGACCAATCAGGAAGAAGGCGCGGGAGACCAGGGCATCATGTTCGGCTATGCCTGCCGCGAGACGCCGGAGTTGATGCCGGCACCCATCTATTATGCGCACAAGATCCTTGAGGACCTGGCGCGGGCGCGCAAGACAAAGAACGGAGACGCGGCGAAGCTCGGTCCGGATTCGAAGAGCCAGGTGACGGTGCGCTACGAGGACGGCAAGCCGGTCGGTGTCACCCAGATCGTCGTCTCGCACCAGCATATCGTGGAGGATCTCACCTCCAAGGACGTGCGCGATATCGTCGAGCCCTATGTGCGCGCGGCCCTCCCCGATGGATGGATCGGCAAGGATACGATCTGGCACATCAATCCGACGGGCAAGTTCTTCATCGGCGGTCCGGACGGCGACACCGGGCTCACGGGCCGCAAGATCATCGTCGACACCTACGGTGGCGCGGCGCCGCACGGCGGTGGCGCGTTCTCGGGCAAAGATCCGACGAAGGTTGACCGCTCGGCAGCCTACGCGGCGCGCTACCTCGCCAAGAATGTTATCGCTGCCGGTCTCGCGGATCGCTGCACGATCCAGCTCTCGTATGCGATCGGTGTTGCGAAGCCGCTTTCGATCTATGTCGACACGCACGGCACGGGCAAGGTGGACGAGGCGGCGATCGAGGTTGCGCTCGACAGGGCGATGGATCTCACGCCGCGCGGCATCCGTCAGCAGCTCGATCTCAACCGGCCGATCTATGCACGCACGTCGGCCTACGGCCACTTCGGGCGCAAGCCCGACAACGACGGCGGGTTCTCCTGGGAGAAGCTCGACCTCGCGGACGCGATCCAGAAGGCCGTTTGAGCTTCAGCCGGGAAGCTACCCGAGCGGCTTCATTGCAACCACGTCATGGCCGGGCTTGACCCGGCCATCCAGAGTTGGGCACGCTAGCCTTCGTTCAGGTGGCCCCGGGATGGCCGCCACAAGGGCGGGCAGGGTGTTGTGGGCTGTATTCGTACGGCATCTCCATGACCAGGGACGAGACGCGGCCCATGCTGCGAACTTCGGAGATTCGCTCCTTCGGGCGGCGGCGGGGACGCAAGCTCAGCGCACGTCAGGAGCGGCTGCTTGCGGACCTGTTGCCGAAGGTTGCCGTCGATCCTGCAAGGCCGCCATTCAGCGATCTGCGTGAGCTGTTCGAACCCGCGCTTTCGGCCGTGTGGCTTGAGATCGGTTTTGGCGGGGCCGAGCATCTCCTCTGGCAGGCGCGGACACATCCGGATGTGGGGCTCATCGGTTGCGAGCCTTTTGAGGAGGGGGTGGTCAAGGCGCTCACCACCATCGACGAGGAAGGGCTCTGCAACATTCGCCTGCTCGAGGACGACGTGCGGCCGCTGCTCCGGTGGTTGCCGGAGCGATCGCTATCGAGGGTTTTCATACTGTTTCCCGACCCGTGGCCCAAGAAGCGGCATCAAAAGAGGCGCCTGTTCTCGCCGGACCTTCTGCGTCTTCTGGCGCGTGTCATGGTGCCCGGCGCGGAGCTTCGGCTGGCGACAGACATTGGCGACTATGCCCGGACGGCGCTGCTTGCCGTGCAGGGGACGCCCGAATTCCGCTGGACGGCCGAAGGTCCAGCGGATTGGTGCGTGCGGCCTGCCGACTGGCCCGCCACGCGGTATGAGGCGAAGGCGGGCCGCGAGGGGCGGCGCTGCTATTTCTTCCGCTTTCTCAGGACATCTTCCGGAAATACGGGAAAACGGGCCGAGCAGCCGGTTTTGGGGATAGAAAACCCCTAGCAAAGGCGCTTGCCAGGACTGTCACAGTCACGTATTGTTTGCTTGCTCATGATCATCTCAACTCTGAGAGTGGGCCCCTCAAGGGCTCGCTCTTTTTGTTTTGGTAGCCTCAGTCGGCCGCCGGAAACAACGCGGTATGCATAGCTTGAACCAGGTCGTCTCACACGACCGCTTCATCCAGGAGACCGGTCTCGCATCGGATCTCGCCCAGCTCGTCGAGCCCGTGCTCGACAGCCTTGGATTCCGGCTTGTGCGTATCGAAATATCCGGTCGCGACGGCAAGACGGTGCAGATCATGGCCGAGCGGCCGGACGGGTCGATGACGATCGACGATTGCGAGGCGGTCTCGAAGGCCATCTCGCCGCTGCTCGACGTGCAGGATATCGTGTCCGACAGCTACCGGCTCGAGATCTCCTCACCCGGTATCGATCGTCCGCTCGTACGTCCGTCCGACTTCGTCGATTGGGCGGGGTCGGAAGCGAAGATCGAGCTCAAGGCGCCGATCGAAGGGCGCAAGCGCTTCAGAGGGCGCCTCGAGGGTTTCGAGAGCGGCGAGGTGCTGATCGAGGTGGACCTCGGCGAGGAGGGCCACAAGACCATCGGTCTCGCGGTCGGGATGATCGCGAGCGCCCGGCTGGTGCTGACGGACGAGCTCATTCGCGAGGCGCTCACCCGCGCCAAGGCGGCGGGCAAAGGCAAAGGACAACTCGGAGACGGCATCGAGGCCGATCCGGATGAACTCAAGACCGACGATGTGGAGGGTCTCTGACTATGGCAGGCGTAGCAGGCATCAGCGCCAACCGGCTCGAGCTTCTGCAGATTGCGGATGCCGTCGCGCGGGAAAAGACGATCGACCGCAAGATCGTGATCCAGGCCATGGAGGATGCGATCCAGAAGGCCGCGAAATCGCGCTACGGCGCGGAGAACGACATCCGCTGCGAGATCGACCCCAAGACGGGCGAGACGCGGCTGTCGCGTGTGCTGGCGGTCGTCGACGAGGTGGAGAACGAGGCGACGCAGATTACCGTCGAGGATGCCAAGCGGCGCAATCCGGACGCCAAGGTTGGAGACCTCATCGCGGAGGCCCTGCCGCCTTTGGATTTCGGCCGCGTCGCCGCGCAGAACGCCAAGCAGGTCATCGTGCAGAAGGTGCGCGAGGCCGAGCG
>CAZDUD010000049.1:0-26793 GCA_964508485.1 uncultured Hyphomicrobium sp. | reverse complement strand
ACGCCGCGAGCTTCGCACTCCTCGTCTACGCCTCGGCCTGGATCAAATGTCACTATCCGGACGTCTTCTGCGCCGCCATCCTGAACAGCCAGCCCATGGGCTTCTACCAGCCGGCCCAGCTCGTGCGCGACGCGCGCGAGCACGGCGTCGAGGTGCGCGAGGCCGACGTCAACTTCAGCCATTGGGACTGCACGCTGGAACCCGCCACGACAGGTCCCCATCGCTTCGCCGTGCGCCTGGGGCTGCGCCAGATCGAAGGCCTCTCCGAGAAGGAGATGGGGCACCTCGTCGCCGCCCGCGGCAACGGGTACGCAAGCCTCGAGCGCCTTGCCGCCGTCGGAGGCGTCTCGCGTAGCGCGATAGAGCACCTCGCCGCCGCCGACGCCTTCCGCTCCATGGGCCTCGACCGACGTGCGGCATTATGGTCAGCCCGTCGCTTGACGAGCATCGGCCTTGCGAGCGGAACGGGAGGGGCACACGAGAAAGATAAGGCCCGCATTCCGGACAACGACACCCTTCCGCTCTTCGACATGCGCGCCGGTGACGAGCTCTTCCCCGAGCCTGCGGTCGCCCTGCCCGCGATGCCGCTCTCCGAGCACGTGGCGGAGGACTACGTAACCACAGGTCTGTCGCTTAAAGCGCATCCGGTGGCGTTCTTCCGCCGGCGCCTCGAACGGGATGGCGTAACGCCGAACACCCGCCTGCGCGACCCGGCCCTCACAAGAAATGCCCAGAAAATCAGCGTTTCCGGCCTCGTTCTCATCCGCCAGATGCCGGGCGGCAAAAAGGTTGTCTTCCTAACACTCGAGGACGAGACGGGCATCGCCAACATCATCGTCTGGCCGAAAGTCTTCGCCAAGAACCGCCGCACGATCATGTCCGCACGCTTCCTGCTCGTACGCGGCCGCCTTCAGCGCGCAGGAGAAGTGGTCCACGTGCTCGCCGAAAGCTTCATCGACCTCAGCGCCGAACTGGCCCGCCTCGGCGATGCGGCGTGGCTCGACGACAGCGACGCCGGAAGCGCGCCCCCCGCTTACACAACCCCACTCGCCATCAAGAGCCGCGACTTCCATTGAACCGCTGAATAAAGCGATAGCAAATTTGAGCTTGCACACGTTATATCTTAATGAATATATCGCAAGCAGGGAACGGGCCTTGGGGAGGCCCGCACGAGTTTTGGGGGAGTACAATGTACAAATCCGTCGTCTTCGCCGCCGTGACCGCGGCCGGTCTCTGCGTTGCAACATCGTCCGCGAGCGCACAAGATGCCAGCGCTGCCACTGCAGGCGGCGACGTCACCGCCGACGAGGCGACGCCCCTTCCTCCCGTTGTCGTGCAGGCCCCGTCCGAGCCGATCGTCACGCGGCGCAAGGCTCGCAAAACAACCGCCTCCGGCTCAGGCGGCGGAGCGCCCGCAGTATCAGGTGAAACCGACGTCTCCGGCTCAACCGCCTATGAAGGCCCAGCCATTGGCGCCTTCACGCTTGGCCAGATCGACATGATCGGCGGCTCGACAATCACCAACGAAGCCATCTGGACGTACAACAAAACGAACCTGAAAGACGCCGTAGATCTCGCCCCCGGCGTCACCTCGTATTCCGCTGGCGGCCGGCGCAACGAAGGCGACATCTTCGTGCGCGGCTTCGACCGTTTGCGCGTCCCCCTGTCCATCGACGGCGTCCGCATCTACTTGCCCGCCGACAACCGTCTCGACATGAACCGCTTCCTGACGCCGGATCTCGCCGAGATCCAGATCCAGAAGGGCTATGTATCCGTGCTCAATGGCCCCGGCGGCACGGGCGGCGCCATAAACATGGTTTCGCGCAAACCGACGAAGGAGCTCGAGTTCGAAGCGCGCTCGGGACTGGTGATGAACGGCGACGTCAGCGACATGAACCAGTGGAGCAGCTACGCCTACGCCGGCACACGCCAGAAGGGCTATTACGCGCAGATCTCCGGCACCATTGTCGACCAGGATCAGTTCAACCTGTCGGAAGATTTCCGCCCGCGCCAATCGTCGCCTTACGATCCATACTTTCCCTACGAGCAAGGCGGTGATCGCGACTATTCCGACTTCAGCGACTGGAAGATCAATGCCAAGGTCGGAATCACCCCGAATGCGACCGACGAATACTCGGTCAACTTCACGACCCAAAGCGGCGAGAAGAACGCGCCGCTACACGTCGCCAAAGAGCAGCTCCAGACGCAGCGCTATTGGACATGGCCCTATTGGGATACGACCAGTGTCTCGTGGCTCTCGAAAACACAGATCGGCAATTCGTCGTATCTGAAAACGAACGCATACTACAACATATTTGAGAACCGCCTCAGCTCCTTCGACGTGCCGGCTCTCGGACGGCCGCCTTACTCGCAGCAGACATTCCCGTATACGTTCAATAGCGACTACGAGGATTTCGCCTATGGTGGTCTTGTCGAGATGGGCACCGAGCTCATCCCGATGAACACGCTAAAAGCCACGATCCACTACCGGCGCGACGACCACAAAGAGCGCAACTTTGCTCGTCCCGATAGCTCCGCGGCCTATGTCGAGCCGTGGCAGTCAAACGTCGAGGATACATGGTCGTTCGCCGGAGAGAACACCTTCCATGCATCCAAACGCCTCGATTTCATTGCCGGTATCAGCTACGACTATCAGGACGTCAAGAAAGCCCAGGATTACGATTCCGGCACAGGAACCGTCGTCGACAATCGCGTGACCACCGCCGATGCCTGGAACTACCAGGGCGGCGCCATCTACCGCTTCTCGGATACAGGCAACGCGCACGCCACCGTATCGAGCCGCACGCGTTTCGCGACGGTGTTCGAGCGCTATAGCACGCGCTTCGGCTACGCGATCCCGAACCCGGACTTGGCACCCGAGCGTTCGACCAACTACGAGATCGGAGCCACCGAAACCTTTTTCCGCCAGGCGCGCATCTCCGGCGCTGTCTTCTACTCGGATCTCAAGGATTCCATCCAGAACGCCTACATCATCAACTCGTCGGGCGGGATAAGCTCACAGCTCCAGAACGTGGACGGCGAGCACTACGGCTTCGAAATCTCCGTCGACTGGGATATCGCTCCAGGTCTGCGTATTGGCGGCAACTACACATTGCTCAAGCGCAACTACGACTACATCACCCCCGGCACCCGGCCGGAGGGCACGCCAGAGCATGAGGCATTCCTCTATCTCGCATGGGACGTGTTGCCGAACCTGACGATCACGCCAAGTCTGCAGCTTGCGAGCGACCGCAACAGCATCGTCTCGAGCGGCACGACGCGGACCTACATCGAAACGGGCTCCTACGCGCTCCTGAACATCCAAGCCGAATACAAGTTCAACGAGAACTTCTCGGCAGCGATCGGAGGCACCAACCTGACCGACGAAAACTACGAGCTTGCGGAGGGCTTCCCCGAGGCCGGGCGCCAGTTCTTTGCCAATGCACGCGTGAAATTCTAGGCCGCGACCTTCCAATCGTTTGCCTGGCGCTATATACATCGGCACTCAACGCACCAGATGGAACAAGGGACGCTGCCATGAAGATCAGCGCGCGCAACGTGCTTACGGGCAAGGTCGTCGAGGTGAAGAAGGGCGCGACGACCGCGCATGTGCGGATCGATGTCGGCGGCAGCGTCGTCACGGCTTCGATCACGAACGAGGCCGTCGATGAGCTGAAGCTCGCGCCGGGAATGACGGCAACCGCCGTCATCAAGGCGTCCGATGTCATGGTGGCGGTGGAGTGAGATGCGAACGCTTCTGATCCTTCTGGTAAGCAGCACCATGCTGGCGGCATCCACGGCGCCCGGCGTTGCTGCCGGCGAAACGGGCTGCAGCGACTTCCTGTGGCCGCTCGAAACAGAGCTCGGCTGGATGAGGAGCACCGACAGCGAGAAAGTCGCGTCGGGCAGAACACTCGCGGCCCCACCCGCAGATAAGGCCATCGAGATCGCCTTGAAGCCGGCGGGCGAAGTCCCGTTCCCCTCGAAGCCGACCAAGACGCCAAAGCCCGGCGACACGGAAACCTTCGGAGGCTTCGTAAGCTTCGAGGGCAGCGCGGAAGCCGCGCATTACCAGGTCACGCTCTCGGCCAACGGCTGGATCGACGTGGTGCAGAACGGCACTCCGCTGGAGGCCACGGGCCATACCGGTTCCGAGAATTGTGACAGCCTGCGCAAAAGCGTCCGTTTCGAGGTCGCCCCAGGACCGTTTTCCATCCAGGTGAGCGGCGTCCGCAAGGACAGCATCAGGATCACCGTGAGGCCAGCCGCAGACTGACGGCGGCAACTCATCGGAGACAATTGCCCCAAAAATCGCGGCAAAGTTGCCACACGCTGCCACTACGCGCCCCGTTTGCGCCACGTGCGGAAACCCTTGCGCAAAGTCCCCCTTGACCCGGAACGCGGTGGCAGCCGAAGAAGGCGCACGAACAACGAAAAATACTCCGATGGCAATGTCGGATTGGGGGAGCGCCGCGCGTCCTGGATGCGACGAGGGACGATCCAAGGGCCTGCCGCGCGCGTAGACGTGGCATCCGAGGAACGCCCTCCGCCATACGAAAGCCCGATCGCATCGCTTGAAGACGCGCAACAATACCCGAGGGAAAAATGCTGAGGCGCGCCGTAGCCTGGCTGGCCGTGATCCTCGCTATCGCCGGCATTGCCGGTGGTTTGGGGATCTATAAGTACAACGAGATTCAGGTTGCGACGGCAGCCTCGCAATCGGCGCCTGAGCCGGTCGAAGCCGTGCTGTCCGTGCGCGCACGCAATGGCGAGTGGTCCGCAACCACGCGCGCCATCGGCTCCGTCGCGGCCCTGCGCCAGGTCGACATCAAGAACGAGATCGCCGGTGTCATTGCATCCGTCGGTTTCAAGTCCGGTGATATCGTCGAGGAGGGCGCACTGCTCATCCAACTGGACGTGCGGCAGGAGGAGGCCGCGCTTGCCGCAGCCGAGGCCGACGCACGCCTGGCCAAGCTCACGCTCGACCGCCGCGAGAGCCTGCGCAACAGCGCCGCCTTCAACGAGCAGGAAATGGACCGCGCACGCGAGGAGCACGCAGCCGCCGTTGCGCGTGCCCGCAACCTCGGGGTCATCGTCGACAAGAAGCGCATCGTCGCGCCGTTCCGCGCCCGCATCGGCATCAGCGATTGGCAACCCGGCGCCTACCTCGATGCCGGAACGCACATCGTGACCCTGCAGGGTGTCGCAACAGATGCCTACGTGGACTTCTCCTTGCCCCAGGACGACGCCGCGGCGATCCGCACCGGAACCCGCGTCACGCTGAGCGGTCCCGCTGTTCCCGGCGGCAGAACCACCGCCGAGATCGCGGCCGAGGACAACAGCGCGGACACCGGAAGCCGGGCCGTACGCTTCCGCGCCATCGCCAAGGGCTTCGGCGAGACACTGCGCCCCGGCACCTTCGTCGACGTGACCGTTACCACGTCCGCGCCGCAACAGACCGTATTCGTCCCCCTCGCCGCGGTCCGCCGCTCGCCGAGCGGCCAGCACGTGTTCGTCCTTGTCGAGGAGGACGGCAAGCTGCGCGCGCGCATGCGCGCCATAACGACCGGCGTCGTGCAGGGCGACGACATCGCCATCCGCGAGGGTGTATCCGCAGGCGAGCTGATTGCCGCCTCGGGCTCTTTCAAGCTGCGCGAGGGACTGCTCGTCGACACGAGCACCGCCGCCACCTCTCCGGCCGAAGTCGGCGTCAACTGAGAGAGCGGCCATGCGCGCGATCGAGATCTTTGTCCGCCGCCCGGTGATCGCCATCGTCGTCAACCTGGCGCTGGTGCTGATCGGATTGCGCGCCATCGCCCAGCTTCCGATCCAGCAGTACCCGCGCATCGAAAGCTCATCGATCGTCATCACCACGGTCTACGTCGGAGCCTCCGCCGACAGCATTCGCGGCTTTGTGACGACACCGATCGAGCGCGCAGTCTCGTCGATCACAGGCATCGACTACGTGGAATCCTCGAGCGTCGCCGGCGTGAGCACGGTGACGGCACGCCTCCAGCTCAACCACCCGAGCACCGTGGCGCTGGCCGAGGTCGGCAACCGCATGGACCAAATCCGGAGCGAGCTGCCCGAGGAGATCGAAAGCCCCGTCATCGAGGTCCAGCGCGCCGATCGCCCCTACGCGACGTTCTACGTGAGCGTCACCTCGGAGACCATGTCGCCGCCGGAGATCACTGATTATCTCTCGCGCAACATCCAGCCGCGCCTTTCCACCATAGCGAACGTGCAGCGCGTCGGCCTCGAAGGCGCGCGCCCGCAGGCCATGCGCATCTGGCTCGACGCGGAGCGCCTCGCCGCCTTCGGCCTCGGCGCGAGCGACGTCGAGGCGGCACTGACCCGCAACAACTTCCTCGCCGCCGTGGGCCGCACCAAGGGCAGCCAGGTTCAGGTGGACCTGCTCGCCAACACGGATCTCAAAAGCCCCGAGGAGTTCGAGCACCTGATCGTGCGCGAGGACGGCAACCACATCGTGCGCATCTCCGATGTGGGCCGCGTCGAGCTCGGCGCCGAGGAGGAAACGGCCAACGTCCGCCACAACGGCAAGGACGCGGTCTATCTCTCCGTCTGGCCGCTCCCCGGCACCAACGAGATCGCCGTCGCCTACGCGCTGCGCGCCGAGCTTGAGAACATCCGTAAGGATTTGCCCAAGGGCACCGAGATCGGCCTTGCCTACGACGGCACCGTCTACATGGAGAACTCGCTGAAGGAGATCGGCAAGACCTTCTCCGAGACGGTGCTCATCGTCGGCCTCATCGTGTTCCTGTTTCTCGGGTCCTGGCGCAGCGCACTCGTCCCCCTCGTCACCATCCCGATCTCGCTCATCGGCGCCGCCGCGGCCATGATGGCCATGGGCTTCTCGCTCAATCTGCTGACGCTGCTCGCCATCGTGCTGTCGGTCGGCATCGTCGTCGACGACGCCATCGTCGTCGTCGAGAACGTGACGCGCCACATGCAGAACGGCATGTCGCGCAGAGAGGCCGCCCTCGTCTCGACGCACCAGCTTTTCACGCCGATCATCGCCATGACCATCACGCTGGCGGCGGTCTACGCACCGATCGGCTTCCTCGACGGGCTGACCGGCGTGCTCTTCAAGGAGTTCGCCTTCACACTCGCCATCGCAGTCATCGTCTCGGGCTTCGTCGCTATTACCCTTTCGCCTGTCATGAGCGCCCATGCAGCCTCCGAGGGCGGACACGAGGGCCGCTACGCTCGCTTCGTCAACCGCTGCTTCGAACGCCTCTCCGACGCCTACGGCCGCGCGCTCGAGGTCATCCTGCACCTGCGCGCGCAGGTGATCGCCTTCGGCCTCTTCATCTGCCTCCTGGCCGTGCCGCTCTACATGTTCTCGTCGCAGGAGCTTGCCCCCGTCGAGGACGAGGGCTTCATCCTGCTGATCGTCAACTCGGCCCCCGACGCATCCCTCGCCTACACAGCCGGGCACATGGACAAGGTGCAGGCCATCGGCAAGGCGCTGCCTGAACACGAGGCCATGTTCGAGATCGTCTTTCCGTCCAACGGCTTCGGCGGCTATCTCCTGAAGAACTGGCACGATCGAACGCGACCCGCCCACGAGATCCAGCCGGAGGTCTTCGGCGCGGTCTCGAAGATCAAGGAGTTGCAGGTCTTCCCGGTGCTGCCGCCGGCGCTGCCCGGCGCGGGCAACTACGACGTGGAGCTGGTGCTCAAAGGGCCGGGCACGCCCGAGCAGATGGCCGACTACGCCGGCAAGCTGGTCAACGCCGCGTTCGCGAGCGGACAGTTCATGTTCGCCGACACGGACCTCAAGATCGACCTGCCGCAGGTCATCGTCACCGTACATCGCGAGCGCGTAGCCGACCTTGGCCTCGATCTCGCCGACGTCGGCCGCCAGCTCGGCATCCTGATCTCCGGCAACTACGTGAACCGCTTCACGCGCGAGGGACGTGCCTACAAGGTCATCCCGCAGGTGAACCTCTCCGATCGCGCCGTCGCCGAGCGCCTGCTCGACTACAAGATCCGCACACGCGACGGAAAGCAGGTTCCCGTCTCCGCCCTCGCGAGCCTCGAGACGAGGACCGCCCCGCGCACGCTCACCCGTTTCCAGCAGACCGACAGCTTCCGCGTCTACGGCGGTGTCGCGCCCGGCATCACCAAGGCGGCCGCGCTCGCGACGCTCGAAGCCGCCGCGCGCAGCATCCTGCCCGCCGACTACACGGTCGACTACGCGGGCGAGTCCCGCCAGATCCGCCAGGAGGGCGCGACGCTCGCCGGCACGCTCGGCTTCGCCATCCTGCTGATCTACTTGGTGCTCGTCGCCCAGTTCGGCAGCTTTCGCGATCCGCTCGTCGTGCTGCTCGGCTCCGTGCCGCTGGCATTGACCGCAGCGCTCGTCTTCACGTTCCTCGGCTTCACGACCATCAACATCTACAGTCAGATCGGCCTGATTACCCTCGTCGGCCTCATCGCCAAGAACGGCATTCTCATCGTCGCCTTCGCCAATGAGGTGCAGCGTCAGGGGGCGGACAAGCTGGCCGCGATCCGCGAAGCCGCCAAGACGCGCCTGCGGCCGATCCTCATGACCACGGCGGCCACCGTCTTCGGCCACTTGCCGCTCGTGTTCGTGACCGGCGCGGGCGCCGAGGCGCGCAACAGCATCGGCATCATGCTCGTCACCGGCATGGCGATCGGCACGCTGTTCACGCTCTTCATCCTGCCCGTCATCTACCTCGTCATTGCCGCCGAGCACCGGCCCGATGAGCTGGAGGCCGAGGTCATCGGAGCAGTGCCCGGCGGCGCCCCGCGCGAGCTGCCCGCCTGACCTCACGAAGAAAGTTGAGCCTTACCAATCTGTAATGCACCGGTAAGCGAGCGATCATGTCTCGCATCTATAGTGCCGAAATGAAATACCTCGGTATTTTCACCTCCGCATATGGATGCCAGCCATGCGTGTACTCCTGATCGAGGACGACCCCGACACGTCTGCCTACATCACCAAAGGACTCGAGGAGGAAGGGCACACGATCGACCACCTCGCCGACGGCCGGGACGGCCTGGAGCGCGCCATGGCCGACGACTATGACGTGCTGATCATCGACCGCATGCTCCCAGGGCAGGAAGGCCTCTACATCGTCAAAGCCCTGCGCCACGCCGGCCGCAAGGCCCCGATCCTGTTTCTGACCGCCCTAGGCGGCGTTGACGACCGCGTCGACGGGCTTGAGGCAGGCGGCGACGACTACCTCGTCAAACCCTTCTCGTTTTCCGAGCTGCTCGCCCGGCTCAACGCCCTCGCGCGCCGCCCGCAT
Organism: uncultured Hyphomicrobium sp.; assembly: GCA_964508485.1. Taxonomy (GTDB): domain Bacteria; phylum Pseudomonadota; class Alphaproteobacteria; order Rhizobiales; family Hyphomicrobiaceae; genus Hyphomicrobium_C. Next base: position 17,494 of record CAZDUD010000049.1, on the reverse strand, counting down.
CTCAAAGGCGAGGAGACGCGCCTCAAGGTCGGCGACCTCGCCCTCGACCTGATCACGCGCAAAGTCTACCGCGGCGGCACCGAGATCGATCTGCAGCCGCGTGAGTTCCGCCTGCTCGAAGTCTTGATGCGCAACAAGGGGCGCGTTGTCACGCGCACCATGCTGCTCGAGCGCGTGTGGAGCTTCCACTTCGATCCGAAGACCAGCGTCGTCGAGACCCACATCTCGCGCCTGCGCACCAAAGTCGACAAGCCATTCGCGACCGAGCTGATCCATACCATCCGCGGCGCTGGCTACAGCCTGCATGAGCGCCCGTAGCGGGGACCGCACCGTGCTGAAGCGGACCCCGGTACGATTGGCCGCGACCTTCACCGCCCTGTTCGCGATCACCGTCATCGTTATGTTCGCCATCGTCTTCTTCGGCATCACCGCGCGCTTGAGCGACCAGATCCGCCATCGCACGCAGGAGACCATGGACTCGCTGCTCGCCGTTGACCGCCAAAAAGGCTTCGGCGATCTCACGGCGGCGGTCACGGGCGAAGGCGGGTCGGTCCGCGACGCCGACTTCATCTTCGAGCTCGTGGACCGCACGGGCCGTCATGTGGCCGGCAACGTCAACGGCATCAAGCCGTCGGACACCTGGATAACGCTGCGCCGATCCGACATCGAAGCCGCATGGTCGAACGGCGAACCGGACGACCGGTTCCAGGCCATTTGGCAGCCCGTCTCCGATGGACGCCTGCTCGTCGGCAGCTCGAACCGCGATCTCAGGCGCACGCAGACCTTCCTGCTCGAGGTCCTGGGCCTCGGCCTCATCGCAACCACGCTTCTGGGGTCGCTGTGCGGCACGTTCATCGCCCGCCGCACGCAGCACCGCATCGATGCCTTCGCAAAGACCTTGTCGGCCGTCTCCGAAGGCAAGATCGAGACCCGCGTTCCCATGTCCGGATCCGGGGACGACATCGACCACGTCGGCGCACAGGTCAACCACACGCTCGACCATCTGCAGAAGCTGATCGAGAACGTGAACCAGTCGTCCTCCGACATCGCTCACGACCTCAAGAAGCCCGTGGGCCGCCTCCGCCAGCGTCTCGACATCGCACGCCGCAGCGCAATGACGACCCAGGACTTCCACATCGCGGTCGAGGATGCGCTCGGCGACCTCGACGCCATGATGGAAACGTTCGACGCACTCCTTCGCATCACGCAGATCGAGGCCGGCGCACGCCGCGCGCGCTTCGCAAGCATCGATCTCGGCGCCGTGCTGGACGACGTGGCCGACGTCTACGCGGCGGTTGCGGAGGATGCCGGCCATCAACTGGCATGGACGGACGGACGCTGGAAGCCCGCCATCATCAAGGGAGACCGCGAGCTTCTGGTCCAGCTCTTCGCCAACCTGATCGAGAACGCGATCCGCCACTGTCCGAAGGGAACCCACATCGCGCTCACGCTCCACGACGAGCCGGACGGATTCCGCGCCGAGCTGACCGACGACGGCCCCGGCATTCCCAGGCACGAGCGCGAAAAAGTTTTCCGCCGCCTCTACAGGCTGGAGCGCGCACGCTCCACGCCCGGCAGCGGCCTGGGCCTGACCCTCGTCGCCGCCATCGCCGAGCTGCATGACGCACGTATCGCCCTCGACGATCACGAGCCGGGCCTGCGCGTGGCCATCACCTTCCCCGGCGCCGCCGCTGGATGAAAAAGCGGACATCTTACGAATCCGTATGGCCCCGGCCAGAACGGCGAAAACTGGCGAGCGCATATCAAGGGCGTGGGCGCGCCGCACCGGCCGCCCGCAAACCGGAAAGACAAGAAATTTAGGAGACTATCCGATGTCCAAGAAGGCAATTGGTCCCGTGGTGCTCGCCGCCCTCGCCCTCGTCTCGACGGCCGCCCTCGCAGCAACGCAAACCGTCACCGGCGACGTCAAATCCACCGATTCCGCAAAGCGCGAGTTGACGCTGGCCAACGGCAACACCTTCGAGCTGGGCAGCAGCATCAAGCTCGACAAGATCAAGACGGGCGACAAGGTTGCCATCACCTACGAGATGAAGAACGGAAAGATGGTGGCCTCGAAAGTCAAACACGAGAAGTAGTCGAAACCCCTGCCCGCCCCGATCCTCGACGGATCGGGGCAAGGCTAGGTATGCGTAAGGACGAACCTATGAGATCCACAGTGAGAATCGCCGGCATCGCACTTGCAATGACCGCCGCCACCGGGGCGGCAGTCGCAGCAGGCCCCACCCATGAGGTCACGGGACGGATCGAGCATCTCAATCCGAAACGGCAGCACCTGACCGTTCACAATCAGGTCTACCGCTACGATCCCCGCCTGATGGGTGTGGGCCTGCGCCGTGGCGAAGAGGTACGAATTCTCTATCGCGAGCAGCACGGACATCGCACCGCAATCCGGATCATCCCCGCAGCGTGATGTCCACGATCCCGGTGCCCTCTAAGCCACGCCCATCCCAACGCACCGGGGACGCGGAGCCGCCCTACCCCCAGCGGCTCCGCGTCATCCACGAACCGAACAATACTGTCTGCCACAATATTTACCTTCGCGACGCCCTAGGTATCTTTACCCGCGACTCCGAAGCCCGTGCCGCCCATTCCGGGATACGCTATAACCTCTTGAATTCATCGAGAGATCGTCAGGCGGCAGCCGATTGCGCCGTCGCGCGCTCGCTGAAGCGCGCCGCCGATCCGCTGAGAGGGGCCGGGCATGTGGATCGTCAGATACGCCATCGCGCACCGGCACACGGTCGGCGTTCTGGCAATCCTTCTGCTGCTCTTCGGCGGCCTCTCCGCGCGGCGCATGTCGACCGACATCCTGCCGACGGTCAACATCCCCGCCATCAACGTCATCTGGACCTACGCCGGGCTCAATGCCCAGGAGATGGCGAGCAAGCTCACGTCCTTCAGCGAGCTTGCCATCATGAACAACGTCGACAACATCCGTGAGCTGCGCTCGGAGACGCTGAACGGCGTCGCCATCGTGCGCGTCGACTTCCAGCCCGGCACCAATGTCACGAATGCCTTTGCGCAGGTCACCTCCGTCAGCCAGACGATCCTGCGCCGCATGCCCACCGGCACGACACCGCCGCTGATTATCCCCTACATCCCGTCGTCGGTGCCAGTGCTCCAGCTCGTCATCGCCTCCGATACGCTGAGCGACGGCGCACTGTTCGACTACGCACGCCTCCAGCTCCGCGCGCAGATCCAGTCGATCCCCGGCATCCGCCTGTCGCTCCCCTATGGCGGCGCCGCGCGCCAGGTGATGATCGACCTCGACCCCGAGGCGCTGCAGGCGCACGGCCTGTCGCCGAGCGACGTCGCCCGCGCCGTCGGCACGCAAAACCTGACGTTGCCGTCCGGCACGCTGCGCACCGGCACGCGCGAGATCCTGATCACGACCAACGCCAGCCCCGAGACCGTCGCCACCTTCGCCGACCTCCCGCTGCGCTCCATCGAAGGCCGCACCATCAAGATCTCGGACGTCGCAAGCGTGCGCGACGGCCAGGCCGTGCAGACCAACGTTGCGCGCCTAGACGGCCAGAACGCCGTGCTTGTCTCGATCCTCAAACTCGGAAACGCCTCCACCGTCGACATCGTGCGCGAGATCAAGCGGCGTCTGCCCTCGCTGCGCGCCGCAGCGCCCGAGGGGCTAACCATTCAGCCGATCTTCGATCAGTCCATTTTCGTCGAGCAGGCCGTCGACAGCGTGCTCAAGGAAGGCGTGATCGTGGGCCTGCTCGTCGCTTTCGTCGTGCTCGTCTTCATCGGCAGCTGGCGCTCCTCGCTGATCGTGCTGACGTCGATCCCGCTCGCGCTGCTGGCCTCCGTCACCGGACTGATGCTGACCGGCCAGACCTTCAACCTCATGACGCTCGGCGGGCTGATGCTCGCCATCGGTATCCTGGTCGACAACGCGCTGGTCGAGATCGAGAATATCAATCGTCACCTCGAAGAAGGCCCTGGCCTTAAGGAAGCCGTGCTGAAGAGCGCAAGCGAGGTGGCGTTCCCGGAGTTCGTCTCGACGGTCTCCATTTGCATCGTCTTCTCGCCGCTCTTCCTGCTGACGGGCACGGCAGCCTTCGTCTTCACGCCGCTAGCGCTCGCGGTGATCTTTGCCATGGCCGCGTCCTACGTGCTCTCGCGCACGCTCGTCCCCTCGCTGGCCATGATGATCCTGCGCCCGCATGCGCACGCCGAGAGCACGAATGCCTTCGAGCGTCTCTTGAAGAGCCTGTCGGGCGGTGCGGCAGCGCTGCTCGGCTTTCTCGTCCGCAACAAGATCGTGCCGTTCGCAGGGCTTGCCGCCGTCATGGCCGTAGGCGCCCTGACCATGACCCGCCTTGGCAGCGAGTTCTTTCCCGAGACCGATGCCGGAATGATCCGCATCTACGTACGCGCCACACCGGGCCAGCGCGTCGAGGAGACGGCCCGCACCTTCGCCGATGTCCAGCGCGCCATCCGCGACGTCATTCCGGCAAACGAGATCGGCTTCATCGCTGAGAACATCGGCACGCCCGAGCCGGTCAACCTGGCCTGGATCGAAAGCAGCGTGATCGGCTCCTTCGACGGCGAGGTCCTGATCCAGCTCGCCGAGGAGCACGCCCCGACCGCGGGCTACGTGAGCGCCGTGCGCCGCATGCTGCGCGAGCGCTTCCCTGAGCTCACCGTCTATTTCCGCCCGGCCGACGCCACGGCGCAAACGCTGGCTGGCTCCGCTCAAACGGCGATCGAAGTGCGTATTATCGGGCGCGACGGTATAGGGAACGGCGAAACCGCACGCGCCCTGCAGGAGCGTATCCGTGCCATCCCCGGCGCCGTCGACGTCACCGTGCGTCAGGTACGTAGTCTGCCGAGCTACTACATCGAGATCGACCGCACGCGCGCGCTCCAGATCGGCGTGACCCCGCAAGACGCCTCGACCGCCATCCTGTCGGCGCTCGGAACCGGAGGCACGGTGTCACCGACCTTCTGGGCCGATCCCGTCGTGGGCAGCTCCTACGCCGTGCAGATCGTGGCGCCCCCCTCGAACCTCGTCGAGATCGAGCAACTGCTGAACACGCCGGTCCGCGCCTCGGAGAACGGACGCACGGTCGCGCTGCGCACCATCGCCAGCATCCAGTTGCGCAACGTCCCGGCCAACATCGACCGCACGACGCTGATGCCCACCGTCACCGTGCTCGCTAACGTCGAAGGCCGCGACCTCGGCGGCGTCTACGGCGAGGTGGAGCAGGCCATCGCCGAGGTGGAGGCGCGGCTCAAACCCGGCAACCGCATCGAGGTGGCAGGCCGCGCCCGCTCCATGACGCAGGCCTACGCCGAGATGGCAGGCGGCATCGCACTCGCTGCCGTGCTCGTCTACCTGGTCATGGTCGTCAACTTCCAGTCCTGGCTTCTGCCGTTCATCGCCATGAGCGGGTTGCCGGTCGCCATCACCGGCGCGCTCGTCGGTCTCTTCGCGACGGGAACCCCGCTGTCGGTCCCAGCGCTGACCGGCCTCATCATGGTGATCGGCGTCTCGACTGCGAACTCGGTCCTCGTGACGAGCTTTGCCCGCGACCGCCTCGCCGAGGGCGCCACGACCGTCGAGGCTGCCATCGACGCAGCCCGCACGCGCCTGCGCCCGGTTCTGATGACCGCAACCGCCATGATCGTCGGCATCCTGCCCATGGCGCTCGGCGCGGGCGAAGGCGGCGAGCAGAACGCACCGCTCGGACGCGCCGTGGTCGGAGGGCTCATGCTGGGCACCGTCGCCACCTTGACACTCGTTCCATTCCTGTTCGCAATTCTTGCGCGGCCCCGCCGCCAGGAGCCCGTCAAGCAACAGGAGACCGTCGGCGCAGCCGCGCCTGGTCACGGCCTTGCCACGAGCAGGTGAGAGAAGAGACACATGATCAAGCGCATCGTCATCGCAGGAATCTCGCTGCTCTCGGCGGCAGGGGCCGTCTATGTGGCCTGGACGCAAGCCGTGACATCACCCGTCACCGCCGAAGCGACGACCAAGGACGCCGCACGGTCGAAAGAGGCCGCCCCGCTGAAGACCGTCCGCGTCGTGCACCCCGAGCCGCTGCGCGAGAACGGCACCATCACGCTGACCGGCCGCACCGCACCCGCCGAGCAGGCCGTCGTCGCCTCGCGGGCGAGCGGCGTCGCGGCAAAGCGCACGGTCGACATCGGCGACAAGGTCGCGGCCGGCGACGTGCTGCTCCTGATCGATGCACCCGAGGTGGACCAGGAGCTGGCCCGCGCCAAGGCCACGGTCGAGCAGACGCGCGCACGCCTCGATCTCGCCCGTGTCAACGCAGGCCGCGCCGAGCAGCTTGTCAAGCAGGGCCACGTCTCCGAGCAGCAGCGCGACGAACGCACCGCGAACGAACGCGTCGCCGAAGCCGACCTCGCAGCCGCCGAAGCCGAGGTGCACCGGCTGACCGAGGTGCAGGGCTTCCTCACGTTGCGCGCACCGTTCGCCGGCACCGTCGTTGCCCGCGCCGTCGAACGCGGCGATCGCATCTCCGCAACCGACTCCCAGCCGAGCGCACCGCTGTTCCGCATCGCGCGCCTCGACGAGCTCCGAGTGGAGCTCGACGTGCCGCAGACGGACGCCCTCAAAGTGCGCCTCGGCAACGCCGCCAAGGTCACGTTTGCGGAGCTGCCGGGCGAGGTGTTTTCCGCCAAAGTCATGCGCCGCGCCGGCCTGATTGACCAAGTCTCCTCCACCATGCGCGCCGAGCTCACCATGGCGAATCCGGAGGAGCGCATCCCAGCCGGCCTCACCGGCCTCGTCACGCTGGACATCTCGCGCGACCGCGAGCCCGTAACGGTCCCGACCAACACGCTCGTGACACGCGACGGCCAGCAGAAGGTTGCCGTTGCGGAGCTTGAGGACGGCGAGGACAAGGTCACGTTCCGCAAGGTTTCGGTCGGACGCGACTTCGGCGAGCGTGTCGAGATCGTCGCCGGTCTCGAACCCTCCGATCGCGTGATCCTCTCCCCGAACGCACTCTTGCGCGAGGGCGACGCGGTCGCCGTCACCATGGCCACCGTCTCCAAGGCCACCGAAGGCAAGACGCGCTAGTATCCTGTCATCTCGAGGTAGCCCACGCCCGCGTGCAACCCGCGAAAGCTTATCGGACCTTCCCAATACGGGAAAATCGTTCCCATCCAGCTTGCGCGATTGAGCGGCGTCGTTGTGACCTCGAGCGCCCGGCTCTTCACCGCGACCGTCCACGCGACCGGCAACCGTCGCCCAGCCACCTCATGCGTCTCGCCCGGCGTGAGCATGATGTCGTCGCTTGCGAGCGACGCAACCGAGCCGTCCGCACCGATCCAGCTCCCCGAACGGAAGTTGCCGCCCTTGTCGTCGCGAAGCTGGAACAGCATCAGCTTCTCGCCGCCCGGCAGGTGCAGCGAGAACCAGTCCCAGCCCTTCTGATCCGACGCCAGCGGCTGGCTGCTCCACTCACGGTCCATCCACGCCTGACCCGTCACGTCGACGGAACGCCTATCGAGTGTCAGCGTCCCCGCAACCTCGAAAAACGGCTGACTGTAGTAGTAGGACGCCTGCCCGCGCTCCGACTTGCGGCTGTACCCATGATCGCCCTGCAACACCGGAGCGCGTGAACTCTTGAGTGACAGCGAATACGAGAAGTCCGAGCCTTTCGCCGAAAGCGTTGTAGAAGCGAGACCGTCCGCACCCTCGACGCTTGCGAACGACCAGTCGTCGATCCACGCCTTGAACGGCGTGGCCGTAACGCCTGCCTGCCCGATCCCGCCGCGCGCCAGCGTCTCCGCAAACCGATGCGCACCCGCGGACGTCACGGCCGCATGTCCCATCCAGACTTGCTGATTGGACCAGCCGCCACGCTCTGTGCCGGGCGCGAGCGCCTGCCGGAACAAAGTCCATTGCACGCCGTACGCCGTCCCCGCTGCATCCTTCAGATTTGCGGTGACGTACCACCACTCGATCCGGAACTCCGGGTGCGCGCCGAGATCCGCCGGAAACGTGATTGCCTTTCCCGGCACAACCTCCGCAAAGCCGGCAGCCTCCTCGCCCAGGCCTGCGAAACCACCTGCCAAACTCCGTCCGCCGAGTGCGGCGACGGCCATGACAGCGAACGCGATGACAACGCCTCTAGCGCTCATTGGCGAACACCTTGAGCAGATCCTGCGGCGCCATGCGTCCGAGCCGCAGCGCCGGAATGATCGCGGCGAGGAATGCGGTCCCCAGCGCCAGCACGAAGACCAGCCCCCACTGAGCCGGAAACACATGGAACGGCAGCCGCCACCCGAACGCCTGCACGTTGACGATGGCGACGAGACACCACGCCAGCACGAGCCCGAGCGGCACGGCTAGAAGAGCCGTAATCGCGGCCAGCACCAGAAGCTTCCCAACCTCGAGATCCGCAAGCTTCCGCCGCGTCACACCGAGCGCCCACACCGGCGCCAGTTGCGTCAGTCTCAAACCACTGAGCGTCAAGAGGCTCGCAAACAGCGCAATCCCCGAGACGACGAGCGTCAGCGTGTTGAGCGCACCCGTGACAGCGAACGTCTTCTCGAAGATGCGCGTCGACGCCGCCTTGAGAGACGCTTGATCGACAATGCGCGCCAGCGCCGGCCCGAACGCCGTCTGTATCTCCTGGATCAGCCCCTGCACGTCGCCGGGCGCAACCCGCAAGCTGTAGCTCGTGCGCCGCGCCTCGGGCCAGTGCCGAACCAGATGATCCACATTGGTCCGCACCTGCCCCTTCGGATTGCCGTAGTCTGGATAGATGCCGACCACCGGCACCTCCCATTCCGCTTGCGCGGTCGGGACGCCGAGCCGGCTGCCGAGCACGATCCCCATGCGCTGCGCGAGCTGCTCGCTGACGAGCACACCCTCCCCATCGCGCACCTTGTCCCACGCATCCGGCAAGGCCGAGAGCAACGAGAAATGTTCGCGATAGGTCGCATGATCCCGCGTGCCGTACACGTCCACCGGCCACCCCGCGATGCGCGTCTCGGCCCGCCACACCGGGAGGATGGCCGTCACGCGCGATTGTGTACCGAGCCACGCCACGATCCGCTCGCCGTCCGCCGCGCTCGCAGCGTCGAAATAGATCTCCGAGTTGAGGCGCTCGTCGAGCCAATGGGTGAATGTCTTCCGGAATCCTTCGACCATCGTGCCGACGCCCACGTTGGCCGCGAGCGCCAGCAGCAGCGCCATGAGCGCGAGCGACAGCCCCGAAAGCTGCAAACGCGTATCCGCCCAGAACCATTGCGCCAGCGCACCCCGAGCGGTTCCTTCACCGAGCCGTAGCAACCAGGCGAGCGCGAGCGGCAGCAGCAGTGCCGCGCCGAGCAGCACGCCGGCGATGACGACAAAACCCGCAACCAGTCCGCTCCCCGCGCCATAGGCGAGAAACCCGACCACGAGACAGAATACTGCGAACGCGCCCTGCCGCCGGAGCTGCACCTGTTGCGCCTCCCGCCACGCCAGCGGCTTCGCCACAGAAAGCACCGGCATGTGCGCGACCTTGGCAAGGCTCGCCGCCGACGCCACCAGCGCACCCGCAACCGCCATGCCGAGACCGGAGATCCACCACGCAGGCGCGATGGCAAGCTGTCCGCCCACACGCGCGCCATAGAGCCCGTCGAGGCTCGCCGCCACGTCGGGCAGCAGCGCTGCGGCGATGAAATAGCCGCAGATCATCCCCACTGAACCGGCCGCGAGAGCGAACAGCACCATCTCGCCGACCAGCGCACCCATCATCAGGCGCAACGGAGCGCCGACGGCGCGCAGCGTGCGCAGGGTCCCAAGCCGCTGCTCGAATGCAAGCCCGATCGAGGCATGCACGATGAAAAGACCGACAATGAACGCCAGCAAACCGAATGCCGTGAGATTGAGGTGAAAGCTGTCCGTGAGCCGGCCGAGATCGCCGCCTGCTTCCGCAACTTCGAGCCGCAACCGGTCTCCAGCGACAGCGCTAAGCGCGTGCGCATCGCGTGTCTCGCCCGGCCCGGCGACCAGACGCGAAAGCTGCCCCGGCCGTCCGAGCATCTCCTGCGCCACACCGACATCGACGACGAGGAGCCCTGGCGCCACATCCGGCGCAGAGACGAGCGGCGGAAGCGCGGGTCCGCGATCCGTGAGCGGCGTCGCCCCAATCGCGACGCCAAGCTCGGCCAGCGTCTCCGGCGCGACGAGAGTCTGCCCCGGCGCGCGAAGAAAGGCCTCCAGATCCCGGCCTGTCACAAGACCGCTGACCGGCGACCCGTTGGGCACCGTCAGCGGCTCGACGCCGATCAGCCGGTAGGACGCGGCACCGATCCGCACCGCGCCTTCGAGCACGGGCGACACTTTCCACCCGGCCCGCCGCAACGCCACGTAGTCATCCTGCCTGACGAATGCGCCCCGCGCACTGACGAGGCTCGCACCGCCCGTTTCACCGAACACCGCGGTCGCCCGGTCGTAGCTCGTGCGGGCCTGCTGGTTGAGCGCCTGCACGCCGCTCCACAACGCCGTCGCGATGGCGAGCCCGATGACAAGCGTCGCGAAGTTCAACGGATGCCGCCGCCAGTGGCTGAGCAGCGTGAGGAAGATCCAGAACGCCATAGCTCCCGGCCTGGGCGCAGTCACGGCGTCACCAGCACGCCGGACGCAAGCGTCACCTGCCGGTCGAGCCGCGCGGCAAGCCGCGTGCTGTGCGTCACCATGAGGAACCCGCACCCGGTCCGCCGCACGAGATCGAGCGCGAGCGACAGCACCTCGTCGCCGGTCGCCTCGTCGAGATTGCCCGTCGGCTCATCCGCGATCAGGAGGCGCGGCTTGACGGCGAGCGCCCTCCCGATCGCGACGCGCTGCTGCTGGCCACCCGACAGTTGCTCCGGATAGCGCGCCGAGAGCACCGCAAGCCCGAGCCGATCCAGAAGCTCGACGTGCCATGCGGCATCGAACCGACCGGCAAGCCGCGCCTGGAAGGCAAGGTTATCCGCAACCGAAAGGCTCGGCACGAGATTGAACTGCTGGAACACGATGCCGATGCTCTCGCGCCGGAGCGCCGCACGCGCGCCATCGGCGAGCCCCGACACACGCACGCCGTCGAGCACGATCTCGCCACCGTCCACCTCGTCCAGCCCACCGATCAGATGCAAAAGCGTGCTCTTGCCGCTGCCGGATTCTCCGAGCAGCGCGAGGCTCTCACCTTGGGCAAGCGTAAGGTCGACGCCCTTGAGCACCGCGAGCGGCCCCTGCGGCGTGACATAGGACTTCCGCACACTGGAGACTCTGAGCAGAGGCCACCCCTCCGCAGAGCGGTCGATCTGGCCCAACCGGTCGATGACAGTCACCATCAGTCTCCAGCGACGAGACGTGCATAGTCGTCCAGCGTGTCGATATCCGCAAACAGGGACTCGTCGTCGAACGACACATCAACGCGCTGATCGCTTAAGGTGTCCAGCAGAGACTTTCCACCTTTTGTTCCCGAGAGGGCCGCAAGCTGCGGAAACAGGTGTCGCGGCCAGAGCACCGGGTTGCGCTGCGACCCTTCGGCAGTGACAGGCACGACCACGCGTGCGCCGTCACCCGCAGCAAACGCCTCCCCAAGCCGCCGGAACACGGAGGCCGTCAAGTTTGGCAGATCACCGGGGACAATGAACGCTCCCTGCGGCGGTGCCGACAGCGCACGCACACCGGCCGCGATCGAGCTACCGATGCCCTCGTTCCAACCGGCATTCCGCACGAACCGCACAGGCAAGCCCGTCAACGCCGTGACGTAGCCATCGTGCTCCGCACCTGTGACGACGACCAGCTCACCGACGCCGCCGGACAGAGCCTCACGCGCCACCCTGGCGATGATCGGCACGCCGTCAATTTCTGCAAGAAGCTTGTTGTCGGCCCCGAACCGCCGCGATGCACCACCCGCGAGCAACACGGCGCCAAGCGGAAGCGGCGCTGGCGCGACCATGTCAGGCTCCGCGCCGCGCCTTGATGACCGCGCCGAGAATGGAGACCGCGATCTCCGCCGGCCCCTTGGCCCCGATGGGAAGCCCGACCGGCGCATCGACGCGTGCGATCTCGGCTTCCGTCAGACCCGCCTGCCGGAGCCGCTCGACGCGCTTCTCATGCGTACGCCGCGAGCCAAGCGCGCCGACGTAGAAGCAAGACGAGCGGACCGCGATCGGCAACGTCTCGTCGTCCAGCCGTGCGTCGTGCGCGAGCGTGATCACGGCCGTCCGCGAATCCAACCCCAACACCGGCAGCGCCGTCTCGGGCCAGTCCTGGCGCAGCGGCACGCCCCCGAAACGGGTTTCCGACGAGAACGCCGTGCGCGGGTCGATCACGGTCGCCTGATAGCCGACGCGCTGCGCGAGATCGGCCAGCACCTGAGCGACGTGCCCGGCCCCGATCAGGATGACATGCACAGGCGGCGCCAGCGCATGCAGGAAGCGCCGCCTGCCGGGAGCTTCCGCAAGAACGCACTCCCCGCTCGAAAGCCGCTCTGCCGTGTCGGCATCGAAGCTGTCCGTCTCGCGATAGAGAACGCGCCGGCCGGCCGCGAGGTTGGTATCCACGACCAGGAGCGACCGCGTATCCCGCGCGCCGATGACGGCATCGAGATACGCAGCATCGTCCGCGCCCGACAGCCGCTCGACAAAAATCTCGATCCGCCCGCCGCAGGGAAGCCCCACGCGCCAGGCCGTCTCGTCTCCGACGCCATACTCGAGAACTTTGGGCTGGCCGCTCGCCATTACGTCGCCCGCAGCCGTGATCACCGCCGCCTCGACGCAACCGCCGGACACCGAGCCCTCGAACCGCTGCTCGGGCCCTACAACGAGTTGCCCGCCGACCGGAACCGGCGATGAGCCCCACGTCTTGATCACGGTCGCAAGTGCGATGGTCCCGAATTCATCGAGCCACCGACGCGCAATCGCGGGCACGTCACGCGCAACGCCCGCCGGCTCCGTCGCGAGACCACCGGAAACCGCGCCATCACTCACAAACCCAGCCTCCGGCATCACGTCATCCAAGCTTGAGCCCATCCGCGAAGGGCAGAACGCGCACCCGCTGACCGGTGCCGACCGCGACGGCATTGGCCACCGCCGGACCGATCGGCGGTACACCCGGCTCGCCGATACCGGTCGGAGCCTCGACGGACGGAACGATATGCACCTCCACGTGCGGCATCTCGTTCATGCGCAGAACCTCATAGGTGTCGAAGTTGCCCTGGTCGACAACGCCATCCTTGAGTGTCACCTTGCTGTGCAGCACGGCGCCGAGCCCGAAGCCGACGCCGCCTTCGACCTGCGCCTTAATGTTATCCGGGTTCACCGGGACACCGCAATCCACAGCAGCGACCACACGCTCGACCTTCGGCTTCCCGTCGACGAGGCGCACCTCCGCGACCTCCGCCACGAAGCTGTGGAAGCTCTCATGCACGGCGACGCCCCGGAAGACGCCCTCAGCGGGCGGCGTATCCCAGCCGGCCTTCTCCGCCGCGAGCTTGAGAACACCCACGTGACGCGGATGCTTATCGAGCAGCGACAGACGGAACGCGACCGCATCCTTGCCGGAGACGGCAGCGATCTCATCGATCATCGTCTCCATGACATAGGCCGTGTGCGTATGCCCGACCGACCGCCACCAGAGCGGCCGCGGCCCCGCGCTCGTGTTGTGCACCTCCACCTGCATGTTGGGAATGGCGTACGGCGTATCCGACACGCCCTCGACGGACGTGCCGTCGATGCCGTCCTTGACCAGCGCGGATTCGAACGCCGTGCCGGTCACGATCGACTGCCCGACGATGCGGTGATGCCAACCGAGAACGCCGCCGTCCTTGTCGAGCCCCACGCGCACCTTGTGCACGTAGACAGGCCGGTAGTAGCCGCCCTTGATGTCGTCCTCACGCGTCCACACGAGCTTGATCGGCTCGCTGCGCCCCGTGATTTTCACGATCTCCGCCGTCTCCGCGATGTAGTCGGAATCGTAGACGCCACGCCGGCCAAACGAGCCGCCGGCCCACAGCGTGTTGATGATCACGTCCTCCGGCTTGATGCCGAAGATGGCGGCCGTCACGCCCTGATCGACGGTCTGGAGCTGCGACCCTGTCCATAGCGTCGCCTTGCCATCCTTGAACTGGGCGACGCAGTTCATGGGCTCCATGGGCGCATGCGCGAGGTACGGGAAGATGTAGGTGGCCTCGATGACCTTGTCGGCCTTCGCAAGCGCGCCCTCCGCGTCGCCCTCCTTGCGCGCAACGAGTCCCGGCTTTTGGGCAAGTGCCTGGTAGTCGGCGATCAGCGCATCCGTGCCGCGCGTTTCCGCCTTGCTGTCGTCCCAGGTGATGACGAGTTGCTCGCGGGCCTTGATCGCCGCGTAGGTCGATGTCGCGAGCACCGCGACACCACGCGATGTCGTCACCACATCGACGACACCCTTCACCGCGCGCGCCGCCTTGTCGTCCACGGACTTCACGGTGCCGCCGAACTTGGGCGACCGTGCAAGTGTCGCCACCAGCATGCCGGGGAGTTGCACATCCTGCGTGTAAATCCTGGCACCCGTCGTCTTCGCGACGCTGTCGAGCCGCGGGAACGACTTGCCGATGTAGGTGAACTGTTCCGCCGTCTTGAGCTTCGGCTCGGCCGGAACCGGTATGGATGCGGCTTCCTTGGCGAGATCGCCAAGCGTGGCCTTGTGATTGCCCGACGAAACCACACCCTTCTCGATCGTGACGCCGTCCGCGCCGACGTTCCACCGTTTGGCCGCGGCTTCCACGATCATTGCGCGCGCAGCCGCGCCTGCCTTGCGGTACTGCTCGTACGAGTTGGCGATGGCGGTAGACCCGCCCGTACCCTGGATGCCGAAGGCGCCGTTCGCGTAGAGCTTCACGTCCGCCGGCGCGAACTCGGCCTTCACCTGATCCCACGCGGCATCGAGTTCCTCCGCGACCAGTGTCGCGAGCCCTGTGGCGTTACCCTGCCCCATGTCCTGATGCTTGATCAGGACCGTGACAACGTTGTCCGGCGTCACATGGACGAACGGCGCGAAGATGCCTTCGGCTGAGCCGCCTCCAACGGCTGTCTCCGCATGCGCACCGGACGGCATCCAGCCGCCGATAACGAGCCCGGCACCTGTGCCGAGTGCAAGCCGTACGAAGGCCCTACGGTCGAGCGCAAGAGCGTCCGAAGCCGGCGAAAAACGCGAGTGGATGTGAGCGCGAAATTTGGAAAGATCCACCTGTCCGTACATGAAGCGATCCTCCCCTCAGCCCTTGAGCGTCCCGGCGGCCTCGTGAATGGCCCGCCGGATGCGTTGATACGTGTTGCAGCGGCAGATGTTGCCGCTCATGGCGTCGTTGATGTCGTCGTCCGTCGGCGCGGGCTTTTCGGTGAGCAGCGCAGCAGCGGCCATGATCTGCCCGGACTGGCAATACCCGCACTGCACGACGTCGAGCTTCTGCCAGGCAGCGCGGACCGCCTCGGCAACCGGCCCATTGAGACCTTCGATGGTCGTCACATTCTGCCCGGCGACATCCGAGACGGACGTCACGCAGGAACGGATCGGCTGACCTTCGAGATACACGGTGCACGCACCGCATTGGGCCGCACCGCAACCGAATTTCGTCCCAATGAGACCGAGCTCATCACGGACCACCCAAAGCAACGGCGTGTCCTCTTCCGAGCTGACCGTTACCTCGCGACCGTTGAGGTGGAATGTTGTCATCACAAACCCCGTTCCCGCTTCGATGGCTTTAAATGATACTGATCATGAATACGCAACGCGCGCAAGCTTCCGACCTGCGGCGCATTCAAGGCGCATATGCGTGCGCCCCCGCGAAATTTCTAGATGGCTGTAGATCAGCGAATACAGCGCGCGCAAAACGAACGAATACACCGGTCGATGAATGCCCAATTTGCGGGCACGATCTGCCGTCGGCATACCGGCGCGACTGAAGGCTATGCGAGCTGCATCGCACGTTTGTGACGGGCGATCTCGCCGATCAGCCACTGGCGGAATTGCTTGACGCCCGCGAGCGACGCGGCTCCCGGCCGCACGGCCAGCACATAGCGGCTCGGAATCTTGCGGCGGATCGGAAACGGCGTGACGAGCAATCCGCGCGCAAGCAGATCTTCGGCCATGATGTTGTCGGCGAGCCCCACACCGCCGCCGTTCACCGCCTCGCGGATCGCAAGCGACGGATCGTGAAAGATCGCGCCAGCCTTGGGATCGACATTCCTGACACCCTCGCCCGCGATCCATTCCTCCCACCACGCCGTCGTGTTCTCGTGCAGCAGGCGATGGCGCGCGAGATCGGCAGGCTTGCGCAGCCCCTCGGGCCCCTTTGTCAACGACGGCGCACACACCGGCAGAATGATCAAAGACACCAACTCGACGTGCGAGGGATCTTCGTCGTCATCCGCCGTGAACAGAATGCGCAGGTCCGCACGCGGATTTCCGCCCTGTCCCCGGTCGTCGTGAATGGAGATCTCGAGCTCGCATTCGGGACACGCCGCGCGGAACCGAGGCAGGCGGTCCGCGAGCCACAGATTCATGAACGCTGCATTGATCGAGAGCGTCACGCGCTTCTGCCGCCGCTTGCGGCCCGTGCCAAGCGCGCTGATCTCGTCGGTCGCATCCGCGATGACGGTGAAGGCATCCGTCAGGCGCCGCGCATAGGCCTGCGCCTTGTCCGTAAGCTGCACCTGCCGGAAGCCGCGCTCGAACAGCGCGACGCCAAGCGCCTGCTCGAGCGAGCGGATATGCCGGCTGACGGCAGACGGCGTGAGCCGCAATTCCTCGGCGGCATCCTTGAAGGACAGGAGGCGCGCGGCAGCTTCGAAGGCGCGAATGGCGTTGAGCGACGGCAGGGCCATGGGATCACCGGCACGCGATGAGATGAGTTTTAGTCAACCCAAGACGGAGAAATAGCCGTTTGTCGGGCACTCTCGCAAGCGGGATCCTGGCTCCAGCCCTCATTTCGGAAGGAGCCCGTCATGACCCAAGGTTTTCGCCGCACCCTGATCGGTCTCGCCCTGCTCTGCGCCGGAGCGACCGGGGCCTACGCCGCCGCGAGCACCAACAAAGCGGTCAACATCTTCTTCTGGTACGACTACGTACCCGCAAGCGTCATCGCCGACTTTGAGCGCGAGACCGGCATCAAGGTCGTCTACGACACCTTCGAATCCACCGAGCTGATGACGACCAAGGTCCTCTCCGGCAAGACCGGCTACGACATCGTCATGCCGACGGCATCCGCCACCGGCCGGCTCATCACCGCCGGCGCGCTGCAGAAGCTCGACACTGCCAAGATCCCGAACCGGAAGGATCTCAATGCCGACATCCTGCATTTCATCGCCACGCAGGACCCCGGCAACGCCTACGCCGTTCCCTACGCCTACGGGACCACGGGCATCATCTATAACCCCGCGCTCATTGCCGCGCGCATGCCGGACGCGCCGACCTCGAGCCTCGACATGATCTTCAAGCCGGAGATCGCGAGCCGCTTCA
>CAZDUD010000048.1:0-27540 GCA_964508485.1 uncultured Hyphomicrobium sp. | reverse complement strand
GGTTCTATCTCGCGTTCATCGTCACCATCGCGATGCTGCACATCGTCAACAACCTCGCTGTGCCGGTGTCGCTGCTCGGCTCGAAGAGCTACTCGCTGTTCGCGGGCGTGCAGGATGCAATGACGCAGTGGTGGTACGGGCACAACGCGGTCGGCTTCTTCCTTACCGCCGGCTTCCTCGGCATCATGTACTACTTCATCCCGAAGCGTGTGGAGCGGCCGGTCTATTCCTACCGCCTCTCGATCGTCCACTTCTGGAGCCTGATCTTCCTCTACATCTGGGCGGGTCCGCACCATCTCCATTACACGGCGTTGCCCGACTGGGCGCAGACGCTCGGCATGACGTTCTCGATCATGCTGTGGATGCCGTCGTGGGGTGGCATGATCAACGGCCTGATGACTCTGTCGGGCGCGTGGGACCGCTTGCGCACCGATCCCGTCATTCGTCTTCTCGTGGTGTCGGTGGCCTTCTACGGCATGTCGACCTTCGAAGGGCCGCTTATGTCGATCAAGGCCGTCAACTCGCTCTCGCATTACACGGACTGGACCATCGGGCACGTGCATTCGGGTGCGCTCGGCTGGGTCGGCATGGTGTCGTTCGGTGCCATCTACTGCCTCGTGCCGTGGCTCTGGAAGCGTGAGGGTCTCTACTCTCTGCGTCTCGTCGAGTGGCACTTCTGGATCGCGACCATCGGCATCGTTCTCTACATCTCGTCGATGTGGGTGTCGGGGATCATGCAGGGCCTCATGTGGCGTGCGTACGACCACCTCGGCTTCCTCACTTACTCCTTCGTCGAGACGGTCGAAGCCATGCACTGGCCGTACGTCATCCGTGCCGCAGGCGGCTCGCTGTTCGTGATCGGCTCGCTGCTGATGGCCTGGAACGTTTGGAAGACCGTGCGTGGCGACAAGCCCGTCGACATCAAGGATCAGCCGCGCGTCGCGGCTGCTCCCGAGCTGCGCCCCGGCGTTGTCGCCGCCCCTGCCGAGTGACGGAGAACGGATACCATGAAATTCTCACACGCGTTCTTCGAGAAGAATTCTCTGGTGCTGCTGATCGGCATCCTGCTCGTCGTGTCCATCGGCGGCCTGGTCGAGATCGCACCGCTCTTCTTCATCGGCTCGACCATCGAGAAGGTGCAAGGGATGCGTCCCTACTCGCCGCTCGAGCTTGCGGGGCGGAACATCTACATCCGCGAGGGTTGCTATAACTGCCACAGCCAGATGATCCGCTCGTTGCGCGACGAGGTGGAGCGCTATGGCCATTACAGCCTCGCGGCCGAGAGCATGTACGACCATCCGTTCCAGTGGGGCTCGAAGCGTACGGGTCCTGATCTGGCGCGCGTCGGCGGCAAGTACTCGGATGCCTGGCACGTGGACCACATGAAGGCCCCGCGCGAGGTGGTGCCGGGCTCGGTGATGCCGGGGTATCCGTTCCTCGCCGCGCGCACGCTCGATGCCGGCGACATCGCCGCCGACATGAATGCGCTCAGGCTCGCGGGCGTGCCCTACACGGACGACATGATCACCAATGCCGTCGCGGATCTCTCGGGGCAGACCAGTCCGGATACCAAGGCCGCCAAAGCGGTGGTCGAACGCTATCCCAAGGCGCAGGTGCGCAAGTTCGACGGCCAGCCCGAAGGGGCGCCGACAGAGCTCGACGCGCTGATTGCCTATCTGCAGATGCTCGGCACGCTGGTTGACTTTACGACCTTCGATGCGGCCGGTCCCAACCTGCGGTGAGGAGGACGCCATGAGCTACCACGATTTGGCAGGCTGGTCGCAGATCATTGCGATGACTATTTTCGGGACGGTGATGGCGGGCGTGCTCGTCTATGCGCTGCGTCCCGGCAACAAGGCGAAGTTCGAGGCGGCAGCCCGGCTTCCGCTCGAATCGGATGACGTTATGGGGGAGCAGCCACATGGCCGGACATAATGAGGTCGATGCCGTCACCGGCGTCGAAACAACGGGCCACGTTTGGGATGGCGATCTCAAGGAGCTGAACAAGCCGCTGCCGAAGTGGTGGCTTTACGTTCTCTATGCCTGCATCCTCTGGTCCATCGGATACTGGGTGCTCTATCCGGCCTGGCCGATGGTCAACAGCTACTCGCAGGGCGTGCTCGGCTACAGCCAGCGCGGCGAGGTGACGAAGGACGTTGCCGCGGCCAAGGAAGCCCAGGCGAAGTTCGTCTCGTCCATTGCCGAGCGGGCTCCTGCGGACATCGAGAAGGATTCCGATCTCATGGAGTTCGTGCTGCGCGGCGGCGCCACGCAGTTCGGCAACAACTGCGCGCCCTGCCATGGTCGCGGCGCTCAGGGCTTCAAGGGCTATCCTAACCTCAATGACGACGACTGGCTCTGGGGTGGCACGCTCGAGAACATCGAGCAGACGATCCGCAACGGCATCCGCTCCGGTCACGCAGACAGCCACGAAAGCGCCATGCCTCGGTTTGGGATCGATCAGGTCCTTACACCCGCTCAGATCTCTGACACCGCCAGCTATGTGCTCTCGCTTTCCGGTACGGCGGGCGATGCCGCTGCGGTCGAACGTGGGAAGGCCGTCTTTACCGAGCAGTGCGTGGCTTGCCACGGCGAGCAGGCCAAGGGTACGATTGAAATGGGCGCGCCGAACCTCACCGACGGCATCTGGCTCTATGGAGGCCAGAAGGCCGATGTCGAGGAGACCATCCGCACCGGCCGCGGCGGCGTGATGCCGGCGTGGGATGGCAAGCTCGATCCTGTGACCATCAAGATGCTTGCCATTTACGTCCATGCGCTAGGTGGCGGAAAGTAACAGCCGTCGGAGGCGGCCGTGGCACAGATGGAGCCCGTATCGAAGTTCATTCGCGAAGAGCCTTCTTCGGAGGCTGCCCCGGGCGTCGCGCGCATCGATGTGGATGCGGTTTCGTCGAAGGAGCGGCGCAGCTACTACGCGTCCCGCCAGACGATCTATCCCAAGCGTGCGCATGGTACGTTCCGTACGATCAAGTGGGTCGTGATGGCGGTCACGCTCGGCATCTACTACCTGCTGCCCTGGATCCGCTGGGAGCGGGGGCCGGGATTGCCGGACCAGGCTTTCCTGCTCGACTTCGCGCATCAGCGGCTCTTTTTCGGGCCGATCGAGATCTGGCCGCAGGAGCTCTATTTCATCACCGGCATCCTGATCGTGTCGGCGCTCGGGCTGTTCCTCGTGACGTCGCTCGCCGGGCGCATGTGGTGCGGCTACACGTGCCCGCAGACGGTGTGGACGGATCTCATGATCGCCGTCGAGCGCTTCTGGCAGGGCGACCGAAATGCGCGTATTCGGCTCGATCAGTCGTCCTGGACCTTCGAGAAGGTTTGGAAAAAGACGGCAACGCATGTCACGTGGCTCCTGATCGGGCTCGCAACCGGCGGCGTTCTGGTCTTCTATTTCCGCGATGCGCCGACGCTCGCGCGTGAGCTTGTGATGGGCGAGGCGCCTATCGTCGCCTACGTGTTCATGGGCATTTTCGCGGTCTCGACCTATCTTTTGGGCGGAATCGCGCGCGAGCAGGTCTGCATCTACATGTGCCCGTGGCCGCGCATTCAGGCTGCGATGTTCGACGCGGATTCGCTGCTTGTCTCGTACCGCGGCTATCGCGGTGAGCCGCGCGGTCCGCACAAGAAGGGCCAGTCGTGGCTCAATCGCGGGGATTGCATCGATTGCCAGGCGTGCGTGGCGGTGTGCCCGATGGGCATCGACATCCGCGACGGCGCGCAGCTCGAGTGCATTCAGTGCGCTCTGTGTATTGATGCCTGCGACGACATCATGGCCAAGGTCGGCCGGCCCAAAGGCCTGGTCGCCTACGATACCTTCCGCAACCTTCATGCGACCACCGAGGCCGACCGGCATCCGGTCCGCTTCGTGCGGCCGCGCACGGTGCTCTACTCGGTCCTCATCGCGGTTGCGCTCGGCATCATGGGATGGGCATGGGTCACGCGTTCGGACGTGCAGATCAGCGTGATCGAGGATCGCAACCCGTTGTTCGTCCGCCTTTCGGACGGCGGCATCCGCAATGGCTATACGCTGAAGATCCTCAACAAGACGCATGAGCGGCTGCGCTTCGCCGTGAGCGCCGACAGTATCGCGGCAAGCGAGCTCTCCATCGTCGGCCAGGAGAACGGCAATGAGGAGATCGCCGTCGAGGCCGATGTGGTGCGCGCGCTCAAGGTCTACGTCACCGTGCCGGTCAACGGCAAAGGGTCTCTCGTCGGAAGCTCGACGCCGCTGCGGTTCATCGTGACGGATCTTGCGACGGGCGACCAGGTGATCCGCGATACGTCATTCAGGGGTCCCGGGCCATGACGCAATCACCGATCGCGGCGCGGCAGACGCGCGGTCTTTCCGGCTGGCATGTGCTCGCTGCCATGCTCTCCTTCTTCGGCATCATCATCGTTGCCGACGCGACCATGATCTACAAGGCCGTCTCGACGTTCGGCGGCGTCGATAATGCCAATGCCTATCGGGACGGGCTTGCCTACAATACGCGCATCTCTCGTGAGACGCGGCAGGCTGCGCTCGGCTGGACTGATGCGGTCGAATTGTCGCCTGATCCGGCACGGCTCAGAATTTCGCTCAAGGATGCAGCGGGGGGGAGGACGCCCTCCGGTCTCAAAGTCGAGGCACGGCTGGGCCGTCCCGCCACCAATGCCGCGGACGTCACCGTGCGCCTTGCGGAAGCGACCTCCGGCGTGTTCGAAGCGCCGCTCGAGCAGGCGCCGGGTGCGGGGGCCTGGATCGTGACCGTGCGCGCTTTCGCGAGCGATGATGCACCCGACCCCGTCTTCGAGGTCCGGAGGCGCCTATGGGTCGCGCCCTGACCGTTCCTCTCGCTCCGCCGGAGTCTTCTCGCGCGATCGTCCGCACGGCGCCACAGATGGTTTCGCTCGTGGTCGACAGCATGCACTGCGGTGCCTGCATGACGACCGTTGAGCGGGCCCTGCGGCGCTTGCCGGGCGTCGAGGATGCACGCGTCAACCTTTCGGCCAAGCGCGTGAGCGTCACCTATGACGCCGCGGTGACGGGAACGCAGCCGTTTGTCGATGCGCTGGAGCGCGAAGGCTATCCGGCGGCTCCCTCCGTTGAGACGACGAGCGAACAGGATGCGCGCCGCGCGGACGATCTCCTGCGCCGGCTCGGCGTTGCGGGCTTTGCCGCCGCGAACGTCATGCTGCTCTCGGTCTCGGTGTGGGCCGGCGCCGTGAGCGACATGGACCAGACTGTGGCCTCGCTCTTTCACTGGCTTTCGGCGCTCATCGCCATGCCGTCCATCGTCTACGCGGCGAATCCGTTTTTCCGTTCGGCAGGCGCGGCTCTCAAGGTGCGCCGGCTCAACATGGATGTGCCGATCTCGCTCGGTATCATTCTGGCGACGGCCATGAGCCTGTTCCAGACCATGCGCGGCAGCCATCAAGTGTATTTCGACGCCGCGATCATGCTGACGTTCTTCCTCCTGATCGGGCGCTACCTCGATGAGCAGGTGCGCATCAAGGCGCGCGGCGCGGCCGAGAATCTTATCGGCCTCAAGGCTCTCACGGCCACTGTTCTCGATACAGACGGCCATATCGAGCGTATGCCGGCGCGTGCGCTCGTTCCGGGCATGCGGATACAAGTCGCGGCCGGCGAGCGCATCCCGGTGGACGGGCGGATCGTCTCGGGGACGACGGACATCGACGAGAGCCTGATCACGGGCGAGACGCTGCCGCGCATTGCGGATGCCGGAGACAGCGTGCATGCCGGCACCGTCAACATGACGACCGCCATCACGGTCGAAGCGACCGCGACCGACGACAACACGCTGCTTGCGGAGATCGCGCGCCTCATGCAGGCGGCCGAGCAGGGGCGCGGGCAGTACGTGCGTCTTGCCGACCGCGCTGCGCGACTTTATGCACCCGCCGTTCACATTCTCGGTGCGTCGACGTTCGTCGGCTGGATGGTCGCGGGTGCGGGTTGGGAGACGGCGCTGACCTATGCGATCGCCGTGCTGATCATCACCTGTCCCTGCGCCCTCGCGCTTGCGGTTCCGGCCGTGCAGGTGGCCGCGACCAGCCGGCTGTTCGGCAAGGGCGTTATCGTCAAGGCTGGCGACGGACTCGAGCGTCTTGCGGATGTCGATACGGTGGTGTTCGACAAGACGGGAACGCTCACGCGCGGGGAGCCGGTGCTGCGCAATGGTTGCGATGTGTCGGAGGCGACGCTTGCGGCTGCGGCCTCTCTCGCGGTG
This sequence comes from uncultured Hyphomicrobium sp., assembly GCA_964508485.1. Classification (GTDB taxonomy): domain Bacteria; phylum Pseudomonadota; class Alphaproteobacteria; order Rhizobiales; family Hyphomicrobiaceae; genus Hyphomicrobium_C. The sequence continues at coordinate 21,295 of CAZDUD010000048.1, read as the reverse complement.
GCGAGCCGGCATCCCTATTCGAAGGCAGTGGTCAATGCCGCACGCGAGCGCGGTGTGGCGGTCGTCGCCGCACCGGGTGTGCTCGAGGTGCCGGGATCGGGTCTCGTCGCGCCGTGCGCAGAAGGCGGGGAGCTGCGCCTCGGGTCGGAGGCATGGGTCAAGGGAGACGCTTCGGCGTCAGCGCGGTCGGCCGGGTCGTTGTGGTTTCTGGATGCCGCCGGGCAGGCCATTGCGCTCGACTTCGAGGATGCCATCCGGCCGGATGCGGCGGATGTCGTGCGGGCGCTCAAGGGCGCGGGATATGACGTGTGCCTGCTTTCCGGCGACAGGCGTCCTGCGGTGTCCGACGTCGCGGAGGCGGTCGGCATCGACGCGTGGTGGGCCGGCGTCAAGCCGGACGGCAAGATCGCCGTGATCGAGGACTTGAAGGCGCGCGGACGGAAGGTGCTGATGGTGGGCGACGGGCTCAACGACGCTCCGGCGCTTGCGGCTGCGAACGCGTCGGTATCACCCTCCACGGCTGCGGACATCAGCCAGACCGCGGCCGATGCGGTGTTCCAGGGGCAGGCGCTGGCGCCGGTCCTCGATGCGATCCGTGTCGCGCGTGCCAGCCAGCGCATGTCGCTTCAGAACTTTGCGATCGCCATCGGCTATAATATCGTGTTCGTTCCGCTTGCGGTTGCCGGCCATGTGACGCCTTTGATTGCGGCGCTCGCGATGTCGCTGTCGTCGGTTGCCGTCACGGTCAACGCGTTGAGGCTGAGGAGCCGCAGGCTCACATTGGCGCCGGTACGGAGGTCCTCATGAGTGCGCTTGCCTGGCTCATTCCGTGTGCGCTGGCGCTCGGCGGCCTGGGGCTCGCTGCGTTCCTTTGGGCGCTCAACTCGGGACAGTTCGGAGATCTCGACGGGGCAGGCTGGCGCGCGATCCAGGACGACGGCGACAGGCCGCTGCCGCCCAAGGACGGACGTGCCAGCTAGAATGTCAAGGTCGCGTGGCGCAGCGTTGTGTCATCGGGATCCGGCTCGATGACGAAACCGAGCGATTGGCACATCTCGAGCATGGTCGTGTTGGCGGCCAGCACCTCGCCGAAGAGTGCGCCAAGACCCTCCTCGCGCGCGTAGGCGATGAGGTGCTGCATGAGCAGCCAGCCGAGCCCCTTACCCTTGAGATCGGAGCGTACGAGCACGGCGTACTCGGCGCGCGTATAGTCCGGGTCGGCGGAGAGCCGCGCCACGCCGAGCAACTCGCCGTCGGGCTCGGAGAGCGCGACGAACGCCATCTCGCGCGCATAGTCGATCTGCGTGAGCCGAGCCACGAACCGGTGCGAACGGTCCGGCCGCGCGGTGAAGAAGCGCATGTGCATATCCTCGAGCGTCACGTTGGCGAAGAAGCGCTCGTAAAGGGGCTCGTCCTCCGGCCGGATGGGACGCACGTGAACGCTACCGATCCTCGGCACGACCAGGCTTTTCTCCCAAGCGGCCGGATAAGGCCGGATGGCCATCGGCCGGCGCGGCGTGACTGACGGGTCGGCGACGCGCATGCGGGCATCGAGGGCGATACATCCCTTGTCGTCGGCCAGCAGCGGGTTGATGTCGAGCTCGCGCAGCTCGGGGTGCTCAGCGATCAGCATGCTCACGCGCACGAGCACGTCGGCGATGGCGTCGAGATCGGCCGCGGGACGGTTGCGGTAGCCTTCGAGCAGCTTGTTGATGCGGGTCTGGCGCATCATGTCGCGCGCCAGACCGCGGTCGAGCGGCGGCAGGGCGTGGGCCGTGTCTTTCATCACCTCGACGGCCGTGCCGCCGGCACCGAACAGCAGCGTCGGGCCGAAGGTCAGGTCCTCGCTCATGCCGATGATCAGCTCGTGGGCGTCGGGCCGCTCGATCATCGGCTCGACTACCCAGCCTTCGAGATGTGCGTCGGGCCTGAGGCGTGCGATGTCGGCTGCCATGGCGCGCGCCGTCTCGCGGGCCTCGTCGGCGCTCGTGATGCCGAGGCGCACGCCGCCGACGTCCGACTTGTGGGAGATGTCGTCGGAATGGATCTTGATCACGCAGGCGCGATAGGTCTTCAGGATCCCTGCGGCCGTTGCGGCCACGCTTTCGGGGTCCGGGCAGCGGATGGTTTCGGCCACGGGAATGCCGTAGGCCTGGAGCACGGCCTTGGCTTCGAACTCGGTCAGCATGCTTTCGCCGCGAGCGAGGGTTCCCATCATCACCTCGTGCGCGCGGTCGCGGTCGAAGACGGCCTCCTTGGGACCGGCGGGCGGCGTGCGCATCAACTCGTCCTGCGAGCGGCGGTAGCGCACGAGCTGCATGTAGCCGTCGATGGCCGAGGCCGGGGTCTCGAAGGTCGGAATGCGGGCGTCAGCGAACATCGTCCGGCTTTTTGCAGCTGCGCCGTCGCCAAGCCAGTTCGTGAGCACGGGTTTGGTGCGTGCCCTGCCGGACGCGCCAGCAATGGCCTTCAGCACGGCACCGGCGGCTTCGTCGCTCGATGCCAGCGCGGTCGGACAGTTGATCACCAGCACGGCGTCGGAGGCGGGGTCTGCGAGCAGCGCCGTCATCGCGGCCTCGTAACGCGCAGGGCCAGCGTCACCGATGATGTCTATGGGATTGCCTTTCGACCACGTGGCCGGTAGTGCCGCGTTCAGGACGTCGAGAGTGGCCGGAGAGATGGCAGCGAGCTTGCCGTGGTAATCCTCCAGGCGATCGGCGGCGAGCACGCCCGCGCCGCCGCCGTTGGTCAGGATGGCGAGCCGCTCGCCTTCGAGCTTTGGGGTGAACGACAGCATCTCGGCTGCTTCGAACAACCCGTCGAGGTCCTCGACACGGACGAGGCCCGCGCGACGAAACGCGGCGTCGTAGACGGTATCGGAGCCTGAGAGTGCGCCCGTATGCGAGTGGGCGGCTTTCGCGCCGGCCTCGTGGCGGCCGGACTTCAGCACGATCACGGGTTTGGCGCGCGCGGCACGGCGGGCGGCGGACATGAACTTCGCGGCCTGCGTCACCTGCTCGACATAGAGCAGGATGGCTCGGCTTTCGGGATCGCCGGCGAGGTAGTCCAGCGTGTCGCCGAAGTCGATGTCGGCCATCTCGCCCATGGAGAGGACTTTCGAGAAGCCTATGCCGCGTCCTTGCGCCCAGTCGATCACGGCCGTCACCAGTGCGCCGGACTGGGACAGGAATGCGAGATCGCCCTTGAGCGGCATGCAGTGCGCGAAGCTGGCGTTGACGCCGATGCGCGGCAGAATGAGGCCAATGCAATTTGGCCCCAGGATGCGCAGGCACGCCGGTTGCGCGGCCTCCAGCATGCGGCGGCGGAGGTCAGCATCGAGCCCGGCGGTGATCACGACGGCAGCGCGCGTGCCGTGGCGGGCGAGCTCTCCGATGACGCTGGGGATCGTTTGCGGCGGCGTGGCGATGACGGCGAGATCGGGTGCATGCGGAAGAGCTGCTACGGACGGGTAGCAGGGGGCGCCGTCGATCGTCGTGCGGTGTGGATTGATCAGCCAAACATCGCCCTCGAAGCCGCCGCTGCGGAGGTTGGAGGCGGTAATGCGTCCGACGCTTCCCTCTTTCTCGCTCGCGCCAATAAGTGCGATAGACTTGGGCGCAAACAGGAACTCAAGGTTTCGAACGGTCATTCTGCAATCCTTCGCACACTCGCGGCATGTCAGGAGATAGCGCACTTGCGCTCGCGCGGACATGCGCCTTTCGAAGCACGGTTTGCATTGGATTGATTTGCGGCGACCTGCTCGTCACTCCTTCGAGTGCGTGGTGCCGTTCGAGGGGGTGGTGCCGTTGTGATGCGGATCCATCCGGTGGCAGGCCTGCGAGGTGCAGTTGTCACAGCAATCTTCGGAGTGCGCGGGAGGCGCGACCCCTGCCGCCTGCACGACATCGTGCGTCAGCAAAACGTCACACTTGGCCTCAAGCAGGGCGCGCGACATCTGAAGCTGCCGCTCGGAATCCGGAGCATGCACGATGACGACTGCAGAGCCTGCAGCAAGATGATGCACGAGATTCTGGAATGGCCGCTGCAACAGGCCAGGGGGAATAGTCCCGCCGTCGTGCAGATCCCCGAGAGCCGCAAAAGGTGGGAACTGAGCCAACGCGGCTGCGAGTTTCGCGGCGAGTGCGTCGGATGTATCGAGATGATAGATAGTCACGTGCCCGTCCGTTACGGTCGCCGCGTTCGCCTCCGCGGGGCCGGCGCCCAATATGACGAGTACGTCACAGGTGCTCGGCGGCAGCTGTCGCACCGTACCGTAGGCCTCGGACGGCTGGCCGAATATTCCGATCACGAAGCGATTGCGGACGGATCCGGCTGCTGCAGCCGGAGGGAGCGAATGCCGCTCCGACGCGGATTTGACGCCGGAGGGCGACCTCGCGCTTTTCAGACCGGCGTCATCTCGCGGGGTTAATCTCATCGGCTCCGGGCACAGTCCCTCGCTCGGCCGCCCGACAAGATCGGGGCAAGCCGAAATCACAAATATTCACGCTGCAGTAAGCCTGCCGGGCGTATAGGGCGTATGCCGTGTTTGTGAGATTGTGTGACATGATGTGACAGCGGCCGGATGGTATCCGGCTGCTAAAGGGTGTCCCGCCGGTTTCCCCAAGGCTTTCCGACCCATGCCCGAAACGATACTGATCGTCGACGACGAGCCCGAGGTGCGAACGCTGTTGCGCACCGGCCTCGAGGCCGAGGGTTTCTCGGTGGTCGAGGCAGGGAACGGGGCCGAGGCGGAGACCCATCTCGCCTCCCGGTCGATCAGCCTGCTGACGCTCGATCTCAAGCTCGGGGGGGAGGATGGCCTCAAGCTCGCGCGGGATCTGCGCGCGAAGCGCAATACGCCAATCGTCATGATCACAGGCAAGGGCGATCCCATCGACCGCGTCGTGGGCCTGGAGCTCGGGGCGGACGATTACATCGCCAAGCCGTTCCTGATGCGGGAGGTTATCGCGCGCGTGCGCGCCGTGCTGCGGCGCTACCAGCCATCTGAGCCGGCGGCGACGCCGGAAGCTGCTGCCTCCGACGGCTCGAGGTACGCGTTCGACGGCTGGACCATGGATACGCTGCGGCGCGAGGTCAAGATGCCGGATGGCACGCCTTGCGACCTCACGACGGCGGAGTTCAACCTGCTGCAGGTCCTGATCCAGCGTCCCGGCCGCGTGTTGTCGCGTGACGAGCTGATGGATCTGCTCAAAGGGCACGACTGGACGCCCATGGACCGGTCGATCGATGGTCTCGTCGCGCGCCTGCGCAAGAAGGTAGAGCCCGAGAGCGAGCGGCCGCAACTCGTCAAGACCGTGCGCGGCGTCGGGTACGTCTTCGCCGGAACTGTGAAGCGAGTTTAGGGCGTATCAGGTGCGCAATGCGTCGCGCAGCGCGACGGCGAGGTCGGCGCGCTTGTAAGGTTTGCGCAGGATGGCAACGTCGGCGGCTCCGTGCTTCGCTTCGGCCTCTTCGGCTGCGTAGCCGGTGGTGAGCAGGACCTTGATGTGAGGTGCGTGCTCGCGAACCCACCGTGCCACGTCGTAGCCCGATACGCCGCCGGCCATGACGATGTCGCTCAGGACGATCTGGACGTCCTCACCGGCTTCCAGCATGCGGATGGCGGCGGCGCCGTTCTCGGCCTCGATGGCGACGTAGCCCAGGCCTTCCACGCGCTGCAGCGTCAGCTCGCGCACCTCCGGATTGTCCTCGACCACAAGCACGACCTCACTGTTTTCCGACAGCGGCACCGGCTCTGCGGGGCCGGTCTTCGGCTCCCTCTCCTCAGCAGCGCGGGGCAAGTAGAGGTTGACCGTCGTGCCTCGGCCGATTGCACTTTCGATGGTCGCGTGGCCGCCCGATTGCTCGGCGAATCCGTAGACCGTGCTGAGGCCGAGGCCGGTGCCGCGCCCCGGCTCCTTGGTGGTGAAGAACGGCTCGAAAACGTGCTCTAGCACCTCCGGCGACATGCCGTGCCCGGTGTCGCTTACCGAGATCAGGACGAACTCGCCGGCTCCGGGCATGCCGGCTTCCTCTGCCGTGGCGTTGCGGCTTTCGATGACGAGGTTGCCGCCCTCGGGCATGGCGTCGCGCGCGTTGATGGCGAGGTTCAGGATCGCATTCTCGAGCTCGCTCGCGTCGGCGCGGGTGCGCCCGACGTTACCGGCCAGCATGGTGGTCAGCGCGATGGGCTCTCCGAGCGAGCGTTGCAGGATCTCCGTCAGGTTCAGGATCATCTCGTTGATGTCGAGGATCTGCGGCGTGAGCCGTCGGCGGCGGGCGAATGTAAGCAGGCGCTTGGTCAGGGCCGCGCCCATGTCCGCGGCGTCGGATGCCCGCTTCAAAAGCGCCGTCTTCGGCCCTTTGTCGAGGTTGTTGCCGAGGAGCTCGAGGTTTCCCGTGATGATGGTGAGCAGGTTGTTGAAGTCGTGGGCGATGCCGCCAGTGAGCTGGCCGAACGCTTCCATGCGCTGGGCTTGAATCAGAGCTGCGTGGGCTTCCTCGCGGCGGCGGATCTCGGCTTCGAGCGCGCGTGTGCGATCAGCAACGCGCGCCTCAAGCTCGCTGTTCGCGGCCGCGAGGGCCACCTCTGCGTGCTTTCTCTCCGTTACGTCGCGCAGCACGACCATATAGGCCTTGCGGCCATCGATCACCTGCTTGGCGATCGAGGCTTCCGCCGGGAATTCGGATCCGTCCTTGCGGCGGGCGAAAATCTCCTGGCGTTCTCCCATCTTGCGGGCGGCAATGGGCGAAGAGGAAAACTCGGCGACGTGGCGCCCATGTCTCGCTCGCACGCGCTCGGGGATCAGGACGTCCAGAGGTTTGCCGATGATCTCGGAGGGCTCGTAGCCGAAGATCTCCGATGCGCCTTCGTTGAACAGCGTTATGTGGAGCGTGTCGTCGAGCGAGATAATGGCGTCGGCGGCAATGGCCAGGATGGCGGAGACCTGAGCCTGGGCCAATGCGGCGGTGTTTGTGGTGGAATTTGAAGGCGGTGCGACCTTGGCCATGCTGTGAAATACCTGGGGTGGATCGAGGCCCGCGCCAAGGCGCTCATTCTTGATTGGGATCAACATTCGCTCTGATCTGAGCCTTAGATCATCGTTGGAAGACGAACAAGGCGCTCAATTGGGCGCAGAGGCCATGAGTCGCGTCGCGATCATTGTGGGGCATGCCAGAACGGGCACCTTTTGCGAGGCGCTCGGGGAAGCCTACCGTGACGGTGCGGTCTCCGCCGGTCACGAGGCACGGCTGTTCGTTACGTCGAGGATGGCGTTCGATCCGATCCTGCACGAAGGGTTCGAGTGTGCGCAGCCGCTGGAGCCGGATCTCGCTGCGGCGCACGACGCGCTTTTTGCGGCGGATCACATCGTCATCATCTTTCCGCTGTGGCTCGGCACGCTGCCTGCGATCCTCAAGGGATTCCTCGAGCGCGTGCTGCAGCCGGATCTCGTGGAGCATGCCAGGGAAGGCCGCTTCGCCAAGCCGCTCGCGGGCAAGTCAGCTCGCGTGATCATAACGATGGGAATGCCCGGGTTCGTCTATCACTGGTGGTTCGGCGCGCATGCGCTCAAGATACTCAAGAGCAATATTCTGGGTTTTGTCGGGGTCTCTCCCGTCCGCAGCACGGTTTTCGGCAACATCCGCAGCGTCGGACCGCGGAAGCTCGGCGGCTGGCTTGCTGAGGTGCGCGCGATGGGTGAGCGGCTTTCCTAGTCAGAAAGTGCGCTATCTTGCTTCGAGCGTGTGGAGATAAGTCACCACGGCGGCGATCTCGTCGGGGGCGAGAATGAACTCCGGCATGTCGGGATGCCCGGACGTGATGCCTTCGGCGAGGGATTCCTCGAGGCTTTCGGGCGGGTAGCGTTTCACGACCTCACGGAAAGGCGGTGCCTCGGCGTGCGGGCTGGCGCCTTCGGGCCCGATTGCGTGGCAGCGGCTGCACCGCGTCTCCAGCGCATGGCGCCCCTTGTCGACCTGAGACGGCTCTGCCGCCGCAGGTATCACGGCAAGGTGGAGGAATGCGAGACAGGCGAGCGCTCGAGCTTTCGTCATCCGGAGTCTCGGGCCCTGGCCTATTTCTTGAGGGTCATGATGTATGCCACGAGGTCGTCGCGCACCTCGGGCGGAATGATGAGATTGGGCATGGTCGGATGGGACGTCTGCAGCCAGACGACCAGCGCGCGCTCGGTCATGCCGGGTGTGTTGGCTACCACCGAGAAGTCGGGGGCGTCGGCATTGGGCGAGAAGTCCTCACTCGATGTTTCGACGCCATGGCATTCGGCGCAGTGGGCGCGCGCGTAAGCGAGCCCTTCAGCCGCGTTGCCGGGCTCTTCGGCTTGTGCGGCGCCGTGCGCGCACAAGGCCGCCAACATCAAGACGATTGCTGCAATGCGCATAAAGCGGTCCTCCGATGACCGATGCAAGCCTATCCGCCGATCATGGAGCAACGTTGACCTGGGTCAACGCCGCGCGCTCGCCCGGCGCACAAATGACATCCGTTTTGCTGTGGGGAACCCACACCGTCATAAAGCCGAGGACGCTGATCGCGATTCCGGCCGCGCGGCGCATGTTCCGGCGCGACCCGATGGCGGCCAGCGCGCCGAAGCCGGCCGTTGCGGCGATGAGCCCCGGCAATGTCCCGACGCCGAATGCCGCCATCACGGACGCACCGCCGGCCGCGGACCCGCTGAGCATGGCCGTGAAGAGCGCTCCGTAAACCATGGCGCACGGCATCATGCCCCAGGCGAGACCGCCCATGAGCGCGCTCGGATAGCGGCCGAGGCGCGGCACGGCGGAGCTGGCGAGGCGGTCGGCAAGGGGGGCGAGCACACGGTCGAGCACCGACAGCGGCGGCAGAAGTCCGGCTGTCGAGAGGCCGATCCACATGAGCGCGACGGCGCCTGCCCACTGGACCAGCCGGAACGCAATCTCCCGGTCGAGCCAAGCAACAGCAGGGGCGCCGACAGCGCCGATAAGCGTGCCAGCGAGGGCGTAAGACAGGATGCGGCCGGTGTGTGTCAGCGCCGCGACGCGTATGCCTTCGGCGGCGCTCCGTGGGGCGCCGAAGTGGAGCAAGCCGGCCGCTACGCCGCCGCACATGCCCGCGCAGTGCAGCGTGCTCGCGAGGCCGAGACCAAAACCGGCAGTGAGGAGAAGGGCGCTTGGGTCCATCGAGTCAGGCGGCCTCAGGTCCGCGGACACAAGCCAGAAGCGCGGGGATGGCCGCAGCGACGAGTGCCCAGAAGACAAACGTATCGGGGTGAAGAGTAAACGGGGTCAGGAAGTAGCCTGCTCCCCATCCACAGAGCAGAAGGAACGCCGTGAGCGCAAGCGCCCATGCGGTCCACCGGCCGTAGCCGGCGTCGTTCAACCGCTTCGCGCTGAGCGCCGTGAAGGCGTAGAGGCACAGAAGTGCCCACAGGACGGCTGCCATGGTCGGGACTTCTGGGGCCGCGTTCATGCTCTCGTCGAAACTTCCGTCGTTGAAGAGCAGGACCCCGCCGAGCGCGAGGACGGCTATGGCGGCCGTTCCGGCCAGCCACTGCGAGCGGGTCGCGCGGCCCTTCAGTGAGAATAACAGGTCGATCAGATCGCCGCTCATGGGTGGTGTCGCCCTCGGTATTTTTTACATTTAGTCTAGTGGGCGCCCAGGGCGGCTGATTTGACCTATGTCAAGGCGGGCTGGAGCGCCGGCCGACAGTGTCGTAACCATAACCTTGACATTGCCATTCACGACCTCGGAAGGACGCCATGCGCCACGCTGCCCTCATGCCCCTTCTTGCCGCGTTTGTCCTGTCCCCGGCGCTTGCCGAGGACGATCCTCTGGCGCCGAACGAAGGGCCGTGGCGGATTATTCTCAAGGATCAGCTCAGAAGCGAGAAAGCGTGCGATCTCAACGAGGTGCTGGCCTACCAGGAGGTTCCGCTCGGCAACGACGTCGGTATCGACGGGCGGGTGTCCTGTTTCGATGGGCGCGAGTTCAATTTCACGCGCAAGGGCAAGCATCAGAAGTTCTCGATCCAGATCTGCGCGCCGGCGGTTTGCTGAAGCGATGATGGCCTGAGGCTCACTCCCAGAAGTCGAGGATGAGGTTGACCGGGAATGGGGGCGCGGCGCGGCTCGCAGCCCAGCGGTCGAGCGCGGCGCGGTCCAGCGGCTCAAGCACGGTGGGAATCATGCGCTCGAGCGCCGCTTCCGCATCGTGGTGGCGGCGTCTGAGATCGAGCACCCGGAAGAAGGTCGGCGCGATCCCGTCCCTCGGCGTCAGGCGGCCGGCGACGAGATTGTTGAGGATCACCGTGACCTCGCGCTGATGCTTCCCAATTTCGGCGTGCTCGCGTCCGAGGCGATTGAGCAGGGCGCGCGTATCCAGCGTCGCGTCCCTGGCCTTGGCGATGATCGGAAAAAGCGCTTCGTCCTGGAAGTCCGCGTGCTCGGTCCAACTCGGCTCGAGGACGGCGCTCAAGACGCGCGCGATGCGCTGGCCGATGTCTGACGGCGGATCTTCCGCAAGGCTTGCGAGGCCTTTGTCAATCTCGACCTGCAGGTGCCGGTCGGCAGCCAGTCTCCGCCCGATGTCGATCGTCTGCCGGATGGATGACGTGCGTGAGGGCATGGCCTGACCTTCGTTCGAAATCGGTCGACCATAACGTCGCAGGTGGGAGGGGCTCTTGATCGGGATCATGGGCCGAGCGGGGCAGTCGGAATAGGGTGTTGTTACAAACTCTCACAATTCGTCACGCACTGCGCATACGTGTGGTTCGCAGCGCATTTTAAATCCCAACATCGGCACCACGGCGAACCGCGACATTTCAGGCGGTCGAGGAGAGACGATGCTGGCGAGCCCTTCCATTGAAACCCGTCCTCATATGCAGCGGCCCAGGCAGGAGGCGCGCGAAAGCCGAACGCTGGAAGACCGGCTGACGCATGCGTCCGAGCGCCGGCTCGAACCTAAGGAGCATGTGTTCTGCGAAGGCGACCCGCGCACACATGTCTACCGCGTCGAGGACGGCGTGATCGCGATCTACAAGACATTGTTCGATGGCCGGCGTCGGATCATCGACTTCGCCTATCCGGGCGACTTCATCGGTCTCGGCGTGCTCGGCGAGCATATCATGAGCGCCCAGGCGACCTGCCCCGCGAAGGTGCGCTGCCTGTCGGCGTCGGCTCTCGAAAGCCTTGCCGAAACGGATGCATCGCTTGCGCTCAAGCTCTACAAGTCGGTTTGCCAAGATCTGGTGGCGGCCCGCAGCCTGCTCGTCACCGTCGGCCAGCGTAGCGCGGTCGAGCGCATGGCGGCGTTCCTGCTCGCGCTGCACCGGCGTGGAAACGGCGACTCCGGCGATGTGATCAAGCTTGCCATGCGGCGCAGCGACATTGCGGATCTTCTCGGGCTCACGATCGAGACGGTCAGCAGAACGCTCACGAAACTGCGTGAGATGGGCGTGATTGAGGTCGAGCAGGGCGGGACGACCGTGACATTGCTCGATACCGCACGTCTCACGGATCTCGCTAACGAGTGAGCTTTTACACGAATTGCGGCTGTTTGCCTGCCGCGTACGTATGACCGGTTCCAGCCCCGCAAACGTAGCCGCGCTCGCCGAAGTGCGGCAGATGGCGGGCGCGGGGGCCGGTCTTGCTATTTGAGCGCCGTCTGGTTGCGTGCGAGTCCGAGCAACGCGGCGCGCAACATGGCGTTTGTTTCGTCCTGGGTTACAAGCGGCGGCTGCCCTTCCTCGTCGCAGAGATCGGCAAGGACGGCGACCTTGTCCCATTGGATCGGGTGCGTCTCGCCGCCCGCGGTGAGGAGCACGGTCGCCGAGATCAGAATGGCGTTGTCCGACAATTTCCAGGTCGCGGGGTCGGTCCTGCTCTGCGCAGGGTCGCGTGGGTCGAAGCATACATAGAACGAATTCCGGCCTGGGCTCATCATTGCACGCACACATCCCGATCAACTGCGTCTCGGGACATAGCTGTGCGGGGCTGACAGCAAACTGACGAGCCTGGCCTTCCGCTGAATCAAAAACCGCCCGGTTTCCCGGGCGGTTTTTTGGTCTCGATTGTTGCGGTCCTGCTAGGCCACGTCGGCAACCCTCTGCAGGGTCAGGGCATCGACGATCCTGAGCCCGCGGGCCGTTTCCTTTACGGCACCCGCCTTCTTGAGGCTCACAAGCGCCGCACCAAGCTTATCGATGCTCATGTCCAGCTTCTGTGCCACGAAGCCGGCGGTAATCTCGTCGGAAATGAGGTCCGCATCCCGGCCTTCGGGGCCGTTCATGCTGGAAAGTGCTAGCAGGAAGTTTGCAACGCGGGCCGCTGCCGGCGCCTGTTTCTGCGCGAGGGTCTTGTCGCGCAGGTAGTCAAACTCGCGCTCGACGGCGGAGGCGAGCCGGAAGGAGAGCCGATCGTCTTTCTCAAGGGCCGCCGCAAACGTCTCTTCGGAGACGAGGCTGACGACGGTGTCGACCATCGCCTGTGCCGTGCTCACGTGGTGCGCGAGATGGCCAAGCCCGATGATGTCGCCGGGGAATGCGAATTCGATGACCTCGTGGCGTCCGTCGGCCCAGAGCATGTAGTGGCAGACTGCGCCGCGCTCGATCCGATAAAGGGCGCGCTCGCTACCGGGCTGGAAAAGGATCTCGCCGGTCGCAACGTTCTGGAGCACAAAGTCGCCATCGAGCGGGGCCGGAAACGGCTTCCCATTCTCTATGCTTGGGTGTGCTAAATCTTCTGTCTGGCAAGCGGTCGCCATAACGCATTACTCCAACTCGTGGCGGTGATGTAGTTTTCTCCTCCGCCATAATCAAGTCGTATTTCACATATGCGCCAACGACTAAGGCGTTTTCAATCATCTTAAACTTTGAGCAAGTCCGTCTGTTCCCTGGGGAACTTCGGAACTTTTTGGTGCGACGATTTTGATCAGTATGGGAATGAGATACGCCGGGCAATTCCGGGTTGGAAGTTGGCCTTTAGTCAAATGGGCATTGCATCATTAACGGCTTTTCGTCGTTGCCGCTACGATGGACGGTCATTCCGCGGTGAATTTTATGAAGTCGCCGGGCGCGCTTTGGCCGCGATGGATGCTGATCCCGAGGTGCAGGGATTCGGCAATGCGCTCTGCGCGGTCGATGAAGAGGGCGGCGGCCGGCTCCGGGCAGATGGTTTTCGCGGTTGCGCCGAACAGGGCCAGCCAACGCTCGAAGTGCGCCCGCGAGATCTCGGGGATCGCCATGTGGACCGGCATGGGGCGGCCCTTGTAGCGCCCCGTCATCAGCACGACCGAGGACCAGAACGCCGAGAGCTTGTCGAGGTGCTCCGGCCAGTTGTGCACGCGTGCCTCGAAGATCGGACCGAGCAAGGGGTCGCGCCGCACCTCGGCGTAGAACGTCTCGACCAACCGGCGGATCATCGGCTCGGTTACTCCGGCCGCGAGGCCGGGGGCCTTGGGATGAGGCTCGTGCAGCATGGGCGACGATCCCTCCTTGCGATATAAGATGCATCTGTAATACATCTTATTGGGCGCGCCGGGTCAAGGCGCGCCCAGTGTGGCATTTCGGCGGAGGGTCTCATGCGGCTCACCCAGCTTTCCGATTATTCGCTGCGGGTTCTCATGTATCTCGGCGCCAAGCCAGATCGCCTGGCGACGATCCAGGAAATCGCGGCCGCCTATGGCATCTCCGACAACCACCTCATGAAGGTCGTGCACCGGCTAGCGCAGCATGGGTTCGTCGAAACGGTGCGGGGGCGCGGCGGCGGTCTGCGGCTCAAAGGGCAGGCCAGCGAAATCCGCCTCGGGGCCGTCGTGCGTGCCGTCGAGGAGGATTTCCGTCTCGTCGAATGTTTCGGATCGGACGACACATGCCGCATCACCGATGTGTGCCGGCTGAAGCGCGTACTTAACCTGGCTCTCAACGCCTTTCTCGCTTCGCTCGACGAATGGACGCTCGCCGACCTGGTGCAGAAGCCGAAGGCGCTGGTGGACGTGCTCGCAATCGAGTGACGCGGCGATCACGGATTTTGGGGGTAGCGGGCATGTCTCTTTCAACGCGTCTTACGGAGCGCTTCGGACTTTCGCATCCGGTCATCTCTGCGCCCATGGCGTTTGCGGCCGGTGGACGGCTCGCGACTGCCGTTTCCGATGCGGGTGGGCTCGGTCTGATCGGCGGCGGGTACGGGGACAAGGATTGGCTCACGGAGCAACTGGCGCTCGTCCGCCCCGGGTCGTTCGGCTGCGGGTTCATCACGTGGTCGCTCGCGCGCCAGCCCGGCCTGCTGGATCTCGTGCTCGCGCACAGCCCGAAGGCCATCTGTCTGTCGTTCGGCGATCCTGCGCCGTTCGTGGCCCGGATCAAGGATGCCGGTGCGGCCCTGATCTGCCAGGTGCAAACCCGGCGCGACGCGGCGCATGCGCTCGATTGCGGGGCCGACGTGGTCGTCGCTCAAGGTGCGGAGGCCGGCGGGCATGGGGAAACGCGGGCAACCTTCACGCTCGTGCCCGAGGTGGCCGATCTCATCCAGCAACGCGCGCCTCAGACGCTGCTTTGTGCTGCCGGCGGCATCGGGGACGGGCGCGGGCTCGCGGCGGCGTTGATGCTCGGCGCGGACGGCGTGCTCGTCGGGTCGCGCCTGTGGGCGTCGCGGGAGGCCAATGTCAGCCCGAGGATGCACGCGGCTGCGCTGGCGGCCAGCGGTGACGATACAATCCGTTCGCAGGTCATGGACCTCGCGCGCAAGCTCGATTGGCCGCAGCGCTACACCGCGCGCGTGCTCAAGAACGCCTACATCGCCCGCTGGCACGGGCGCGAGGCGGAGCTGATGGCGGTTGCCGACGAGGAAGCCGCGAAATACCGCAAGGCGTGGGCCGAGGGCGATCCCGAGGGCAGCAACACGTTCGTTGGCGAAGCGGTTGGTCTGATCACGGATGTTTCGTCGGCCGCCGATATCCTTCGCCGGATTGTAGAGGACGCCGAAACGCAGCTTGGGCGCTTCTCTTGGAAATGAACCTGTTCGGAGCAGCGGCGGGTGCTTCCGCCCGCCGTTTGTTGCTGCGATATAATCGTTGTTTTTCAGTGGTGTGACGGTCTTTTCTCAGGAGAACGCCGTTAAGTTCTCCGACTGTGCGAATTTTTTAAGCACCGCTGCGTAGAGTCTTGGAATTTGGACCTTCTTCTTTGATCCCATCATCCTTCGGCGGAAGATATGTGCGCGAGCCGTCATAACAGTGTCACGGGGCGCTTTAACGCGCTGTTGGACACGTATGGCCTGAAGCTCGACGTCGTCCTTCTGCTCGGGCTGGCAGGGCTCGCGGCCGCCAACCTCGCCGTATTCCTGGTCAGCGGCCTCGACCTCCCGACGGTTCTCGCCTCGCTCGCGCTCGGTCTTTCGATCGCAGTTGCGGCGCATGCCGTTGTCAGCGCGCGGGAGGACAGGGCGGAGAGGGACTACTGGCGCCGGCAAGCCGAGTCCTATCGGCAGATGCTCAACGACTATTTCCTCGTCTCCAAGGTTGATGCCAGCGGGCGTTTTTGCGAGGCGAACGAGAATCTGCTGCGGCGCACCGGATATACGCTCGGTGAGCTGGCCAGCCAGCCGCTCGGCGGGCTCAGCTCCGGCGTGTTCAGCAACGAATACCTCTCGTCCATGTGGGCCACGGTGCAGTCCGGCCAGACGTGGTCAGGCGAGTTCTGCGACCGCGCCAAGGACGGCTCGCGCATCTGGGTGCGGGCCATCGTCATCCCCTGGAAGAATGCGCGCGGCGAGCTCGAATGCCTGACGACAATCGGTGTCGACGTGACGGAGCAACGGAACGCAGAGGTCGAGCTCAAGCAGGCGCATGCGCATCTCCAGGCCTTCATCAAGCATGCGCCCGCGGCCGTTGCCATGTTCGATACGAACATGCGGTATGTCGCGCATACAGATCGCTGGCTGCAGGATTACCAACTCGATCAGGCTTCGCTCGTCGGTCTCTGCCACTACGATGTGTTTCCCGAAATCCCGCCGCATTGGAAGGCCAAGCATCAGCGCATCCTGGGCGGCGCGACGGAGAGCTGCGAAGAGGAGCGCTTCCAACGCGCCGACGGCTCAGAGAACATCCTGCGCTGGGAAGTGCGGCCCTGGTGCATGTCGGATAGCAGCATCGGCGGCATCATCATGCTGACCGAGGAGATCACCGAGCGAAAGAAGCTTCAGGACAAGCTTTGGAGTCTTGCGAAGCTCGATAGTCTCACGGGGCTGCCCAACCGGCTCTTGTTCAACGAGACGCTGCGCGACGCCCTTGTCGCTGCGCAGGAGAGCGGGAGCAGCCTTGGCGTTGCCCTGTTGGATCTCGATCACTTCAAGGAGATCAACGACACGCTCGGCCATGCGGCCGGCGACGAGGTGCTCAAGATCGTGGCGTCACGCCTTCAAGGCGTGCTCGGCGGCGCCGGTATCATCGCGCGTCTCGGTGGCGACGAGTTCGCCGTCCTCATCCTCGGCCACGGCAACGATAACGATATCTTCACAACGCTTGCCGATCTCAAGACGGCTCTTGCCGAGCCGATCAATCTTGCCGGCACGCTGCGCTCATGCTCGGCAAGCATCGGATTGACGGTATTTCCGCGCGACGCAACAGAGCAGAGCGATCTGCTGAAGAACGCGGACTTGGCTCTTTACCGGGCGAAGAGCTTCGGGCGCGGTCGCACGGATGTTTTCTCTCCCGACCTCCGGGCCTCGATTGATCGCAAGGTCGAGCTGCAGGAGAATGCGCTCGAGGCCATCCAGCGCGACGAGTTCACGCTGTATTTCCAGCCCATCGTTCCTTCAGACCCTAGTGCGCCACCATCGTTCGAGGCTCTCCTCAGATGGCGTCATCCTGTGCATGGGGTGCTGGCGCCCGGCCGGTTCGAAGAAATCTTCGAGGATCCCAGCGTCGCCGTTGCGATCGGCGACCGGGTGATGGATCTCGCAATTGCCCAGGCTGCCGCGTGGCAATCGGAGGGGCTCACGTTCGGTCGCGTGGCCGTCAACGTCACGGGAGCGGATTTCGGCTTCGGCTCGCTTGCGGACCGCCTCAAGGCCAAGCTCGATCGCGCCGGCGTTTCGCCTGAGAAACTCTGTGTCGAAGTCACGGAACAGGTGTTCCTCGGCAGCGGCTCGACGCATGTGGTGGAGGCGCTGGTCGAGCTCAATGCGCTGGGCGTCGAGATCGCGCTCGACGATTTCGGCACGGGCTATGCTTCGCTATCGCACATCAAGGCCTATCCGATCGGGCGGCTCAAGATCGACCGCTCGTTCGTCATGGACATGCAGCACAACACCGACAATCTTTCCATTGTGCAGGCGATCGTTCAGCTCGGGCGCAGCCTCGGGCTTTGCACGACGGCCGAGGGCGTCGAGAACGAGGCGCAGGTCGCCTTGCTGCGCAGCATGGGCTGCGGCAGCCTCCAAGGCTATCATTTCTCGAGACCACTCCCGGCTGAGGAGATCCGGCCATTCCTCAAGCAAAGACCACGCCGGGGCGCGCGGGTCGCTTGACCGGATTTAGAGGGCGTGCAGCTCTTTCAGCCGTTCTGAGATTTCCGCGTCCGGCTCCTTTGTGAGATCGAGATCCAGCTCCAGCTTGAGGGCGGTGCGCACCGGATCGGAGAGAGCCGCCCGAAGGTCGCCGAGCATCTGGGGCGGCGCGATGATCATAAGTGCGTCGAACGCGCCCTCTGCGCGCTGCGCGTCGAGCTTCTTGGCAAGCTCCGCTGCAAATTTTTCCTTTTCCGCGCGGTGCGGGTCAGTGCCAGCGGAAATGGGATGGCGCGTCGGGCTTGCGCTCTCGAAGGACCTCGGCTGGCGATCGCGAACCAGGTCGTGGGTTTTCGGAAGATCATGAGCGAAGGTCATGCCCGGCAAGGCGCGCAAGCGCCGCTCGGGTTTTTCCACCTCGAGGATGCGGGCCTGCCCGGCGTCTGCGACGAGCACCCATGTGGCGTGTTTTCTGCTTTTTTGGGTCATGAGCAATTTCTTTCGTGTTCTTCGCGTTGTGCTTAGCGGCAGACGAGGACGGGGATCGTGCTGTGGGTCAGCACCTTGATTGCCTGGCTACCGAGCAGGAAGCGCATCAGGCCGCGGCGCCCATGAGAGGCCATGACGATCAGGTCGCAGCCGCGCTTCTCGGCGGTCTCGATGATGCCTTCTGCGGGAAACTGATCCTTGACGTGCAGCGTCGTGCACTCAATTGCCGCCGCTTTGGCGTCGTCCGCGACGGCAGACAGAATCTGCGCGGCGTTGGCCGCAACGCTCTCGTCGTATTCCTTGACGGGGAAGGCCATGGCGACCTCGCCCGGCGCGACGGCAACCCAGGGCTCGGTGACATTGATGGCGGTCACTTTCGCGCCGAGGCCTTTGGCGATATCCAGGCCCTGCGCTACGGCCTTCTGCGCCAGCTCCGAGCCATCGGTTGCGATCAGGATGTGCTTGAACATGTCGCCTGCCTCCGTTCCGGTAGACCTTCGGTGTATTTGGCCGGGACTTTGCCGCAGCTTTGAACTCTACTCGATCTCGGCAGGCCGCGTATCGCCACGTATAAGAATTGTACTTTTCTCGCCCGAGGACGAGCCGTGATCCCTCTCGCATGCAACCGCGCGTGGTGGCGGACCTTGATCCGGGTCAAGACCGTCGCGCTCTTCCTTCTATTTGTGGCCCTGGTCACTCCTGCGGATGCGGACACCGACATCCCGGCCGCGCTTCTCAGGGACTCGAAGCCCGGAACGATCTTTAGAGTCTGGCCGCTCGAAGGGGGAGTCCGCGCCGGGTTCAAGGGTTATCGCGTCCTTTACCGATCGACGAACTTCAACGACGAGCCCGTTGCCGTCTCGGGTGCCGTCATCTTTCCCGACGGGCCTCCCCCAAGGAAGCCACGCGACGTCGTGGCGTGGGCGCACCCGACGACGGGCGTCGTCTCGAAATGCGCGCCGACGCTAATCCCCGATATCGCCGGCACGATCCAGGGCATCGACGACCTCACGGACCAGGGCTACGTGATCGTGGCGACGGACTACGTGGGGCTCGGGGCGCCCGGTCCGCATCCTTATCTTGTGGGGGAGAGCGCTGCCCGCTCGGTGATCGATTCCGTGCGCGCCGCGCGCCAGCTCAAGGACGCCCATGCTGGCAGCCGCTTTGCCGTCTGGGGGCATTCGCAAGGCGGACATGCGGCGTTGTTCACCGCCCTCAACGTGTCGTCCTATGCGCCGGAGCTTGCGTTGGTCGGTGCGGCGGCCGCCGCACCGGCGAGCAATCTCGTGGAACTCTTTCATGCCGACCGGAACACGGCGAGCGGCCGGTCGCTCACGGCCATGGCGGTGTTGTCTTGGACGCGCGTGTTCGGATTTCCGCTCGAGACGTTCGTGGAGAAGCGCACGATCCCTCGCTTCGATGCGCTCGCCAGCGATTGCATCGAGACCGTCGCGGATTTCATCAAGGAGAGCGACGACCAGAAAGCGCTGGCCCGCTCGTTCCTGAAAGTCGATCCGCTCGCGACCCCCGAGCTGCGATCAATCATGGAGAAGAACTCACCGGGCGCGTTGCCGCGCGGAATTCCCGTGTTTCTCGCGCAGGGCTCGGCAGACGACCTCGTGCGGCCTGCGATCACGCGCGGGTACATGTCGGTGCTCTGTCAGGGCGGCTCGCATGTGAAGCTCTATGTCATGCCCGGCGGCGGGCACATGTGGGCCGGACGCGACAGCGCTTCAGCCGCCGTGGCCTGGATCGGCCAACGTTTCAAAGGGCACGCGGCGCCGAGCGATTGCCGATGAGCCTACCGTCGTTCGCTAGTCTTCCTGCTCCCGGTCGATAAGGGCGCGCTTGCGCGCGGTGCCCCAGCGGTAGCCAGAGAGTGCGCCGTCGTTGCGTACGACGCGGTGGCACGGAATGGCGACGGCGATCTTGTTTGCGGCGCAGGCGGAGGCGACGGCGCGGACAGCAGCGGGCCGTCCGATGCGCTCGGCGAGCTCGGAATAGCTCACGGTCGTTCCTGGCGGGATCTTTCGCATTGCCTCCCAGACGCGGTGCTGGAACGCCGTGCCCTGTGCGTCGAGGGGAAGGTCGAGGCCGGTGCGCGGGGTTTCGACGAACGCCACGACCTTGGTCACGGTGTCCTCGAAAGTGGGATCGTCGCCAATCAGCGTCGCATTCTGAAAGCGGTTCTGGAGCTCGCGGACCAGCTCGTCCGGTGTGTCGCCAAAGAAGATGGCGGCGATGCCTTTGGCGGTGGCAGCGACCAGTAGCGCGCCGAGCGAGCAGTGTCCGACGGCAAAGCGGATCTCGGTTCTGGCGCCGCCGGCGCGGTAGTCCGATGGGGTCATGCCGAGCGTCGCCTCGGATGCGGCGTAGAAGCGGCTCGCGGCGTTGAAGCCGGCCTCGTGGATGGCTGCGGTCACGGTGCTGCTCCTTTGAAGCGTTTCGCGGACGCGCTCTCTGCGGCGAGCGACTGCATAGGCCTTCGGCGTGACGCCAATCACCGCTTTGAAGATGCGGTGGAAGTGATAGCGGCTGAGCCCGCTCGCGCTGGCCAGGGTGTCGAGGGAGGGCGGCTCCTCGGCGTCCTCGATCAGGCGGCAGGCAGCGGCGATCCTGGCTGCGTGGGTTTCGTCGAGGCTCGGTTGGTTAGGCCGGCAGCGCTTGCAGGGGCGGAAGCCGGCCGCCTCGGCGTCGGCGCAGGTCGCATGGAAGCGGACGTTCTGGCGCTTCGCCAGGCGGGCTGCGCAGGAGGGGCGGCAATAGACGCCGGTCGAGGCGACCGAGTAGTAGAACGCTCCGTCGAAGGCCCTGTCGCGGGCGACGACGGCCTGCCAGCGGCGTTCGTCACCGAGGGCGGATGCATTGTGCGTCGGGGCCTTTGTTCTCATGCCTCGAAGATAGGAGGTCGGTTGCGTGCCGGCACTCCGATCCTTGCTCTCAAATCGGAATTGTGGGGAGGACGCCTGTCGCGCCCTATGAATTTTCGCCGCTGCCAGGTTGCTCTCGGCTTCCGGGTCGGGTAGATCAACGCAGCGCGGGTGCCGGTCGCTTCGCCCGCGTGGGGTCTTTCAGCCTATGGTGCTGAAATCAAAGCGATATTCTTAGGTAGGCTGCCGTAGCTCAGTGGTAGAGCACTCCCTTGGTAAGGGAGAGGTCGCAAGTTCAATCCTCGCCGGCAGCACCAGAATATATCATAAGATCAATATGTTGTGGCGTGTTGCGCGGCCTGCGTGCGGCATCGCGCTTCTTTGCCAACAGAAAAGGCCGGAGCGTGGAGAGGCGCCCCGGCCTTGGTGCCCGATCGCTC
>CAZDUD010000047.1:26282-27547 GCA_964508485.1 uncultured Hyphomicrobium sp. | reverse complement strand
GCATCCTCGACGTGCCGTTCACGATGGCCGACGCAACGACGCTCACGGAAGCGGGCTACGTCGGCGAGGATGTCGAGAATATCATCCTGAAGCTGCTCCAGAACGCCGACTACAACGTCGAGCGAGCGCAGCGCGGCATCGTCTACATCGACGAGATCGACAAGATCAGCCGCAAGTCGGACAATCCCTCGATCACGCGGGATGTGTCGGGCGAGGGCGTGCAGCAGGCGTTGCTCAAGATCATGGAAGGGACGGTCGCGTCCGTTCCTCCGCAGGGCGGCCGCAAGCATCCGCAGCAGGAGTTCCTGCAGGTCGATACGTCGAACATCCTGTTCATCTGCGGCGGTGCGTTCGCTGGTCTCGAGAAGATCATCGCGCGGCGCGGCAAGGGCACGTCGATCGGCTTCGGTGCGAAAGTGCTGGGTCCCGACGAGCGGCGCACCGGCGAGGTGCTGCGCGAGGTGGAGCCTGAGGATCTCCTGAAGTTCGGTTTGATCCCGGAGTTCATCGGACGTCTTCCGGTCATCGCCACGCTCGAGGACCTCGACGAGAGCGCGCTTGTTCAGATCCTCTCGGAGCCCAAGAACGCGCTGGTCAAGCAGTACCAGCGGCTGTTCGAGATGGAGGACGTGAAGCTCACGCTCACCCAGGATGCGTTGCGTGCGATCGCTCGTAAGGCCATCGAGCGCAAGACGGGCGCACGCGGTCTCCGCTCGATCATGGAAGGCATCCTGCTCGACACGATGTTCGATCTACCGGCGCTCAAGGGCGTCGAGGAGGTCGTGATCGGGCCGGAGGTCGTCGAGGGCGGTGCACGGCCGCTCCGGATCTATACCGAGCGTGCCGAGGAAAAGGGGTCGACTGCCTCCTGAGGTGCGACTAGACGTTTTCGCTGGCGATCCGCAGGCTCCAAAGGGGGCGGCTGCGGCGCCGAGCGGGGCGTGTTATTGATAAGGTGGGCGACCGTCCCCATCTTTTGTCAACGACGCTCTCTTCGAAAGATTGCAGCCCTTGGGCTTCCCAACGAAAGATGCGACGTGGGCTCCCGGATTCGGCCATAATGAAAGCGGCTTCCGGGGGCTAAAGTGACCTCTGCATGCGCCGGGATCGGCATGCGTCTTGAATGCACAATCCCAGAGCGCGGCACACAGTTGAACAGGTGGCGACGATGAGCGAAGAGAAGCAGACAAAAGACAAGACCGCCGGCAAGGACCACTATCCGGTTCTGCCGCTGCGCGACATCGTCGTGTTCCCGCACATGATCG
>CAZDUD010000047.1:10331-26272 GCA_964508485.1 uncultured Hyphomicrobium sp. | reverse complement strand
CGATCAACGCGCTCGAAGAAGTGATGCGCGCCGACAAGCACATCCTGCTTGCCGCGCAGAAGAATGCGGGCGACGACGATCCGGCGACCGATGCCATCTACCAGGTCGGCACGCTGGCCTCCGTGCTGCAGCTTCTCAAGCTGCCGGACGGCACCGTGAAGGTGCTCGTCGAAGGCACTGCGCGCGCCAAGGTGCTGCGCTACACCGACAATGCGAATTATTTCGAAGCTGAGGTCGAGCGGATCTCGGAGACGATCGGCACCAAGACCGAGATCGAGGCGCTTGCGCGCTCGGCCGTCTCGCAGTTCGAAAACTACGTCAAGCTCAACAAGAAGATCTCGCCTGAGGTGCTTGGTACCGTCGCGCAGATCGAGGATTACTCGAAGCTTGCCGACACCATCGCCTCGCACCTTGCGGTCAAGATAGCGGACAAGCAGGACGTGCTCGAGACCACGGTCGTCTCCGACCGGCTCGAGAAGGTCTACACGCTCATGGAGAGCGAGATCTCCGTGCTGCAGGTGGAGCGGAAGATCCGTTCGCGCGTGAAGCGCCAGATGGAGAAGACGCAGCGCGAGTACTATCTGAATGAGCAGATGAAGGCCATTCAGAAGGAGCTCGGAGACACAGAAGAGCGCGACGACATCGCGGAGTTCGAGGAGAAGATCGACAACACCAAGCTGTCGAAGGAGGCCAAAGACAAGGCTACTGCGGAGCTCAAGAAGCTCAAGCAGATGAGCCCGATGTCGGCCGAGGCGACGGTGGTGCGCAACTACCTCGACTGGCTGCTTTCGATCCCGTGGGGGATCAAGGGCAAGGTCAAGAAGGACCTTGATGAGGCGCAGCAGGTGCTCGACGCCGAGCACTATGGACTCGAGAAGGTCAAGGAGCGCATCCTCGAGTATCTCGCGGTGCAGGCACGCACCAACAAGCTCAAGGGGCCGATCCTCTGCCTCGTCGGACCGCCCGGCGTGGGCAAGACCTCGCTCGGCAAGTCGATCGCCAATGCGACGGGTCGCGAGTTCGTGCGCATGAGCCTCGGCGGTGTGCGCGACGAAGCGGAGATCCGCGGCCATCGGCGCACCTACATCGGCTCCATGCCGGGCAAGGTGATCCAGTCGATGAAGAAGGCGAAGCGGACCAATCCGCTGTTCCTGCTCGACGAGATCGACAAGATGGGCCAGGACTTCCGCGGCGATCCCGCGGCGGCTCTGCTCGAGGTGCTCGACCCGGAGCAGAACGCGACGTTCAACGACCATTACCTTGAGGTCGACTACGATCTCTCGAACGTAATGTTCGTCACCACGGCGAACACGCTCAACATTCCGCCGGCCCTCATGGACCGCATGGAGATCATCCGGCTCGCGGGCTACACGGAGGACGAGAAGGTCGAGATCGCCAAGCGCCATCTGCTCACCGAGCAGCAGCAGGCGCACGGGCTCGAGGCCGGCGAGTGGGTGGTCGAGGACAGCGCGTTGCTCGAGATCATTCGCCGCTATACGCGGGAAGCCGGCGTGCGCTCGCTCGAGCGTGAGGTCGCAAAGCTTGCGCGGAAGGCGGTGAAGGAGATCCTGACATCGCCCGAGAAGAAGACCGTCAAGGTTACGTCCGAGAACGTTCATGAGTATCTTGGCGTGCCGAAGTACCGCTACGGCGAGGCCGAGCTTGAGGATCAAGTCGGTATCGTTACGGGTCTTGCCTGGACCGAGGTCGGCGGCGAGCTCTTGACCATCGAAGGCGTCATGATGCCCGGCAAGGGCAAGATGACGGTCACGGGCAACCTGCGCGACGTGATGAAGGAGAGCATCCAGGCCGCGAACGCCTATGTGCGCTCGCGCTCGGTCGAGTTCGGTATTTCGCCGAGCCTGTTCGAGAAGCGGGACATCCACGTGCACGTGCCGGAAGGCGCTACGCCGAAGGACGGTCCGTCGGCCGGCGTCGCGATGGCGACGGCGATCATCTCGGTGCTCACCGGAATTGCCGTCCGTAAGGACGTGGCGATGACGGGCGAGATCACGTTGCGCGGTCGCGTGCTGCCGATCGGCGGCTTGAAGGAGAAGCTCCTCGCGGCTCTGCGCGGCGGCATCAAGACCGTGCTGATCCCTGAGGACAACGTCAAGGATCTCGCCGAGATCCCCGACGAGGTGAAGGCGAAGCTCGAGCTTGTGCCGGTGGCGCGCATGGAGGATGTCGTGAAGACGGCGCTCGTCCGTGTTCCCGAGGCGATCCAGTGGGAAGAGCCTCAGGATACGGCCGCGGTTCCGGGTGATGGCAAAGAAGCCGGCTCGCGCGTGACTGCCCATTGAGCAGATTTGCGCGGCCAAAAGGGCGGTTCATCGCGTTGAGCTTTTTCCTTCCGTGATTTTTCAAATCGAAAGGCCTCCGAGGAGAAATCCTTGGTGGCCTTTCTTGGTTAAGGCATTGTATCCATTGTGGTCATAAGGCGCACACCCGAGGGCGCGGAAAGCCCGATTTTTAAGGCTTAAAGGGGCTTTTTGCCCCTTGACGGCGCCCGTCATTAGGGGCTTTTGTCGCCCACACTCCCGCCGATGAAGAGATCCCGCGATAGGCGGATCGATCGGCACGCGCCAGCAGCGCGGTTTCCAGCCAACCTGGGTCTCTCAAAAATTATTCCAGTCACGAGGACGGAAAGATGAGCAAGAAAGATTTGATCGACGCCGTTGCCAAGGAATGCGACCTCACCAAGGAGAAGGCCGGGGTCGCCGTCGATGCCGCGCTGGCTCACATCAGGAATTCGCTCAAGGCCGGCGAGGAAGTGCGCATTCCCGATTTCGGGACGTTCAAGGTCGCCAAGCGCAAGGCGCGCGAGGGCCGCAACCCGGCGACCGGCGCGACGATCAAGATCCCGGCTTCGCGCGTTCCCAAGTTCAGCCCGTCGAAAGGGCTCAAGGACGCGCTCAACTAAGCGCTCCCGTATCGAAGGCTTTCGGACGCGCTGCGGACCTCCGCAGCGCGTCTTCTTTTTCAACGCCCGCTCGTGGGCGCGAGTGCGCTCATGGCGAGGCGCACGAGATCAGATTGGCGACTGGTGCCTGTCTTTTCGAAGAGACGCGCGAGATGCGTCTTGGCGGTCGCAAGGGTTATGCCGAGCGTGTCCGCAACCTCGGCAGGTGTCATGCCTTGGACCAGGTGCACCATCACGCGGCATTCGGCCGGTGTGATGGCGTAGCGCCTCACGAAGAGCTCGGCCGGGAAGGCTGTGCTGTCGCCGGAGCTCGGGATGAAGACAGCAACCTTCGCGGAGAAGCGGGCGGCGAACTCCCGGCGCAGTCCGCTATCCAGAGGGAGCACCCAGGCTGCGTCGTGCTCGCCGGTTCTGCTTCTCAAGGAGACAACAGCGCCGGGCCGGGGTGTGTCGATTGTCGTCCCTCTCGCGGCGCTGGCGACGGCTTGTGCGAGGTCACGTGCGGCTATCGGGTCAGTTGCAGTTAGCCGATCTTCGCTACGCTCCAGCGTGCTCGCGTCGTTGAGAAGCTCGTTTGCAGCCTCGTTTGCATGGAGAACGCGGCCGCTTTCGTCCAACAACATCACCCCGACCGCGAGGCGGTCCAGCGTGGCGGCCAGCATGTCGCGCTCGAGCGTACGCTCGCCAAGCATGTCGGAGATCATTACGGCGCGGCGAACATGCGGTGCGATGATGCGCAGGTACGCAAGCTCCTCATCCTGGAATAGAGGCTGCCAGCTTCTACGGTGTATGGACGGAGATCCGAAACGGTTTGCCGATCTGGCGAGGAGAACCAGCGCGCTGTCGCCGTGTTCAAATGGGATGTGTGTGAGCTTGTACCAGCGTGTTCTTTTGACTTCCTCGAATCCGAAGAAGCGGAACGCGGAAATGGGCGTTTCGATATCGACATACCATGACGCCGGAACGAAGGGGTTCAGTGCCAGATGCTCGTGCATCGATTTTTCGAAATCGGGTGGAACGTTCCAATTGACCTGGAGCGAGAAGTTCTGCTTGGCCAGATTGTGGAGGGCAATCGCGGCATGGGTTCCGTCGATCGGTTTGGCGATGCGCTCCAATGCACTCGGCCATTTCTTCGGTTGAATGGCGCAATCGTATATTTCACCGACCAGATCGAGCAGCGCTTCGTCTGACAGTTGCTCCGGTGCCATCAGCCCTCATGAGACAGGTGCAATGGCGCTCATGGCGAGACGGATGAGATCAGCTTGACGGCTGGTGCCCGTCTTGTCGAAGAGGTGCGCCAGGTGGGTTTTTGCGGTCGGTAGCGAAATGCCAAGGTTACCGGCAATCTCTGCAACGGTCATGCCCTGTACAAGCAGCATCATCACGCGGCTTTCCGCCGGTGTGATCGCATAGCGGCGCACGAACAGCTCGGCCGGGAACGGCGAGGTATCTCCCAGCTCCCTGATGAAGACCGCAACACGGGCGGCGAAATCTGCTGCGAGCTCGCGACGCAGGCCGCCGTCGAGCGGCAACACCCAAGCGGCGAGGTCGCGGCCGCTCTTGCCCTTGATCGGTACGACAATGCCGGTACGCGGAATGTCGATTGTGGTGCCGCTTGCCGCGTGCCCGATTGCCCGGTTCAGATCGTCCGCGCTCGCGAGGTCGAACGCGCTCAATTGATCACCCCGGCGGCGCAGGGCAAGGCCGGCATCGAGCCATTTCAGCGTGACCTGATTGGCGAAGGCTATACGACCGCTTTCGTCGGTGAGCACGACGCCGGCGTTCATGAGGTCCAGCGCCGCGGTCAGCATGTTCCGTTCAAGGGTGCGCGCGTCCAGAAGATCGGCAATCATCACCGCGCGGCGCACATGAGGTGCCAGCAGTCGGAGTGTGTTCAGATCGGCAGCGGAGAATGGTGGCTGGTCGTTCAAGCGCTGTATCGAGATCGAGCCGAATTGCCGCACCGACTTGGCCAGGATGGCGAGCGCCGAGTCGCCGATGCGGAAGGGCGCGACTGTGTTTCGATAAAAGCTGCTCTCCCTGAATTCCTGCTCGCCTAGAAATCCCATGGCAGAGAACGGCTCGTCGACATCCATGTACCAGATGGCCGGCACGAGCGGGTTGACGGCGAAGTTTGCCTTCATCACCTCCTCGAGCGCGGGGTCGACGTTCCAGGATGCCTTGAGGGAGACCTGGTGCGTGACCGTATCATGGAGCGCGATGGCTGTTTGCGCGCCATCTACGATCCGCGCCAGGCGTTCGCACGTTGCAGGCCATTGCGCGGGTTCGATCGCTGCGTCGTAAATATTGCCAATGAGGTCGAGGAGGGCATCCGTGGATCTCAAATCGTCACTCGCCAAGATGCCCTTCCCCGGGAAAATGCACTGGTGAACGCAATATTCCCTGAATATTCAATCATACGTCTGATCACATCATTCATTTGGATGAGGGCAACAAGTTGTCGGGCGTCTCTGGTGGCGCCGATGCAACATAGTTGACGCCGAGGAGGCGTCATTCGCATCAATCCGCTCTCGATTTGCTGTGTGTGATTGCGGTTGGCGTTATGGCTGCCGGCACGCTCAGCGCATAAATGTGTGGGTCGATGCCTCGACGTCGGCTGGGGCACTAGGCGCGTCGGTTGGGGGCACTAGGCGCCTTGCAGCGTCGGCCTGCGACCGCTATGAGGGGGCAGCGGGCGGTTAGCTCAGTGGTAGAGCGCTTCGTTTACACCGAAGATGTCGGGAGTTCGACCCTCTCACCGCCCACCAGCCTTCATCAAGCGATCGGAACGGCTCCTTGAACGGGCGCAAGTCCAGCTCGTGCGTCAAGGCGCTTTTCTTCTGCTTGTGCAGCGTCCAGTAGGCATCCGCGATGTCGTCGAGCGCGAGAAGCCCGTCGTCGCCCTTGGTTGCCACGAACTTCGGGAATTTGCCTCGCGCGAACAAAAGCGCCGCTGAAAATGCAATTACCGTCTCTGTTCGCCCTCGCGCAACGGGTGGTGCGCAGTCAGACAACGATGGTTGCAGTCCCCTTTGTTAAGTTGCCTCCAGGGGCATACCCCCATGAATGGCTCGCGCAAATAACAAGGCCCTGGAGGACTCGCCATGCAGGAACGGATAAAAAAGGACAACGTCAACTGGGACTATATCGAAGCCTGGAAAAAGGATCCAAATCCTCTCGGTCTTAAGCAAGACTTCCAGTGTGTTTGGATACCCTACGGACTTCCCGAGATCATCGATCCGGTGCACACCGTGTACGGATCCGGGTTCGAGGTGCAGCCCAAGTGGAAGGTCGCGGATAAGGTTCTTATCACGCAGACGATCACGGGTGCGTTCTACAGCAAGCGCGGAAACGCCAACCACCCGACCAGCCCCGACGAGATCCGTGATCAGGCTCTCGCTTGCGCGGAAGCCGGTGCCCCGAACATCCATGTCCACGTGCGGGGTGAGGACGGCCATAACGTGTTGGATCCCAAGCTCTTTCACTATGTGATCGATCCGATCCGCAAGCAGTATCCGGATCGGCTCGTGTGCGGATGCATGGTGCCGTTCCAGACCGGCGAGTGGTCTAAGATGATTGAATGCCTGCAGGACGGCCTGTTCGATCAGACGCCGATCAACACGGTCGCAGCCTTCTGCGGCGATACGCTGTTCGCGAAGCCGCCGCATGTGATGATCGAGAAGGCGCGCATCCTTCAGGAGCTCAACGTCAAGCCGCAGATTGCAGTCTATAGCGATGGCGATATCGACAATGCGGATCGCTATCTGATCAAGACGGGCGCCGTCGAGCCTCCGTACTACTGGGTCGTCTTGCCGGCGCTGCCCGGCGGCTCGCCCATGCAGAACCCTAAGGCGATGGTTGAAGTGCTCATGCACTACGTGAACCGCATCAAGGAGATCGATGAGAACTCCGAGATCGTGGTGTGCGCTTCCGGCCGCGCCTCGAGCTATCTCGCGACCTTCGCGCTGCTGCTCGGCCTCAACGTCCGCATCGGCATGGAGGATACCGTCTGGAGGTATCCGCACAAGGACGAGAAGATCGCTAAGAACATCGACACCTGGTACCAGTTCAGCCAGATCGCCCGGCTTCTTGGACGTGACATCATCTCTCCGGACGAATTCCGGAAGAAGATGGGCATGAAGAAGCCCGGCGGCGTGCTCAGAGACAGGGTCGTGGCCGGCCGCTGATCTCGCGCGTGAACCCGCGGGCCTTGCTGCCCGCGGGTTTTCTGCTTTCGTCTCACGCATGATCGCTTGATGCCGTAATGATGAACAGTCAGTTGCTCGATCGTGTCAGATCGATGGGAGACCACGAAAAGCGCGTCCTATCGCTTCTGACCTTCGGCTATCCGAACAAACAGATTGCCGGCGTGCTCGGTGTCTCCGAGGCGACGGTCAAGGGTTACGTCACGTCGATATTGATTGCACTCGAGTGCAGCAATCGAACCCAGGCCGCTCTGATCGGGCTTTGCCTCCGCAACCGGCTCAGCGTTGAGGGTATCGTGGGCAGGCACCGCGCCTACGGCGCAATCCACTGTTTCATGGACCGGTTCGAGGAGGTCTACATCAGCGACAAGGGTCGCCTTCACCTGAAGGAAGCGTCAGCGTCCGGACGCCAGTCCGCATAACAGCCAAGAAACAGGACGCGAATGGGAGGTACACAATGTGGTCCGAACTCATATCTCGTCCGACGCCATCAATTCTGCTCGTTCTGATCGGCGCGGCGTTCATCCTGTGCCTGTGGGCATTTCTCTCGCAACGGCGTGTCACGCGGGCCTCGGCCGGTGATGGGGCCGGTTCTTCTCGCCCTCACGTCGCCGTGACGCCTTCGCCTGTGGCTCAGAGGCGGCCTCAGCCCACTTTCGCGCCACCCGCACCGGCGCGCCCGTTTCCTACGCAGGAAGCTCCGCAGGCGACCGTGCCGCCGCCGCATCCAACGGCCGCTCCGTCGCCGTCGCCGGCCATCGTGTCGTCGCGCGCAGCCGATACGCCGACCCCGCCGCTTCCGGCGCGGGAGGTATCCGGGAGCGTGGAGATCAAGAAGCCGCAACCGGTTCCCTGTGCACTTTCCGTAGCTGCGACGCTGGCGGCAGTGGAGGCAAAAAGGGCTGACGCAATCAAAAGGTGATTGGGAGACCCAACATTCCCTCTCAGCCTCGCCGAATCCCGCGCGGCGTTTCGGTTGAAAGCGCATAGAGGGAGATAGCGGCCAGGAGTACGAGACCGAACTTGAGGTGCAGCGACGCGTAAGCGATCTCGGCATTCGAACTCGCTTTGAGCGTGTCTACGTGAGCGCCCGAGATAGCTTGGATGAAGCCGGCGCCGGCCATGCAGAGGAAGTTGGCAAGCGTGATGCCACGTCCCAACAGATGCTCCGGAAAGAAGGAGCGGGCGTGCGCCATGAGCACGCCCCAGTTGAGGCCGGCCAGGCCGATCAGGGCGAGCATGACTAGCGTTGTCGTCAATGTCCCTGCCGGCCAGAGCCAGAGCGCGAGGAAGCCGGTCGCAGTCACGAGACTTCCGACAACGACGATCGGCTTGCGCGCGTTGAGCCACTGATCGAGGGGGCCGTATGCGATGGCGCCCACGCACATGGCCGCTCCCATGAGGAGCGCCGCATTGCCGCGCGCCGTGAGATCCAGTCCATAGACATCCGCAAGGAACGGTCCCATCCAGACGCCTCGTTCCGCCGCGACGAGCCCGTAGCTCACCGTGAGCATGGGAACGAAAACCCAAAGCTCTTTAAGCGCGAGCAACTCCCGGAGCTCGGCAATCCATCCACGTCCTTGGACAGCGGCGTCCTTCGTGGCAGGCGGCGGATCGGTGAGGCACGTCGCCACGAGTGCGGCGATAAGAATGGTTGCAAGCGCGAGCGCGAGAAATACCGATCGCCAGCCGAACGTTTGCGCCGCAACGGCGAGGGGCGTTGCGCCCAGGAGGTTGCCGGCCGATCCTATGCCGATCATCCATGAGGACAGGAGGGCGAAGTGGCGCGCCGGATAGACCCGACCGAACATGAAAAGCGCGCCCACATAGACCGGTGCGCATCCGATGCCGATCAAAGCCATGGCGAGGATGAGATCGCGTCCGGATTGTGCGAAGGCGAAGACGACAGCGCCGAGCGCGCCGACGAGCATCAGGGCGGCGACGCACCGGCGCGGACCAAGCCGGTCGAATGCCAAGCCGATCGGCAGCTGCATCAGGGCGAAGGTCGTGAACCAGGCGGCGGACATGTTGCCGAGGTCGGCCGCCGACAACGCAAACTCGTTGGCGAGCTCGGGCGCGAGGACGGCTAGGAACGAGCGGTAGAACTGCGAAAGCGTATAGCCGCAAAGGAAGATCAGGAAGATCGGCAACAGCATACTACCTATCCGCAGGTTCGGTCTCGTGTTTGGCGCGCGTGGGTATCGCACGTGGCGACTAGCGGTCGTGCCGCGCTCTTTCAAGAAGCAAATAGGGTCGGCGCAGGTTGTGCGCCGACCCCAGTTCACCAGAGAGTGCCCGACAGGAGAAGGTACGATCGATCACCTCTAGCAGGGCTTGCCTCACCGGTGGCAAACCCATCTCTACGGCCCGTCAGAAGAAAATGGCGGCGCCGAACGTCACCATGTCGAGATCATGGAAGTCCTGCTTGCCGCTCAGGCTCGTCTTCGTGTCGAAGAAGTCGGCTTCCAGCTCGTACTTGTAGTACTTGAGCCAGACCGTCATCGCGGCGGCGTCGATATCCTGCTGCAGGATAACGCCCCAACGCGTGAACGTTGAATCGGTGATGTTCACCGCCGTGTCGGCATTGTTCGCGCACGCTCCATCGATGTTGCCGCCGACACCGTCGAAGGCCGCGCAGAGCTGACCGCTGCCGCTGGTGAAACCGCCATACTGATCCAGACCCTGCGCGCCGTCGCCGTAGATGTACGTCGTGCCAAGCGGGAACCATTTCTGCGCAAGGCCAGCCTTGAGGTACCAGGAATGGCCGTCGGGCTTGCCGGCAAGGTCCGCCTCTTCGTCGTTGTAGGCGAAGAGGGCAAAGAGACCCGTGGGCAGGTGCTTGACGTAGAGGCCGGCCTGCCACAAGTCGGCTGGTCCATGGGCGTTCTTGTCGTTCGACGTCGTGTACGAGCCGCTGAGACCCAACTGGAAGCCGGAGAACTCGGTGTTCCAAACGGCCTTCACGTCCCAGAAGTCGTCCTCTCCCCAGGAGGTCGACAACGTGAGCCCGTTCCAGGTCGGCGTGTCGTAGCGAACGGCATTGCGGCGATCGCCCGAGCAATCAAGCATGATTCCGAGCTGCACCGATTCGCAGAACGCGAAGTCGCGCCAGCGCGACGTCGAGTATCCGGCGCCGTTGCCGCCGACGGGGCGCAGGAACATGGATGAGCCGTCGAACAGGACCTGGTTGGACGGGAAGATCGTGCCGGACCGGTCGATATCGAACGTCGGGTTGTCGGATGCGTGCTGAAGGAACCCGACGCTCACCTTACCGAGGTCCTTGTTCTCGAGGTACCAGTAGCTGTGGATCAGGAACGGCCCCGTGCCAACGCTCGGATCGTCCTGGTCGCTCAAGTAGGCGTCCGCGAAGTCGAGCGCCAGCGTCAGCTGATAGCCGGCCTTGGTGTCCGGAGTAACCTGAGCCGAGCCGTTGAAGCCGATGCGCGAGGCAAGGTCCGGAAGCTGGTCTACGATGTAGGTATTGCGCTCGTTCCCGTCGTCCCAGGTCATGATCTGATTATTGACCCAGCCCGAGACATTCAACGAAACCTTGCGATTCCCTTTTCGCGCCGTTGTCGCCTCGAGCTCCGCAATGCGCTCCTCGAGATCTGCGCAACAATTGCTTCCAAGATCGGCGGCCCGGGTATCCGAGCCGATAGGCAACATACAACTCAACGCGCAACCGCACACTGCACTTAGCGCCGTACTTTTTAGTTTGCTTCTCCCGGACATTGTCCTTTGCCCCTTCTTTGCGTTCGCTGTCGATGCGCGAAAAGCGTCGATGGGGGAAGGCTAAAGAGGCGCTCATTTCCTGCAACTGAAGACGCCTGTCCATAAGTGCACTGAAACGCGTGGCAATTATGCTGAAACACCAGAGCAACAGTTTTGTGCACGCTCAGAATGAGCCATTGCGCTGTCAGAATATTTTTGGATGCGAAGCCTGAAACATCAGGTTGACTCGAACGCCCCGGAAGTTCTGCAACTGGGGCGCCGATGGCGCGCAAAGAATAGGTTAGAATCTGGCCCCGGCGCTGGGCCAGCATCCGGGGCGGCCTATGCTTCGAGCTGCCAGCAAGATCGTCTCCAGCGCACGTGCAGCGCGGCGATCTACCAAACCTGCCTACAAAAGAAAAGGGAGGCGATTCCGCCTCCCTTCCCTGCAGTTTGGTCCGAATGCCTTTGAACGACAGAGGGCCTAAACCTCAGTCGGTATGTATAGCCTTACGCGCCTCCCTGCGAAGGTAGTGCCTCAAGGAGTTCAACTCTTCATCCGTCAATTTCGGAAATGCGGGCATGCCGTTTTTAAGACGTGCGCCATCGTGAACAATGCTCTTGAATCCGTCCTTGTCCAGGACCGCAGGCGATGCGCGCAAATCCGGTGCCATTGCCGCTGCGACGGCGCCAGCGCCGTGACAGAGGACGCACGTTTTGCCGCCATAAACAGCTGCACCGGCATCTGCTTGCGCATCATCCACCTTAAACTCTTCGTCTACTAGTGGTTGAGCGAAGACTCCTCCGGGCTGCTTAGGAACGTTCACCTTGCCCTCCAGCGAGAACGTAATGAGACGGCGCGTCTGTGCTCCGTAGGACCAGCCATACTTGTCGGCTACGCCTGTCAGATTTGAGGACCAGCCGCCGCCAAACCCGACAAGAAGCGATATCATTTGTTTGCCATCAAGCTTGTAGGTAATTGCCGGAGCAGAGATGCCGAGACCTGCATCATATTTCCAAAGCAGGCTTCCCGTCTTTGCGTCATACGCTTTGAAGAGACCGGTTGGCTCGCCCTGAAAAACCAGATTTCCAGCTGTTGTCAGTGTTCCCGCACCCCAGGGAAAATCCTGTTCGACTTTCCACACGGCTTTTTTCTTGACCGGATCCCATGCCTGCAGCGTTCCCCATGACCGGTTTGGGATCTTCTCCATGGTGAAGCCCACACCCGTACCAAGACTGTATTTTTCCAGCTTCCAGTCTTTCGGCACCGACGTATCGTCGAAGACAGACTGCAAGTTCTGTGTAGGAAGATAAACGAGTCCGGCGTTCGGATTGTAAGACATGGCGTGCCACGAGTGGGCGCCCCATGGCGTCGGATAAACAAGCTCGCTGCCGTCCTCATAACGCGAACCTTCGCGTTCGACCGGGCGGCCGGTTTTCAGGTCAATATGAGTTGCCCAGTTTACATCCGCGAACGGTTCCGCCGAAACAAGCTTGCCGGTTTCGCGATTGATTACGTAGAAAAACCCATTCTTCGGCGCATGAAGCAGTGCTTTGATCGGCTTGTTATCGATCTCGATGTCGGCCAGCACGATATCCATGGTGGAATTGAAGTCCCATGATTCCCCAGGAGTAGTCTGGTAGTGCCATTTGTATTCCCCGGTATCCGCGTCCAGGGCGACGATGGAGCAGAGAAACAGGTTGTCACCGCCGTCAGGGCTGCGGAGCTTTCTGTTCCATGGCGAGCCGTTGCCGGTTCCGATGTAGACAGTGTTGAATTCCTCATCGTAGGTGAGCCCATGCCATACGTTGCCGCCACCGCCGCGCTTCCACCATTCCCCGGTCCACGTTTTGGCGGCCATTTCTTGCGCAGGGCTTTCAAAGCCGTCCGCAGGATTGCCGGGAACAATGTGAAAACGCCAAGCCTGTTTTCCGGTTTCAGCGTCATATGCTGTTACATAGGCCCGGTTGGGACTCACCTCCGTGCCGCCGTTTCCAATCAGAACCTTGCCTTTAAACGCTTTGGGATGGCCGTTGATGTGCAGGCCTGAGCCAAGTGGAAACGTTCTTGTTTCCCAAACTAGTTTTCCGGTCTTTCTGTCTATGGCGATGAGGCGGCCATCCCATGTCGCAGCAAATATTTTGTCTCCGTAAGTGGAAATGCCGCGGCTGTCTTTCCACATCACCTGCTGCTGGCCCTCGAGGACCTTGTATACTTCCGGATCGTACTCCCAAATCAGCTTGCCGGTCCGTGCATCCACAGCGCGAATAACATTCATCGTGCCGGTAAAGTACATGACGCCGTCGACTACCAGCGGCGTCGACACAAGCCCCGTGTCGTTAGGGAGGTCCATATACCAATCGACGCCCAACTTGCTGATGTTTTCGGCGTTGATGTCATTGAGCGGGCTGAAGCGTTGTTCGTCGTGCGTATGGCCGTATGCCAGCCACTCGGCGGTATTGCCTATGTCGTTTATTGCCTTATCGTCTATATTTCGTTCTGCCGCGTGGATCGATCCCGATATTGATATCCACGCTAATGCCAGCAGACTGGCGGATAGTTTTTTTCGCCCTGATGTCATAGCCGAATGTTTCCTCCGAATTTGTTGTCATTAGCGTTCTTGCAGCGAGCGTTTCTATTCGTGCAAT
Organism: uncultured Hyphomicrobium sp.; assembly: GCA_964508485.1. Taxonomy (GTDB): domain Bacteria; phylum Pseudomonadota; class Alphaproteobacteria; order Rhizobiales; family Hyphomicrobiaceae; genus Hyphomicrobium_C. Next base: position 12,784 of record CAZDUD010000047.1, on the reverse strand, counting down.
AGCTAGAGGCACCCTTGCAGGCTCGATGATAGGGAGATGTATGACCGCAAGCATGTTCTAGAGCGCTGCATTGCGTGTCTTGTAGTGCATGCTTCGAACGAGTTAGCCCTGGACGTGCTCCTGGGTTCGCTCTGCTCTCGCGAGCGCCATTGTCGTTTGTCAGCGTTCGTGGCTTGGTGTGCAGGGTCGCTCACGCAGGATGCTCTCCCGCCGCGCGTCGTGGCGTTGCTCGGTGGTCCATATCACGGTGCACTGCCCGTCAGTCGATGCTTCTTGACGCGGCCTAGCGTGCTTTGCCATCCCGGCAGTGTCAGCGCCCCCGGCAGCATTAACGTTGCCGGTTGGCGTTCTTCAGATGCTGGCGGTCGGATTCGACCTCGTGATCATACGTATACGGGACATACACAGAACCATGACTAGACCGCTTTGGCGCCCGGATCCGGATCGGATCGATGCTTCGGTTTTGAGCTCGTTCATCGGTTTCGTGAGGGACAGAAACGGTGAGCCTCCTTTTTTCGGCTACGACGACCTCTATCGGTACTCGATCGGCGCGCCGCAGTCCTTTTGGTCCGATCTGTGGGACTATGCGGGTGTGATCGGAGACAAGGGGCGTCTTCCCTATCTCGTCGATGGCGACCTGATGCCGGGTGCCCAGTTCTTTCCCGAAGCGCGTCTCAACTATGCGGAGAACATCCTGGCGCACTCACGCTCCGGAGATGCGCTCGTGTTCTGGAGCGAGGGCGGCGTCAAATCGCGGCAGAGCTGGCGGGATCTGCGCCGGGAGGTTGCGGGATTTCAGGGATGGTTGACGGCAGCGGGCGTCGGGGTGACGGATCGGGTCGCGGCGCTGCTTCCAAATCATCCCGCGGCCGTTGCGGCCATGCTGGCAACGTCATCGATCGGTGCGGTGTGGTCATCCTGCTCTCCCGACTTCGGCGTCGACGGCGCGGTCGATCGCCTGGCTCAGATCGAGCCGCGCGTGCTCGTTGTCTGCGACGGGTATCGGTACGGGGGCAAGATCATAGATGTTCGTGACAAGGTGGCTCGTATCGCGGAGCGGTTGCCGACCCTCACGCACGTCGTCGTTGTGCCGATCATTGCGAGCGACGATCCGCCGTCGGTGGCGTTGCCGGGCGAGCGCTCCCTCCAACTCGCGAGCTGGCCCGAGTTGCAAGCCGCAAACACCCGCGATACGCCGACGTTCGAGCGCTTTGCCTTCTCGCACCCGCTGTATGTGCTCTTTTCCTCGGGTACGACCGGCATTCCCAAATGCATCGTGCATTCGGCCGGCGGCGTTCTGCTGAAGCATATTTCCGAGCAGCGCCTGCATCTCGACATCAAGCCCGGCGACCGCGTGTTCTATTTCACGACGCTGGGCTGGATGATGTGGAATTGGGTCTTGTCCTGCCTCGGAGCCGGTGCCACGCTGCTGCTCTACGATGGGTCGCCGCTCTATCCGGACGAGAACGTCCTTTGGGACTACGCGGCGGCGGAAGCGTGCACGCACTTCGGGACCTCGGCGAAATACATCGATACGTTGAGGAAGAACGAGATCGATCTCACCCGCTCCCATGATCTTTCGGCGCTGCGGTCCATCCTGTCCACGGGCTCTCCGCTCTCACCGGAATGCTTCGACTACGTCTACGCCAACGTGAAGCGCGATGTGCATCTGGCCTCCATCTCGGGCGGTACCGATCTTTGCGGGTGCTTTGTCATCGGCAATCCGCTGAAGCCGGTATGGAGCGGTGAAATCCAGGGTGCGGCTCTCGGCATAGACATCGATGTCGTCGACGCGGCGGGACGCTCGCTCGCCGGCGGGAAGGGGGAGCTCGTCTGCCGCAAGCCGTTCCCCTCGATGCCGACGGGGTTCTGGAACGATGCCACGGGGGGCAAGTATCACAATGCGTACTTCGCACGGTATCCCGGCCTGTGGCACCACGGAGACTTCGCGGAGAAGACAGAGCACGGCGGGATCATCATCCACGGGCGGTCTGATGCGACTCTCAATCCGGGCGGTGTGCGTATCGGGACCGCGGAAATCTATCGGCAGGTCGAGCAGATCGACCAGGTGCAGGAGAGCATAGTCGTCGGCCAGGACTGGGCGGGCGATGTCCGCGTGGTGCTGTTTGTCGTGCTGAGACCGGGTGTGACGTTGGACGATGAGCTCAAGCGCGAGATCGCGGTGCGGATCCGGACCGGATGCTCGCCCCGGCATGTGCCCGCCAAGATCATCGCTGTGCCGGACATTCCGCGCACACGCTCGGGGAAGCTCGCGGAGCTTGCGGTGCGCAACGTCATCACGGGGCAGGCGGTCGAGAACAAGGAAGCGCTGGCAAATCCGGATTCGCTGAAATTCTACGCAAACCTCCGCGAGCTCGGTCAGCCGTAACGCCGCGTCCGCTTCACCGACGGCCGGGCGTACCAGGGGATCTCTTAATCAGGGAGCGAAAGAG
>CAZDUD010000047.1:0-10321 GCA_964508485.1 uncultured Hyphomicrobium sp. | reverse complement strand
CAACCACGCTCAAGCGAGCATCATCCTCGTGAGCGATGTGAATCCGCTTTTCGTCCGGCGATGCTGCGAACTGCTCGGGGTCGCTTCCCGATGGAAGGTTCCCGAGAAAAAGCGCTGGCTTTGTAGCGTCGGCATCGCTGGCGCAAACGTCGAGTTCCTCTCCATTCCGGGAAATAAAAAGCCCTCGCGGGCGCGTTCCAGCAGGAAACGCGCGCAGCTTCTCAAGAGACTTCGCGGTTACAATAGAGAGAATGCTGTCTTTCTCGTTCGAAACAAAAATAGCTCGCCCGCCAGACACGCCGTGGCGGGGAATGAACCCGGAAATACGACGCTAAAAAAGCGCACACAAAATATGCTCCGCGAGCGGATCTCCCCAACGTCACGTTGCATCCACTCGCAAGCTCCACGTCGCATAAACTCTATATTGGAAACGACGTGCGCCGACGGATATTGGGCGTCTCAAAGCGCAGAATTTCCTGTCTACGAATGCACAACTGCGTCCACAGGGCGAAAATCAGTCTCCGGGCACCACCTTTGGGTGCGGCGCGTGCTGACTGTTCGACTTTGGTCGCCATATCAGTGCAACAAGTGTAGCGTGCTTGTGTCAATTTGTCCGCACATGGTATCCTTCAACGAAGAATTCATAATACTTTCGGGGAGAATGGAATGCCAGGGAGCACTATTACCGCCGATTGGTGGTCGACGGATGCCGTTCCCCACAACAAGTCTCAGGCCTGGGAACGCGCACTCTGCAGTTGTTATCTGAGCTGGGAGCTTACAAAACCCGTTGAAGGCGGTTTTCGCGCCCAGATTCGGCAGCGTATGTTCGGCGACATTAAACTTATTGAATGCCAATGCGGTCCGTGCTGTGGCCGTCGGAGTTTGCGCCACATCGGCAAGGACGGAGATGTTTACGTCGGCATTCAGATCGTCGTCAGCGGACGCGAACGGTTCAAGATCGGATCGAAAACAACGGAGGTTGGTCCCGGCTCTCTTGTTTTCTGGAACAGCTTCGAATCCACGGAATTCGAAGTTCATCAATCGGGGCTTTCAAAGGTTACGCTTCTGCTGCCCCAATCCCTGCTCGAGTCCCGGATGCAGATGGGTCTGCTGATCCGGGGCGGTGTGCTTGATGCGTCGTCCGGCATCGGCGCTTTGCTCTTCGCTCATCTGAAGTCCATCGCGCTTGAGTTCGACAAGGTATCGGATGAGGATGCCTTTGGCGTGAAGTGGTCGAGCATCGAGCTCGGCGCGGCCGCCGCGACGCGGCTGCAGCAGCCGACGTTGCGCGCCTCCAAGAGTCACCTCCGCCATGTGCAGCGCTACATTCTGGAGAACCTTCAGGATCCGGAACTCAGCGTGAAGAAAATTGCAGACGGCAATGGCATCTCGGTGCGCTACGTCCACACGCTCTTCTCGGCGCTCGGCTGCAGCGTGTCGCGTTGGATCATGGACCGGCGGCTCGAGCGCTGCCGCGACGCGCTTGCTGCGCGCAGCGAGGCCCGGTGCATCGTAAAGGATGTCGCCTTCCAATGGGGGTTCAGCGACACGGCTCATTTCAGCAGGGTGTTCAAGAAAAAGTTCGGGTACACCCCGATGGGCCTGTGGCAGTACACGCATGATCAAACCACCAAAGAGGCGAGCTGACGCTCGCATTGCGCTTGTATTGGGCTTGACCCGGTTGACGTGAGACGTTCGACAGCTGCTTTGCCGTTGACGATGCGGCGCCAAATTGCCGATCCGGTGTTGCAGAAGGGTGTCGGCGGTGATGGGCTGCGACGCGCGACAATGATTTGCGTTGACACCGCGGCGCCGATGGGGCGGATTAAAGGCGTGACGGTGTTGCCATTCGCGCGAGCGGGTGGATGACGAAGAGGGAACACGGTGCGGCGCGAATAGCGCCAAGTCCGTGGCTGCGCCCGCAACTGTTAGCGGCAAGTCCTCTCCAACGACGCCACTGACGCCCCGCTTGGAGCGCCGGGAAGGCTGGAGAGAGACGCTTGAGCCGTGAGCCAGGAGACCTGCCGGCACGAGTCGCCCATCCTCCGTGCGGTGCGCTCGGTGGAACGGTTACCCGTAGTGGCGGCTGATGTGCAACCGATTGGGAGCAACGTCAGGCATGGCCGGGGTTTCACTCACCCACTGACAACGACGTAAATGGGCTCGCAGCTGCGGGCATTGCATGGTGGCGCGGGGTCCGCGGCGCCGGCATTGCGCGTAAGCAAGGCGATCCCGTACTGGCCGCACCTGCCGAGGCTTCCGTCCATCATTCCGTGACGGGGGAACCTTTGTCCTATCTTATTGGCGTTTCAGACCAAAATCGCCGCGTTTCGAAAACGTTTCTTCTTCTATCGACGTGTCTCGTCCTGGCGGGTGCTGCCAGCGGTGCGCTCGCGCAGGACGCGGGGACGACCGTGCTCGAGGGGATTACGATCTACTCCGCGAACCGCACGCCGACCGACGCAGCCAAGGTTGGATCGACGGTCGAGGTGCTGACGGAGAAGGATCTCGAGAAGCAGTCGAAGACCTTCGTGAAGGACTACCTGGAGCAGCTTCCGGGCGTGAACTTCACCCAGAATGGTGCACCGGGATCGACGACCTCGATCAGCCTCCGTGGTGCAAACGGGTCCTACGTCAAGGTGCTGGTCGACGGCATGGATCTCAGCGATCCGTCGGCAACGACCACGCAGACCGCGTTCGAGCATCTGCTCGTCGGTGACGTCTCGCGGATCGAGTTGCTGAAGGGCTCGCAAAGCACGCTTTACGGCGGCGACGCGGTGGCCGGCGTCATCAGCATCGAGACCAAGGCTGCGACGAAGCCCGGCTTCTCGCAGAGCGGCGGCGGCGAGTACGGTGCCTACAACACATTCCGTGGCGCCTATACGGCCGGATACGCCGCGACCGACGGCAGCAACATCTCGTTCTCGGCGCAGGGCATCGACACGGACGGCTTCTCGTCGATCCGAGTGGGAACGGAGGACGACGGCTACAAGAACCTCACGTTCTCGGGACGTGGCGAGTACTTCCTGTCTCCGTCGATGAAGGTGTTCTTCGCGGCGCGCACGCTCGATGCGAGGAACGAGTTCGACGACAGCTTCACGCCCGCCGACAACGATGACTATACCGATACCGTGCAGCATGCCGGCCGGGTGGGGACCGAGTTCTCGCTGCTCGATGGCGCGTTCCAGAACACGTTCGCGTTTCAGGGCATGAAGGTCGAGCGCGACATCCACGGCAGCAACGCCAGCTGGTTCGAGGGCGACCGTCTCAAGGGCGAATACAAAGGCGTATTTACGTTCAACGAGCACCTCTCTCTGCTCGCCGGTGCGGACTGGGAGGAGACGGGTGCCGACAATGCCGGATTGTCGTCGCGGAAATCGGCAAACGTGAGCGGTGTCTATGCGCAGCTCATGATGGAGCCGATCGATGGGCTCGTGCTCACGGGTGGCGGCCGCATCGACGATCACAGCGCGTTTGGAGAGTTCGACACGTATCGCTTGACGGCGGCCTATCTCGTGCCCGGCACGGAGACGAAATTCCATGCCAGCCGCGGCACCGGCTTCCGTGCTCCCAGCTTGGACGAGCTTTTTGGCGAATACTCCTTCGTCGCCAACTACGGCAACCCGGACCTGCAGCCTGAGGAAAGCGAGAGTTGGGACGCGGGTGTCGAGCAGGGCTTCCTCAACGGCAAGCTCCGGCTGGGCGCCACCTACTTCGAGCTCGATACGGACAACCTGATCCTGTTCAACTTCGATTGCTTCTCGTTGCCGGTAGGCTGCCTCGTCAACGTACCCGGCGTCACGCAGCGCAGCGGTGTGGAGCTGACGGGCGTCGCCCTGGTGACGGACGGCCTCGCACTCTCCGCGAGCTACACCTATACCGATACGGAAATGGAGGATGGCTCGCGGTTGCCGCGTGTGCCGAAGCACGATTTCGTATTCGCTGTCGATGTGGTGCCGATGGAGAAGGTCGAGCTCAACGTGACGGCGAAGTACATCAAGGACTCGATCGACAGCAACGGATCGGCGCTCGACGACTATTTCCTGCTGAGCGCCAAGGCTGCCTATGAGTTCTCTCCAGGTTGGAAGGCGTATGTTCGCGGCGAGAACCTGCTCGACGAGGAGTACGAAACGGTGACCAACTTTGCGACGCCTGGGCTGTCGGTCTATGGCGGCGTGACGATGGTGCTGCCCAGCGACTGAAACCATGGATGGGCAAGGAGGCCCGGCGACGTTGTGCATGCTGCATCATGATCACGTCCCGTGCTTCCTTGTTCCTACTGTAAACGCGGAGAGCGGCGTATTTTGCACGACGAGGGCATAGCAGCAGCGCCCGGAAGCAGCGGGGATTATCCGGCGATGGCGGACCCTGGCGGCCGTCACGGGGTCTCGCGTGTCGCGGCCACCATCGCGAGCGCTCTCTTTTCCGTGCTGCTTCACGGTAGCGTGCTTGCGGCGGCGTTCTACTGGATCGAGGACCGTCCCGGCGCGATCACGGCGCCGACGCAAGCGGTCAGCATCGAGTTTCTGGAGACGGAGGTGCTCGAAGCTGTCGAGACTGCGGCGGCGACCAGTGCCACGGCCTCGCTCGAATCCGTTCAGGCTTCTTCGGGCGCGACGACGGAAAGTGCCGCGGCACGTGCCAAGGCCGTGCCCGAACTGGAGGCCGTCGAGCCGATAGAGCAGGTCGAGGTCAAAGAAGCATCCGTGTCCGAGACGCCGGAAGGCATCGAGGTTCTGAAGGGTGCCTTGGAGACCGATGCATCGTCAGGCGTCGAGCGGCCCGACGCCAAACCCAATGAGATGCCTTCGTCCGAAAGGAAAGAGCGCAAGAAGCCGGTCAAGACCGCGAAGCTCACCGATCCGACCGACACCCGTAAAGCCGATAGCGATGCCAAGAAAAAGGGCGGCGTATCCTCGCGGGCTGCGAAGGGATCTTCGGCCTCGACGGGCAGGACATCCGCGAGCGCCGGCTCGGCCATCAACTATGCTGCGCTCGTGCGCGCGCGCGTCGCGTCGCGGAAGCCCGCCGGAGGAGGGCGACGCGGGACCGTGGTGATCGCGTTCGGTGTGACACGCTCCGGCGGCATGAGTTTCGCTAGCATCGCGCGGTCGTCCGGCAATCCCGGTCTGGATCGCAGCGTGCTTGCCGCCGTTCGCGGGGCCGGACCTTTCCCCGTGCCGCCGCCAGGGGCGGGGCTCCGGTTCGCCATCCCATTCTATTTCAAATGAACCCACTTCGATTGAGGAGGTCCACATGACACCGACTGCAAATTCCCGCGACGGCAACCTGTTCGCGCCCGTCGCTGCCACAACTCTTTGGATCGCGCTGATTGCCACGCTTTGTGTTGGCGGAAGCACGGTCTTTGCCTGTGCCGCGCCCTTCGCCGCCATCGCCGGACTGGCCGCGGCGAAGATGGACCGGGTCTCCGGCCTTGTGCTGGTCGTCGTCGCCTGGGCTGCCAACCAGGCCATCGGCTTCGGGTTCCTCGACTATCCGCATACCGCGAGCACCTATGCGTGGGGCGCTGCCATCGGTCTAGGGTCGATTGCCGGATACGGCGCAGCGCGGTCCATCGTCGAGGCCGGCAAGGCGCCGGTGGCTTCGCTGGTGCTGGCGTTCGTGGCTGCGTTCGTTGCGTACCAGGCGACGCTTTACGCGGCCTCGTTTGCGCTGGGCGGCTCGGACTATGCGTTCTCCGGTGAGATCGTCTGGCATGTCCTAAAGATCAACGCCGTGTCGTTTGCGGGCTTGCTGTTGCTGCATCGCGTAGCCATTTCACTGGCGTGGCTGGGGGGCCCTGTGGCAACTAAGCCCGCCGGCATCTAGATCGATCAAACAGCGCAGGAGCGATAGCCCGATGTCCCTTACGATGTATGAGACCGCGGTGCCTTCGTTCCGCAAGCATCTCGAGGCGCTGGATGCGATCCTCGACAAGGCCGCGGCGTACGCGGAGCAGCGCAAGATCGATCCCGACGCGCTGCTCCTGGCGCGGCTTTATCCGGACATGTACACGTTCAAGAAGCAGGTGCAGTCGGCTTGCGACTTCGCCAAGCTCAGCGTGGGGCGGCTGGCGGGGCTCACGCCGCCGGTTCACGACGATAGCGAGAAGACGTTCTCGGACCTCAAACGGCGTATTGCCGAGACGCTTGAGGTGCTGGATGAGGCCAAAGCCGAGCCCATGGAGGCGGCCGCCGACAAGGCGTTCACGATCAAGGCCGGGCCCCGGGAGCTCAATTTCACCGGCCGTGAGTATCTTCTGCACTTTGCGCTGCCGAACTTCTATTTCCACTGTGCCACGGCCTACGGCATCCTGCGGCACAACGGGCTCGAGATCGGCAAGCGCGATTTCATGCGTCGCATGCCTCCGGCATGACAGACCGTCTGCCGGCTTGGAATTGGCCCAGAGGCTACGGGGTCCGGGCAGGGGCAAGACGGGGCCGATAAGGCCCTGTAGATGCTCCTTCACCTGCCGCCTTGCGGCTCTTTTTCGCGTCGCTTGACTTGGGGGCCGCGAACACGTATTTCGACGCTTCGCTTTTGCGTTTCCGGCTGCCCAGGGCGCCGAAACGGCGGATTGCGGGAGTAGCTCAGTTGGTTAGAGCGCCGCCCTGTCACGGCGGAGGCCGCGGGTTCAAGTCCCGTCTCTCGCGCCATTTTTTCTGCTGACACAAGCTGAGGGAAGCATCGTTCGAGGGCCGTTGTGCTCTGTGGATGGCCGCGGCACTTGCCGCGGGTCGCCTTGCTCCCGGGCGCTTCGCGCCTTTTTCCGCTGACACAAGCTGAGGGAAGCATCGTTCAAGAGCCCTTGTGCTCTTTGGACGGCCGGCGCACTTGCGCGGGGGCGGGCGCGCCCCGAGCCTGGACTTTGTCAGCCCAGGCTAAGCTGTGGACTTGACCTGACGGTCGATTTCCTGGCTCCGGCCTTCGCGAGACGCTTATCGTCTAAGTCTAGCGCGTAGGTGCGAATTCGGGTCTCCGGTACACCGGGATTGGACCTCGGTAGATGTTGCGCTCAAGGGGGGCAATAGGTTAACACCACAGGGTGATTTTGCGGTGCGATAGGCGCCGTGATACCCGGCGTCCGAACTCCAGAAGGACGGCACCTGATGACCGATCTCCTGACCGACTATCTGCCGCTTGCCGTGTTCATCGGCGTGGCGCTCGCCATCGGTGCGGCGCTTATGGTGGCACCGTTCCTGGTCGCCTACCGCAACCCCGACTCCGAGAAGGTCTCGGCCTACGAGTGCGGCTTCAACGCCTTCGACGACGCGCGCATGAAATTCGACGTGCGGTTCTACCTGGTGTCGATCCTGTTCATCATCTTCGACCTCGAGATCGCGTTCCTGTTCCCGTGGGCGGTGGCGTTCGGCGACATCGGCACGCTCGGGTTCTGGTCGATGATGCTGTTCCTCGGTGTGCTCACGGTGGGCTTTATCTACGAGTGGAAGACGGGAGCCTTGGAATGGGATTGATCGTTCCACCAGAGTTCAGCTTCGACACGGCCAAGGAAGGCGCCACAGGCGGTTCTGGGAGCAAGCTCGTCAAGCCGGATGATCCCTTCTTCACGGATCTCTCGAACGAGCTTGGCGACAAGGGTTTCCTCGTCACCTCGACCGACGACCTCATCAACTGGGCGCGTACGGGCTCGCTGATGTGGATGACGTTCGGGCTCGCCTGCTGCGCGGTCGAGATGATGCAGGCCTCGATGCCGCGCTACGATCTCGAACGGTTCGGATTTGCGCCGCGGGCCTCGCCGCGCCAGTCGGACGTGATGATCGTCGCCGGCACACTGACCAACAAGATGGCGCCCGCGCTGCGCAAGGTCTACGACCAGATGCCGGAGCCGCGCTACGTGATCTCGATGGGCTCGTGCGCCAACGGGGGCGGCTACTACCATTATTCTTACGCCGTCGTGCGCGGCTGCGACCGCATCGTTCCGGTCGACGTCTATGTGCCCGGCTGTCCGCCGACGGCGGAGGCGCTCGTCTACGGCGTGCTGCTGCTGCAACGTAAGATTCGCCGCACGGGCACGATCGAGAGATAACCCGACATGCTGACCGACCTCGAAACGCACATCACGGAGAAGCTCGGCGCGGCCATCCTCGACAAGCGGATCGCCGTCGGCGAGCTGACGGTCACAGTCGAGGCAGCGCGGATCGTCGACGTGCTGATGTTTCTCAAAACCGATCCGGCGTGCCGGTTCGAGGTGCTGATTGACATCTGCGGCGTCGATTGGCCGATGCGCGCGGAGCGGTTCGACGTCGTCTACCATCTGCTGTCGCCGCGCCTCAATCAGCGCGTGCGCGTCAAGCTTGCCACGGACGAGGACACGCCGGTGCCGAGCGTCATCGACGTGTTCCCGGCGGCGAACTGGTACGAGCGGGAGGCCTACGACATGTACGGCATCCTGTTCTCCGGGCATCCGGACCTCCGCCGCCTGCTCACCGACTACGGCTTCCAGGGCTATCCGCTGCGCAAGGACTTCCCGCTCACGGGATATGTCGAGGTGCGCTATGACGACGAGGCCAAGCGCGTCGTCTACGAGCCGGTGAAGCTCGTGCAGGAGTTCCGCTCGTTCGACTTCGAGAGCCCGTGGGAAGGCGCGCACTATCCGCTGCCGGGCGACGAGAAGGCATCATGAAGGGCACGCTCAAGGTCGGCGACCGCGCCCGGCTCGTGTTCAAGGTGCCGTTGCAGAAGACCGTGCCGAATCTCTATCCGGAGTCGCCCGATTTCCAGGCGATGCCGACCGTGTTCGCGACCGGCTTCATGGTCGGGCTCATGGAGTGGTGCTGCCTCGAGGTACTGAAGCCGCATCTCGATGCCGGCGAGGGGTCGCTCGGCATCCACATCAACGTGTCGCACAGCGCGGCGACGGTGCCGGGGCAGACGGTGACGGTCGATGCGGAGTGCACGAGCGTCAACGGGCGCCGGGTCGGCTTCAGCGTCACGGCGCACGATGGCGTCGAGGTGATCGGCGCCGGGAGCCATGATCGCATGGTGGTGCCGTGGGACCGGTTCGTGTCGCGCGTAAACGACAAGGCCAAGCGTGCGGGCGCCGCGCCTATCGCGGCTTGCGGCGCGGAGGCGTGAGCATGGCGGGCGCCTACGACGTCTCGGGACACTGCCTGTGCGGCGCCGTCAGCTACCGGGCGAAGGCTGCGACGCACGAGGTGCACGCCTGCCATTGCGGCATGTGCCGCCGGTGGACCGGCGGGCCGCTCATGTATTTCGACGTCGATGGCGCGCCCGACATCGAGGGGCGGGAATTCGTCGGCGTGTACCCGTCGTCGGAGACCGGCGAGCGCGGGTTCTGCACGCGCTGCGGCTCGGTTCTGTTCTGGAAGGTGGCCGGCGAGGACCGCTATACATTTACGGCGGGGTCGCTCGATGATCCGGCGGGGTTCACGTTCACCCGGCAGATCTTCATCGAGGACAAGCCGTCCTTCTATGACTTCGCCAACGATACCGAGAAGCTCAGCGGCGCACAGGCGATGACGTCTTACAGCGCCGGAAATTCCGAGTGAGAGCCAATGGCTGAGACCGAGATCCGTCCGTTCAACATCAACTTCGGCCCGCAGCATCCGGCAGCGCACGGCGTGCTCCGGCTTGTGCTCGAGCTCGATGGCGAGGTGGTGGAGCGGGTCGATCCGCACATCGGGCTTCTGCATCGTGGTACCGAAAAGCTGATCGAGGCCAAGACCTACCTGCAGGCGATCGGCTATTTCGACCGGCTCGACTACGTGGCGCCCATGAACCAGGAGCATGCGTTCTGCCTCGCGGCGGAACGGCTGCTCGGCATCACCGTGCCGCGGCGCGGGCAGCTCATCCGCGTGCTCTATTCCGAGATCGGGCGGCACCTCTCGCATCTCCTCAACGTCACCACGCAGGCTATGGACGTCGGCGCGCTGACGCCACCGCTGTGGGGCTTCGAGGAGCGCGAGAAGCTCATGGTGTTCTATGAGCGCGCGTCGGGCAGCCGCATGCACGCGAAGTATTTCCGTATTGGCGGCGTGCATCAGGATCTGCCTCGTCAGCTCATCGACGACATCTACGCCTGGTGCGAGTCGTTCCCGAAGGTGCTCGACGACATTGAGGGGCTGCTGACGGAAAACCGCATCTTCAAGCAGCGCAACGTCGACATCGGCGTCGTGAGCCTTGACGACGCGTTCGCGTGGGGCTTCTCGGGCGTCATGGTGCGCGGCTCGGGTGCGGCGTGGGACTTGCGCAAGTCGCAGCCCTACGAGTGCGGGCCCCTCTTTATTTTAAGGAGAGATATCGTGGAAGTGAAATTCCGATATGAATTGACGATGCGGCT
>CAZDUD010000046.1:0-27918 GCA_964508485.1 uncultured Hyphomicrobium sp. | reverse complement strand
AGTAAGGCAGTAAGGCAGTAAGGCAGTAAGGCAGTAAGGCAGTAAGGCAGTAAGGCAGTAAGGATGTTTCGTCCTACTGCCTACTGCCCACTGCCTACTCCCTTAAGGGATGCCGATGCGTTTGTGGGTCTGGACGGAGAGGCGCCAGACGGGATTTGCCTTCACGTAGGCAACGGCGGCGGCCGTGTTCTCGGCCAGCGCGGGGCCATCCATGGGGCTCAGGAAGCGGCGCGGGAAATCGAGCGCGAGCAGGGTCTCGGGTGCGAGGCCCGCCTGGGGAAAGACCAGCTTCAATTCGTCGCCCCGCCTCTGACGCAGCTCAGTGCCCGCCTTCGGGCTGACGCAGATCCAGTCGAGGCCCGGAGGAAGGGGGAGGGTGCCGTTGGTCTCGATGGCAATGGCGAAGCCGTGTCCATGCAACGCATCGATCAGCGGGGCATCGACCTGCAGGGCGGGCTCGCCGCCAGTCAGCACAACGAAGCGATCGCGCGGGCCGCCCTGCCATGCGGCTGCGACAGCGGCTGCGAGGCCCTCGGCGTCCGGGAACTTGCCGCCGCCCTCGCCGTCGGTGCCGACGAAGTCGGTGTCGCAGAACTGGCAGTCGGCGTTCGCGCGGTCCTGCTCCCGGCCCGACCATAGATTGCAGCCCGCAAAGCGGCAGAACACGGCCGCGCGCCCGGCGTTCGCGCCTTCGCCCTGGAGGGTGTAGAAGATCTCTTTCACGGCATACATGGGCAGATCCCTAGGAGCCTGATGTCCCAAGTCAAGCGGCATGCGGTCGCTTTCGTTATCGAAATGGCGGAACCCCGGGCGTTTCAGCGGGGTATCATTCTCGGGATGCTCACAGAGGAGCTAGGACCAGAATGCAATGCTCCGTTTGCGGCGCCGAGGCCGAGGACCTGACCTCGGGCGAGTTCGACGGTCTCGTCGTCCGCTGCAAACATTGCGGCGTGTACGCGGTGACGGACAGTGCGCTCAACGCCTTTCTGCGGCTCGACTATGACGCGCGGGTGGCGGCGCTCGAGAAGGCGAAGGATGGGGCGGGTAGCGGTGCGCGGCCTGAGATCACGTCCGACAGCTTCTGAGCGGAGTCCGCTTCAGGGTTCCATCTCACCCGTTTCCTCGTCCGCAGCGTGATGGCAACATCGGTTCTGCGTCGTGGCCGGCGCGGGGGCGAACGGGGGAGCTGCATGAGCGGCACGCGGCGGAATTTCCGGTACTACGATCTCGTCATGGCGGCGTTCGTCACCGTGCTCGTGTGCTCGAACCTGATCGGGCCGGCGAAGATTGCGCAGATCGATGTGCCGGGCATCGGGCCTTACGTGTTTGGCGCGGGCGTGCTGTTCTTCCCCATCTCCTACATTTTCGGCGACGTGCTGACCGAGGTCTACGGATACGCACGGGCGCGCAAGGTCATCTGGACCGGCTTTGCCGCGCTGGCGTTTGCATCAGTGATGGCGACCGTCGTCGTCGCCTTGCCGCCGGCGCCGTTCTGGGAGCATCAGGCGGCCTATGAGATCGCCTTCGGCAACGCCTGGCGCGTGGTGGCGGCGTCGATGGTCGCCTATTTCTGCGGCGAGTTCGTCAATTCCTTCGTGCTTGCCAAGATGAAGGTCGCGCAGGGTGGGCGGCATCTCTGGATGCGCACTATCGGCTCGACGATCGCGGGGGAGGCGGTGGACAGCACGCTCTTCTACCCGCTGGCGTTCTACGGCACGGGCATCATCCCGAACGAGGCGCTGCCGATGGTGATGGTCGCGCAGTTCTTCACGAAGACCATGGTGGAGGTCCTCTTCACGCCGGTGACGTACAAGGTGGTCGCATTTCTCAAGCGGGCCGAGGGCGTGGACCATTACGACCGCGATACGGATTTCAACCCGTTCAAGCTGGAGACCTAGGCCGAGGGCGGGGTCGCGAGCCGTTTTGATCAGGCAAAGGTGTCAGCTCCTGAGCCATTGCGGGCGTGTGGTGGTTACTTGCCCTCCGAAGACAATGGCATCTGCTCGTGCCAACGATGCTCAGCAATCTGGCGGTCGCGTGAGATCTACACGCAACCAGTGCAATTGCGTGCTAGTGGTTGGCGCACAGAATCCATTCACACCGCGAAAGGCGTTTTTGCAGTGGACATTCCACGGATCTTCAACATCACTGAAAGCGCTCACCGCATTCATAACCCGTTCACACCGGAGAAGCTCGCCACTCTCGGCGCGGCGTTGCGCCTGGAACCGGGGACACGTGTGCTCGACCTCGGCAGCGGTTCGGGCGAGATGCTGTGCACCTGGGCACGCGATTACGGAGTAAGCGGCACCGGTATCGACATGAGCAAGTTGTTCACCGGGCAAGCGAAACTCCGCGCAGAAGAACTCGGGGTCGCCGATCGAGTCGAGTTCATCCACGGCGACGCTGCCGGCTTCGTCGCCGACGAAAAGGTCGGTGTGGCAGCCTGTGTCGGTGCCACGTGGATCGGTGGGGGAGTCGTCGGCACAATCAAGCTTCTGGCGGAGAGCCTCAGCGCCGGAGGGATCATCCTCATCGGCGAGCCGTACTGGCTGCAGTTGCCGCCGACGGAAGATGTCGCCAAGGGATGCCTCGCCGGTTCGATCTCCGACTTTGTCATGCTTCCAGAACTTCTCGCGTCTTTCGGCGACCTCGACTACGACGTCGTGGAAATGGTTCTGGCAGACCAAGACGGCTGGGACAGGTACGAGGCGGCCAAGTGGCTCACCATGCGTCGATGGCTCGATGCGAATCCGGACGACGATTTCGCGAATGATGTTCGAGCCAAGCTCACATCGGAACCCACACGCTATGCCGCGTACACGCGTGAATACCTGGGGTGGGGCGTGTTTGCTCTGATGGCGCGGTGATGTGAGGCAGGTGCGGCTTCCCTGGTCCGGCGAGCCGATGTTGATGTCCGCTCCTGATCCACAGCCGCTGCGAGCAGGTGCAGCATGCGCGTGACGCGGTCGACGCAAAGCACCGTACAGCCGACATTGGCCTTACGATTGGATCAGCTCTCGTATTGACTGAATCGCTCGACGACTATGCCGTCGTTAGCGGACACTGCGTCGTTGAAGCAAGTGTTCGAGTTGGCTTGCGCGAGCCAGCTCAGCCGAGCATGCAGGAACTCAATTGGGGTGCGGTTCCGCACTTGGAGCGGATTGAGGGGTCTCGGGAAATCCTATCAGCGCGATGTAAACAAGTGGCGCCGCCAACAGCACGACAATGATCAAGGCGATTGCACCGAAGACCTTTTTGCCAACCGATCGCTGACCCGGTGTGTCGCAAGCGTACCAGGTTGCCAGCCCAAGTAGCGGCCAGGCGAGAATGAGATCGACACGGATGTTGCAATTCGCGTCGCACAGGGTGCCATTGGCCACATAGTACTCATAAACTGTGTAGGCTACCCACAGAATGGTAGCCAATATCCCCGCCGGGCGGGGGCGCTGCAGTGCGGCCACCATGAAGTACAGCGCAATTGCCCCAGCGGCGAGCACGAATGGGTACACTATGCGTCTCCAATCTTGTACGGAAAGCAGCATAGTCGTGAAGCTTCTATAATGGAATAATCACCACCGCTCTTATACGGCCCGACTTCGGCTTATGAGGGTCTTCGATTATGTATGGTGCACCATCCCGCTTGGTGCGTTTGTCCGGAAGTGGCCCGAAGCGGATGTGCGCCATCTCCGAAGCGACTTCTGTTGCAAGGAGCGGGGCCGGGTTGTCAGCCCTCGGCCGATAAATCGCGAACTGCCTGGCGCAACGTGGGATGGAGGCGAATCTTCTTCCCTTCGAAGCCGCGGGCCTGCACCCAATACTGCCACTCGGTCGCACGTCCGGCGGCATGGAACTCGATACCGCGGGATTGGAGCGCATCGACCACCTCGATGATCGTGAGCAATCCGGTTGCGTCAATGCTGGGGATCGGAAGCATGTCCAGCACAATGTGGCGGAGGCCGGACCCTGCCTTCTCGGACGCGCTCATCACTTCCCGTTTGAAGTACGGGGCATTGAAGAAGCTGATCGGAGCATTGAACCGGATAATAAGAAGGCCTGGAATTGACTGCCCCGCTTCGTGACGCTCCAAGGAATGCAGGCCGGGAAAGCCCTCAACCTTGCCGAGAATTTCAATGCTTGGCCGGGACAGAAGCTTGACGAAGCGCACGAGTGCAAGTGCCACGGTGAGAAGGATCGCGTTGACCGCGCCCACCGCGACGACACCCACGGTGGCCAAAACCGAAAGCGCTGCCTCGGTCCGGTCGATCCGGTAGATCAGGCGAATAGTTGGGATGTCGACGAGCGATAGCGCCGCCACAACGAGAACGGCGCCGAGAGCCGCGGTGGGAACGTATCCAAGCGGTCCCGCGAGGAACAGCAATACGACGGTGATGGCCGCGGCCGTAATCAAACCAACGGCGCGGGTCCTCCCTCCCGACGCATCGCTGATTGCAGTCCTCGAGTCGGCTCCGCTAATGGCAAAGCCCTGCGAAAGAGCGGATGCGATATTGGCTGCACCTAGCGCGGCGAAATCCTTGTCGGGATCTATTTCATAGCCGTTCTTCGAAGCAAAGCTGCGGGCGGTGAGCATCAGGCTTGAGAAAGTAATCAGTGCCAGACCTGCTGCATCGGCCAGGAGCGCAGGCAGCAACGTTGGGTCGAAGCGCGGCATGGAGAGCGTGGGCAGGCCGGCAGGGACAACGCCTAGTGTTTTTACGCCAGCCGACCCGAGCCCGAATGCCGCCACAGCGGCGCTCGCGAGCACCAGCCCGGCGAGCGTGCCGGGCAGCCAGCTGAACACGCGTGGAACTACGAAAATCGATGCGAATGTTCCGGCTGCAACCGCCAAGGTTGGCAGATGGATCTCACCGAGACGATCGACGACCTCGATCAGCGGCGGCAAGAGGCCAGTGCTTTGAAGATCCAGGCCGAGGATTTTTCCGGCTTGACCCAGAATGATCGACAGAGCAACGCCGTTGAGAAACCCGACAAGGATGGGCTTGGATAAAAAATCGGCAAGTGCCCCCAGCCGAAAGAAGCTCGCTGCCACACAGATGAGGCCTGTCAGCGCTGCCAACGCCACCGAAAGCGAAGCGTATACCTGAGGATCTCCTGCAGCCATCGGCGCCACGGCAGACGCCACGACGGCACATGTGGCCGCGTCGGGGCCGACGATCAGCTGGCGCGATGAGCCGAATACGGCGTATGCGACGAGCGGTAGAATGCTTGAATAGAGCCCCACTTGCGGGGGGAAGCCTGCGAGCTCAGCGTAGGCGATGGCAACTGGAATGGCGACGGCCGCAACCGACAGACCGGCCCTTATATCAGCCGGAGCATTATTCCACCGGTAGCTCCGCAACTCTGCGATACCGGGGGCAATGCGAGCCAGGGATTGCATCTGCCGACCTGGTAGATCCTGTCAGTGGCCTTGGAAAACCAACACCTTTATCGGAAGGACGAGCGCCTGCAGCCTGAGGATCATGGCGTGCACGATGGCGACGGTGTCGACGCTGTGCAGGAACAGCCACGATCCGATGCCGACATCTCCGTGTGTCAGCCGGTCGTGATTGTTGGTGTACGCGTTGGCGATGCAGCTGCTGCCGGGCGTGACGCCATCCAGTCCACCTTTGAACAGCGGCTGCAAGAAAACGGTGAGGGTGCCGGCGCGGGTCGTCTGCTGCGCGTCGACCAACTGCTCCGACGTTCGAATCTGGCCGGCTGCTATAAAGTCCTGGATGTCGGTCACGACCATCGGGATGATCGTCAGCGGCTTGGAAAAGCAGGTCACTTCCGCGGCCATGCCGACCTTCATCACCTGCGCTTCGATCTGATTGAAACCTGCGATGAGATACGCTCGGCCAGCTTCCGAGGGCACGAGAACGCCAGCCGGTCGCATCAGCGGATTGACGACGTCGCCGACTCTCAAGGAGAATTGCTCGATATGCCCATCGACGCCGGCATAGACGACCATCTTGCTCAACTCGACCTCGGCTTGGCTCTTGGCGGCCTCGGCGCTCGATTTTTCGGCGGGCAGCAGCGTGGAGAGTTTCATCTCTGCGGCTTCCTTCGTGGCCTCCGCGGCTGACAATGCGCCTTTGCGGCCGTTTGCCAGGTTGCGTAACCGCTCGATCTCTCGTTGTGCCACGACATCGGCGTTGCGCCGCAGCAGCTCCTCCTTCATCGCGAGCTCGTCAAGCGCTTGTTGGTGCGCGCCCTTGGCTTGTTGAATTTGACCCTCGGCTGCGGCTACGTCGGCCTTCGCCACTGTCATCTCAGCATCGACCTCGGCGATCCGTTTAATAGCAACATCACGAGCTGCCTCCGCCTCGCGGCTGTCGAGCCGGAATATCTGATCGCCCTTCTTCACCTGCGCCGAAAAGCCAACGAATACCTCTGCCACGCGGCCGTTCGCTTCCGGCAAGATCGGGATGGTTCGAAAGTATCCCGTGACGTTCGTGGTTGAGGGATGGAAGTAGAAGATCGTCGTGATCAAAGCGATGGTCAGCATCAGGCACGCAGTAATCCCGTACCTCAGCTGGTACCAAACCGAATAGAAGCCGATCTCGACGCCCAGTCGCTTGCCCTGCCCATATCGACGATAGAGGTAGTCGGGCAGGATCGTGAAGAAGGAGCAAAGCAGCAGCTCGAACATGGACGCCTCCGCTCCTTACGCTTGCTTCCGGGCGACGCTCGGACGTTTCGGGTTTGAACGTTCGGGCGCGGCGGGTTTTGGTTCGGCCGTTGTTGCCATCGTCTCGAGCGAGCCGGCAATTCTATCGAGCGGTTTGGAGAAGCTCGGGAAAGACAAATTCGGGATCTCGATCAGCGCCAAAAGCAGAGCTGCGACCCAGAACGCGTGGATATGAGTAAAAAGCGAAAGCAGGGCGAGGACGGCAACGACATCAAATTGTGCCTTGTTGTGCACCATGCGCTCGGGAAGCGAATGGAGCCAAAAGAAAAACACGCCCGCAGCCAGCACCGCGCCGATCAGCACGATGGCCATCGCCACCATGAGCACGTCGGTTTGATCAGGAGCAGTGATGAACACCGGGAGATGCGGGGATGCAGCGGGATGCAAGTCCGGCATGGTCTCCCTCCATTGTTTATCGATCCACTGTCCCAAATAGTCCGACACATCGCAAGCGGCTGAATGTGTGCACGCCTTATTATAGCCCACCAGCCAATCGTATCGGATAAAAGCTGCGATATAAATTTTTGCAGCGCAATCGTCGGTCGTTATTTTTGACCGACACTTTCAGCAATCAATTATTGCCGTCCCTGGGAGACGCTGCAGGGATTTGCCAAGAAGGCGTACAACCTGCGCGCTCTGAATCTCGCAGATTGGGTTCAAACCGGCGTCTGGATCAATGGAGCTCCGGCACGTCCTTCACAGGGCGCCGAAGCTCCTGTGCTGCCTTGTCCAGCTTTCGTCTGGGAAGCTTCACTTTGTCCCGAGGCACGCTTTTGTAGGGAATCGCGCCCAAGATGTGTTCGATGATATTGAGACGTGCCTTTCTCTTGTCATCCGACCGCGCGAGGTGCCACGGAGCCCATGCCGTATCCGTGGCACTGAACATGTCATCGCGAGCTTTCGAGTATTCGTTCCACAATGTGTAGGACTTCAGGTCCATCGGCGATAGCTTCCAGATCTTCCGCGGATCGTCGATGCGATCCTCGAGCCGCCGTGTCTGTTCGTCCGGACTCACTTCCAGCCAGTACTTGAGCAGAATGACGCCTGACTCCGTGATCGCCTTTTCGACATCCGGCACGATGTCCAGGAAGCGTTTTGCCTGCTCTTCGGTGCAAAAGCCCATAACCCTTTCGACACCCGCGCGATTGTACCAGCTACGGTCAAAGATCACGATCTCACCTGCGGCCGGCAGGTGAGGCAAATAGCGCTGGATGTACATTTGCGACTTCTCGCGCTCGGTCGGTGCGGGCAGCGCTATGACGCGGAATATGCGCGGGCTCACTCGTGCAGTCAGCGCTTTGATCACGCCGCCTTTGCCGGCGCCGTCCCGCCCCTCGAAGACGATGCAGACCTTGCGGCCTTCATGGCGCACCCATTCCTGCAACTTCACGATCTCGCCGTGCAGGCGCTTGAGCTCTTTCTCGAAGGCTTTGCGCTTTAGCTTGCCTGCGGCGTTGAACTCTTCGCGATCGGATTTGTGCTCGGCGCCGCTGCGCGATTTTTTTTGCGCCGTCTTTTGGTCTCCCATATCGACCTCCTACCCAGCGGGCTTCGCGGGCCCGCAACATAGCGCCGGCCCTTTGGAAC
Organism: uncultured Hyphomicrobium sp.; assembly: GCA_964508485.1. Taxonomy (GTDB): domain Bacteria; phylum Pseudomonadota; class Alphaproteobacteria; order Rhizobiales; family Hyphomicrobiaceae; genus Hyphomicrobium_C. Next base: position 19,643 of record CAZDUD010000046.1, on the reverse strand, counting down.
GGCAGGAACAGTCTACCAAGAGACCATATATGTATGCCATCCGATCATATGGTGAATCCCAGCTTCGAGATCTTTGCAGGCAGGTCTCGTAGGGGACCGTAGAGTTCAATCGGACCGATGCCCGCAAAGCCGATGTTCGGAACTGGGCCTGCCCCTCGCCCTCTCCCCGGCGGGTGGGGAGAGGGGAAGCGGAAGTCAGTGCCCGGAAATTTCGTGGCGGGAGGCTTCGAACAGGAACCACAAGCGGCGTTCCGTCTCGTCGATCCACTGGTCGAGCAGGCTCGACGTCGCATAGTCCTTGTGCTCGTCGGTGAGCCCATGCACCTCACGCAAGCGCGTGACGAGATCCTTGTTGTCCTCGGCTAGCTCGGCCAGCATGCCTTCGGGATCGACGTAGTCTGCGTCGTTGTCCTTCACGCGCTGCAGCTTTGCGATCTGGCCGATGGAGTGCAGCGTCATGCCGCCGAGCTTGCGCACGCGCTCGGCGATCGGGTCTGTCATGGCGAAGATCTGTGTGCTGTGCTCGTCGAACAGGAGATGGTAGTCGCGGAAGTGCGGGCCCGAGGCGTGCCAGTGGAAGTTCTTGGTCTTGAGGTAAAGCGCGAACACGTCGGCGAGCAGCTCGTTGAGCGCGCCGGTAAGATCGCGGACGGCGTTGTTGCCGAGGCCGCTCGGCGTTTCCAGCGGGGCTTTGCGGCGCTCTGCGGCCTTCTTGAGGTCGGCTTTCGTCTCGGCCATGGGGGGCTCCATCGATAAGGTGGTGGGTGGGTGTCCTGTTAGGTAGGTATTGCCCCGTCGGGATAACAAGCGTCTTTGATTTATATCATCGTCACGCCGTTAACCGACCGCTCACGCGGAAGCAAGGACGTGGCAATATTCGCCACCAAGGTGCAATTCTACTTGGATTTCCAGATTTCCCAGCCCCTGGCGCGGAGCTGGCATGCGGGACACTCGCCGCAGCCCCAGCCCCAGTCGTGGCGCTTCGTGCGGTCGCCGAGGTAGCAGGTGTGCGTCTCCTCGCGGATGAGGTCGACGAGCGGCGCGCCGCCGAGCTCGGCCGCCATCGCCCACGTTCCCGCCTTGTCGACGTACATGAGCGGTGTCTCGATCTTGAAGGGTTTGTCCAGGCCCAGCGCGATGGCTTCCTCCTGGGCGCGGATCGTGTCGGCGCGGCAATCAGGGTAGCCCGAGTAGTCCGTCTCGCACATGCCGCCGACGATGGTCGTGATGCCGCGGCGGTAGGCGACGGCAGCGGCGTAGACGAGGAACAGGAGATTACGGCCGGGCACGAAGGTGGAGGGGAGGCCCGCTTTCGTCATCGAGATCTCGCTCTCGCGCGTGAGTGCCGTCTCGCTCAAGCGGCCGAGCTCGGTGAGCGCGATCTCGTGATCGGGGCCGAGGCGATCACTCCAGGCGGGGAACGTTGCCGGGATGCTTTCGAGCACGATCCTGCGCTGCGTCAGCTCAACTGCGTGGCGCTGGCCATAGGAAAAGCCGATTGTCTCGACGCGCGGATAGCGGTCGAGCGCCCAGGCGAGGCAGACGGTGGAGTCCTGGCCGCCAGAGAAAAGGACGAGAGCATTGTCGCCGGGCATCAGGCGCTCTTTCCATCGAAGCGGTTGATGGCGATGGCGTCGGGGTCGATCTCGTCGATGCAGCGGACGTTGAGGGCGATCATGGGTGTGCCGTCCGGTGTTACACCGCGCGCGAAGCTCGTGACGCCGCAGGTGCTGCAGAAGAGATGATGGATGACGTGCCTGTTGAACTGGTAGTCGGTCAGTGCATCCCCGCCGGTCGTCAGCGTGAAGTCGCTTGCGGGGATGAAAGCGAGGAGCGTGCCCTTTCTGCGGCACATGGAGCAGTTGCAACTTATCGCCTGGGTGATCGGGGGGCTTTTTGCCTCGTAGCTCACTGCGCCGCAGTGGCAGGAGCCGTGGTAGGTCTGTTGCTCAGCCATCGTTTCGATCGTCCTTGCCGTTGTTTTGCCCGTCGCAGCGGGGCGTCCGGGGGTGGGTAGGAGGCCTACCCGATGGGGTCTTTCCGGACCCCCCAAACCCGTTTAAAACCCGCTGCGGCCTGCGTCTGCCGCCCGTATCAGGGTCAGGTCCCCTGGGCTCCGGGGCGGCCTACGATCCTCGCATAAGAAACGTTTGTCCATCAGACTTCCAAGGAATGCCCCATGACCGCCATCGTCGACATACTCGGCCGCGAAATTCTGGATAGCCGCGGCAACCCTACCGTCGAGGTCGACGTGATGCTCGAGGACGGGTCGATGGGCCGCGCCGCAGTGCCGTCGGGTGCGTCCACGGGCGCGCACGAGGCCATCGAGCTGCGCGACGGGGATGCGGGCCGCTATCTCGGTAAGGGCGTGCTGAAGGCCGTCGATGCGGTCAACGGCGAGATCTCGGATGCCCTGATCGGGCTCGATGCCGAGGATCAGCGCGGGCTCGACGCGGCGATGATCTCGCTCGACGGGACGAAGAACAAGAGCCGTCTCGGCGCGAATGCCATCCTCGGCGTGTCGCTGGCGGCGGCGAAGGCCGCGGCGGAGGCATCGGGCCTCTCGCTCTACCGCTATGTCGGCGGTGCCTCGGCGCATGTGCTTCCGGTGCCGATGATGAACATCATCAACGGCGGCGCGCACGCGGACAACCCGATCGACATCCAGGAGTTCATGATCATGCCGGTGTCGGCCGCGACGTGCGCCGATGCCGTCCGCGTGGGCGCGGAGATCTTCCACACGCTCAAGAAGGCGCTCAAGGACGCCGGGCACAACACGGGTATCGGCGACGAGGGCGGGTTCGCGCCGAACCTCAAGAGCGCTGACGATGCGCTCGGCTTCATCATGAAGTCGATCGAGAAGGCCGGCTACAAGCCCGGCAACGACGTCATGCTGGCGCTCGATTGCGCCTCGACCGAGTTCTACAAGGGCGGCAAGTACGAGCTTTCCGGCGAGGGCAAGAGCCTCGATAGCGCCGGCATGGCCCGCTATCTCGAGGACCTCGTCTCGCGCTTCCCGATCATCTCCATCGAGGACGGCATGGCCGAGGACGATTGGGCCGGCTGGAAGGCGCTGACCGACGCCATCGGCAAGAACGTGCAGCTCGTCGGCGACGACCTGTTCGTCACCAACACCGAGCGCCTGTCGCAAGGCATCAAGGCCGCGACGGCCAACTCGATCCTGGTTAAGGTCAACCAGATCGGCACGCTGACCGAGACGCTGGATGCGGTGAACATGGCCCAGCGCGCCGGCTACACGGCGGTGATGTCGCATCGGTCGGGCGAGACGGAAGACTCGACCATCGCGGACCTCGCGGTCGCGACCAATTGCGGGCAGATCAAGACCGGCTCGCTCTGCCGCTCGGACCGGCTTGCCAAGTACAACCAGCTCATCCGCATCGAGGGCGAGCTCGGCGATGTGGCGCGCTATGCCGGCAAGAGCATCCTTAGGGGCTCGCGGGCGGTGGCGTAACCGGCGCCCTCATCTCTCTTTGGTCCGCAGTTTCAACGCGCAAGAGCATTTCGCAGCGGTACGGTGCTTTACTTCGCTTTAAGGGCTCAGGTCCTATAGTCCTTCTGTTCCCGGATCTCATAGCGCGTAACGTCGAACATCCGTGCTGCGTCAGACACAATACGATCGGCGAGCCAGGCTGCGGCAGGCGACGGTGTTGCTTCTCTGCCTTGGATTAACGGCCTACTTCGCCTTTCATACACTCAACGGCCGTCACGGCCTCGAGGCGCGGGACAAACTGCTCGAGCGTCAAAGCGCGCTTGAGTTCGAGATCCAAAGCCTCGAGGCCGTACGTGCCAAGCTCGAGCGCGATGTTGCGCTCCTTCGCCCGGACCTGCCGGATCCCGATTTCGTCGAGGAGATCGCGCGCGAGGTGCTGGGATTTGCCAATCCCCGCGATCAGATCGTGATGGATTCGGCGGCGCAGCCGCTCTGACCGGTCCTGCCGTCAAGCTGCCACAGGTGTCGGTCAGGTAGCGCGGCGTGAGTCATGCGCCGACGCTGCACTGCAGCATGCTGAGTGCCGTTTTCTCTGTGGTCTCGTCGTGCAGGTTTCGTAGTATGGCGTCAAAGCTGATGGCTGCGGATGATCCGCACGGCCTCGGCGAGCTTTCCTGTCAAAACGAGGAGCAGAGATGGTGGGCGGCGTCCTTTGTCCTAGCAGCGCAGACCCCGGCGGGTTCTCTGCGGACGAGGACATTGCGGCCTATCGCACCATGCTGCTCATCCGGCGGTTCGAAGAAAAAGCCGGGCAGCTCTATGCGCTGCAGGCGATTCATGGCGCGTGCCCGCTCTGCATCGGCCAGGAGGCGTCCATCGTCGGCACGGTGATGGAGGCGCGCGCGACGGATCCGGTCATTACGGGCTATCGCACGCATGGCGCCGTGCTGGCGCGCGGTGTCGATCCGCGCCTCGTGATGGCGGAGCTGACGGGCCGCAAGAGCGGCCTTGCGCATGGCAAGGGCGGCACGGTCCGGATGTTTGCGCCAGAGCATAAATTCTATGGCGGGCACGGCAGCGCCGGACTTGGTGCGCCGCTTGGGACGGGCCTCGCGTTCGCCTCGCGCTATCGCGACGATGATGCCGTGACGCTTTGCTTCTACGGCGACGGCGCAGCCGCACGGGGGCGCGTGCTCGAAGCCTACAAGACGGCTGCGCGCCGGGCGCTTCCCATGGTCTTCATCGTCGACAACAACACGGCGGCACCCGGCGCCAGCATCGTGCTTGGCTCGGTGCCGTCTGCGCTTTCCGAAAGCGGCCGGCCCTTCGCCATTCCCGGCGAGCAGGTGGATGGAATCGACGTTAGGCTGGTGCGGACGGCGGCGCGCCGTGCCATCGCGCGCGCCCGGCGCGGCGACGGTCCGACGGTGCTCGAAATGCTGACATACCGGTATCGCGGCCATGGCGGCCTGCCGGCGCGGACCGGGGCGAGCGCAGAGCGGCGGCTCGAAGACGCCGATCCCATCGTCAAGGCGCGGGCCCGCATCCTGGCGGACGGCCTCCTCAGCGAGCGGGCACTCAAGGCGCTCGAGAAGGAGGTCAAGGAGGCCGTGGTTGCCGCCGCGGCCTTCGCACGTTCGGAGCCGGGGCCCGAGGCGGGCGATCTTCTCGCGGCGGTGGAGGCCTAGCATCCATGCGCCGCCAGATTCTCATGCCGCCGATGACGCCGTCGATGACGGACGGAAAGATTTCGCGCTGGCACGTGTCGGAAGGACAATCGGTTGCGGCGGGTGATCTGCTCGTCGAGGTCGCAACGCCGACGGCAACGTTCGAGATCGAAGCGGACAACGAGGGGCATGTCGAGCGCATCCTGGTGCCGGCAGGTACCGAGGGCGTGAAGGTCAACACGCCGATCGCGATCCTGTTCGGTGGTGCGCGCGAGGGGCGTTCGCAGGCGCTGGGCTTTGCCTCGCTCGAACCTGTGCGGCAGGAGGGTGCGTGCCTTGCTGCGCGCGGACCGATCCCGAGGTTTCAGACGCAAGGGCAGACGTATCGCGAGGCGCTGCGTGATGCGCTCGCCGCCGAGATGCGCGCCGATCCGGACGTGTTCGTGATCGGCGTCGACGTGGTGCAGAACCGGGGTGCGCCGAAGGTGACGCAAGGGCTGGTCGATGCGTTCGGTCCCAAGCGTATCGTCTCCGTGCCGGCGCTCGACGAGGCGTTATTCGGAATGGCGGTCGGCGCGGCGTTCGCCGGGCTCAAGCCGGTGGTTCAGCTCGACGCTTGGGGGCGGTCGCTCGAAACACTTGCGCCCTACCTCGTGAGCGCGGCGCAGACGTTCTATCTCTCGGGCGGGCGACTATCGGTGCCGATCGTGTTCCGCGGACCGAACGGGTTTGCTCCGGGCATGACGGGCGAAGGCGCGCGCTGCGTTGCTGCAGCGCTGGCGCAGATCCCCGGGCTCAAAGTCGCGCAGCCGGCGACGGCCTCTTCCGCGCGCGCGCTTCTTGCCGCCGCCATCCGCGATCCGGGTCCGGTCGCGGTGCTCGAGCACGAGCTTCTCTATACGACAGCTGAGTCCGTGACCGCCGAAACCTTTCCGCTCGGGGTTGCGCGCGTCGTCCGCACCGGCTCGGATGTGACGATTGTGGCCGCCGGGCATGCGGTGACGCTTGCGCTCAAGGCGGCCCATGCGCTGGTGCTCGAAGGGATCGAGGCAGAGGTCGTGGACCTCATGTGCGTTGCTCCGCTGGACCGGGACGCGATTGCCGCGTCCGTGGCAAGGACGGGGCGTCTGGTGACGGTCGAGGAGGGCGTTGGCGACCTCGGGGTCGGCGCGGAGATCGTGGCCTCCGTCGCTACGGAGACCTTCCGAGCGCTCAAGTGTGCGCCTCTTCGGATCGCTGGGGTACGGGCGCCCATGCCTTATGCGGCCGGGCTTCAGGCGCTGGCGCTGCCGACGGTTGATCAGATCGTGGGGGCCGTGTCGGACATGGTGCGGAGCCGCCAGACGCCGCGGTGATCCCGAATTGCACTGTCATCAGCGGGGCTTAGCGTTTTCCGCCCTTCTTCCCGTCGGCTCAGTGATTCGCAGCCTGCGCATAATCGGTGCCCGGCTTTCGATCGGCGGGTTCGTTGGAGGGCTCGTTTCCGATGTGGCGCCTCTGCAACGAGGCTTTGCTTTCCACTGATTCGCCCCTGTCAAATTGGTCCATGCACGGGCATTTTGAGCGGGGCTGCTTGTGGGGGGCTCGGAGTCGACCGTAGACCAGAAAAACGTACGGGCAACTTTGTGCCGTGAAGTACGTCACGGGGGACACCATGCATACACCGTCAAAATCCATTTTGTTAGCGGGCTGCACCGCAGTGCTGCTTGCCGGATGCTCGTCGAGCGGCGGGCTGTTCAACGGCAATCCGCTGACGACGCAGTCGATCTCCACTTCGCCATCGGGCGCTCCGGCTGTTGCGGCCGCGCCTAAGGTCGATCCGGCCTGCTACTCGATTGCCCAACGCATCGAAACGCTGCGCAAGGATGGGCTCACGGACCGGCTCGAGAAGGCGAGTGCCGGCAAGTCGTCGACGGTTTCGGTCAAGCGCACCTCGCTTGCGCAGGCCGCCGAGCTCGACAGGGCGAATGCGGAGTTCCAGGCCAAGTGCTCGGCATTTGGTCCGCGTCCCGCCCAGACGGCGGCTCAGGTGGCGCCGGCCGGCAATACGTCTCAGGTGGTGTCGGCGACGGCGCCAAGCGGTCATATCGCGCCTCCGGTCGTGCAGCAGCGCTAGGCGTGGTTCAAGGCCAAGGGGCCGAACAGGCCGTTTGACGTATTTTGGACTGTCCTGTGTTATCAGATCGCCTTGCCAGTTCCCCCGTGCTGGCGAGGCCGTCTGCTTGCCGATCTGCCGTGAACGCTATACACAGCTTCGTAAGCTGCTGCATCGTGGCCACACTTTGGTGCGAATGGCTTGGCAAGAGCGGCCAGGGGTTCAATAACGCCGCTGATATATCTAACGTATCTGCGTCGATTTGCTTCGAGGAGACTTCCGGACCATGACTGCGAGGGTGCGCGGCGGCGCGTTTCGTCTTGCTCTGTTCGGCGCCGCCGGCACGGCTGTGCTCGCCGGCGGGTGTGCCTCGGGAGGCACTGGCGGTCCGACTACGAAGGCGCTCGCGAACGGCGAGAGCTGCGTCTCGGTCAAGCAACAGCTCAACAAGCTCGATGCGCGCGGCGTTCCGGCTTCCGTGCAGGCGCAAGCCGCGGGCAAGAAGATCAGCGCCCAGCAGAAGGCGGACGCCGATCTCTACAACCGTCTTCTCAACGACTATCTCGGCGCGCGCTGCCACGTCTGACGCGCTTCTGCGCTTCCCGACCATTTGCGTCAGTTTGCGCTGCTGTCGTGCCGACGGCACGATAGCGAGTGCCATGCGTTCGCGCTAATGTCGCCGCCGCTGCTTCCCGATAACGCCAGGGCGCAAGATCCGGCTCGTGGAGTGCAGACCATTTCAGGGGAGCGACGACATGGATTACATGCAATTCGCGATCGACAACAAGACCTGGATCATCATGATCCTCAACGGCCTGATCGCTGGCTGGCTGGCGGGGCTGCTGCTCGGCGGCGGCGGATTGATCCGCAACCTTTTGGTCGGTCTGATCGGCGCCGTGGTCGGCGGCTATCTGGTGGCGGGCGGCCTTCTGACGCTTCCCTATGATTTCGACTCCTACATCCCGTACGGCAACCAGATCGCGGTCTCGACGGTCGGCGCTCTGCTTGTCGTCATCGTGGCCCGCTTCCTCGGTGGGCGGTGACGCCGCAGTAGGCGCGCTATCGGCCTTGGGTTAAGCTCGCGTCATGGTCACTGTTCTCGACACCCGCTCCCAGCGTCCGCGCCATCCGGAAAAGGCGCATCGGCCGGATCAGCCGATGCTGCCGAAGCCAGACTGGATCCGTGTGCGTGCGCCGGGCTCGGAGGGCTTTTTCGCGACGCGGGCCATCGTGCGCGCGCACGGGCTTTCGACGGTGTGCGAGGAGGCGGGCTGCCCCAACATCGGCGAGTGCTGGCAGAAGCGGCACGCCACGATGATGATCATGGGCGACATCTGCACGCGAGCCTGCGCGTTCTGCAACGTGGCGACGGGGCGGCCGCGGTCTCTTGACGTGGATGAGCCGCAGCGCGTCGCCGATGCCGTCGCGGCATTGGGGCTCGAGCATGTGGTGATCACGTCCGTCGATCGCGACGATCTCGAGGACGGAGGTGCCGCCCATTTCGCGGCCGTGATCGGGGCCGTGCGCGCTGCTGCGCCCGCGACGAGCATCGAGGTGCTGATCCCGGACTTCCTGCGCAAGGAGGGCGGTCTTGCCCGCGTCGTCGCGGCGCGTCCGGATGTGCTCAATCACAACCTCGAAACGGTGCCGGGGCTCTATGTGCGCATCCGGCCGGGGGCGCGCTACTTCCATTCGCTGCGCCTCTTGCAGCAGGCGAAGGAGGTCGATCCGTCCGTCTTCACGAAATCGGGACTCATGGTCGGTCTCGGCGAGACGCGCGACGAGGTTCTGCAGGTGATGGACGACCTGCGGTCGGCGGACGTGGATTTTCTCACCATCGGGCAGTATCTGGCGCCGTCGCGCAAACATGCCGAGGTCAAACGCTACGTGCCGCCCGAGGAATTCGCGGATCTCAAGCAGATGGCGCTGGCCAAGGGCTTCCTCGTCGTGGCCGCCAGTCCGATGACGCGCTCCTCGTATCATGCGGACGACGACTTCCGCCGGCTCAAGGCCGCGCGCGCGGCTGCGCTTGCAGCCCACACCTAGGACGCATCCGTTGCCGAGCTTCAAGACCGTCCGTCACGTGCTCTTCACGCCGCGCGAGATGTTCGACGTCGTGGCGGACGTCGAGCGCTATCCGGAGTTCCTGCCGCTTTGCGAGGGCCTCACGGTGCACGAGCGGACGGCGGGGGAGATGGGCAGCGCGCTTACGGCGACGATGACGGTCGGCTACAAGGCGATCACCGAGCGCTTCAAAACGCACGTGACGCTCGATCCGGGGGCGAGCGTTATCAGCGTTCGCCATCTGGATGGCCCGTTCACGCATCTCAACAACGAGTGGCGCTTCGTTTCGGCAGGATCGGGGTGCGACGTGCATTTCGCGATCGACTACGCGTTCCGCTCGGCGATGCTATCGCTGATCGTGGGTGCGGCGTTCGACAAGGCCGTGCGCAGCTACACGGACGCGTTCGAGGCGCGTGCGCGCACGCTCTACGGCTCGCGTGCGGGTGCTTGAGCTTCAGTTGGTGGTCTTGTCGCGGTTCAAGGTGCTGTCGAGGCCGGTCGCGCTGTCGAGACCTTTGACGCCTGCTAGCTTGGTGCTGTCCAGATCGGCGCGGCTCAGGTCGGCGCCTGAGAGGTCGGCGTCCGTCAGGTCGGCATGCGAGAGATCGGCGTTCTTCAGGACTGCGCCCTTCAAGTTCGCGCCCTTGAGGTTTGCAAAGCGCAGCGAGACGTGGGTCAGGTTGGCGCCGGACAGATCGGCTCCGGAGAGGTCGGCGGAGTCGAGCCGCGAGCGCCAGAGCATCTCGATGAAGCCGGAGTCGTTGTAAGGCGCGAGGGTTGCACCCGACATGCGCGCCCCGGCGAAGCTGCCGCCGCTGAAGACGCCGAAGAGCTTCGCTTTGGTGAGGTCCGCTCCGGTGAAGCTCGGCGTTTCGCTGCGGTTGCCGTCGAAGGAGGTGGTGGTTGTGGGGCGCAGCAGGCTTGCGCCCGCGAGGTTGGCGCGGTCGAACCGTGCGCCGATGGCGATGATGCGGTCGAGCTTGGCCGCGCGCAGGTCGACGTCGCTCAGGTCGGCGCCGCTCAGGTCGGCGCCGAACAGGTTGGCTTCGGCAAGGCGCGCCTTCTTGAACTGGAGCCCGGCGAGATCAAGACCGGCGAGGTCGCGCTTGCTGAAATCGAGCGGTGCCGCGGCATTCGCCTTGTACAACTCTTCCGTCACCTGGCGTGCCGTGAGGTCCGCTGCGTGAACGGCGCAGGGCATCACCGCGACAGCCAGTGTGGCGGCGATCAGGAGCGTGTGGGAAGCGCGCGTCACTGGGGACCCTCGCTGATTGTCCATTTCGGTGAAGCGTAGCCGCTCCGGGCAGCAAGATCTACGCGACATTGTACGGGGGTCGGCGTGGCGAGCCTCAGGCCTCGAGGCCCCGCTCCAAAATCCTGAGGGCTTCGGCAACGGTTTTGAGGCGAATGGGCGAGCGGCCGATGTTGCCAAAGCGGAACTCGTGGCCCTGAACCGGTTTTCCCGGCACCGCGAGCCCGATGTAGACGAGGCCGACGGGTTTCTCCTCGGTCCCGCCGCCAGGCCCGGCAATGCCCGTCACGGCGATGGCAATGTCGGCGGCAGAAGCGCGGCGGGCGCCGGCCGCCATCTCGCGCGCTACCTCCGGGCTCACCGCGCCATGGCGGAGCAGCGTCTCGAAACCCACGTTCAGCAGACCGATCTTGGCTGCGTTGGAATAGGTGACGAAGCTGCGCTCGAAGACATCCGAAGCGCCCGCAACCTCCGTGAACAGGGCGGCGATGAGCCCGCCCGTGCAGCTTTCGGCCGTGGCGAGCTTCCAGGCGCGGCTGCGCATGGCGGCGAGGAGGCGCTCTGCGGTCGAGACGAGCTCAGGCTGGAACATGGTGCGTGATCCTGGCGGCGACGGCTCTCACAGGCCCAGCGCCTCGACGTCCTATCCCACGAAAACGTTCGAGGCGCACCTTTCGGCACGCCTCGCAGAAATCATCGGGTGTCGGGAAGCCGAACGTCAATCGGCGATCATCTTCTCGGCAAGGCGCAGCAGGTCGTCGAGCTTGGCGCGCGTCTCGACGCCCATGGTGGCAACCGAGCGGGCCTGGGCAGCCTGCCAGACGGGGAAGGCGTCCTTCAGAACGACCTGGCCTTTGGCCGTCAGGTGCAGACCGCGGCCGCGGCGGCCGGCCGGCGGATCCATGATGATCATGCCGAGGGCGAGCAACCGCTTCAGGTTGCGCGAAAGGGTGGATTTCTCGATGTCGAGCTCATGGCCGATCTCGACCGCCGTGATGCCGTCGCGGGAGGCGAGCTGGGCGAGCAGCGTGTACTGGCTTGCGGTGATGCCGAGCGGGCGCATGGCGTCGTCGTAAAGGCGCGTGATGATGCGCGACAACTGACGGACACGGGTTGCCAGACAGGTCGCGGCCGTGGTCTCGGCGATATCCGCGATGTTCGCGCCGCTGGTCTCGCCAGTCTGAGGACGCTCGATGGTGTGGGTCATCAGGTTCATGGAGTTGGGCCCCCGGGAATCGCTTTTGGTCATACAACCACCTTGTGTCGTGATGCCGCGATTCTGTCAGGGGGGTCAACGCAAGCGAGGGCCGGACGTGAGGAAAAGAATGGCGCGCGTCAGAGCGGCAGTAAGACGGTTGCGGAAGCAAGCGCCGCAAGCCCTTCCTTGCGGCCGGTAAAGCCCATTTGCTCCGTTGTCGTCGCTTTCACGGCAACGCGGCTCGCTTCGATGCCGAGCATTCCGGCGATAGCGTTGCGCATGGCGTCCCGGTGAGGGCCGATGCGGGGCTCCTCGCAGAGGATCGTGAGATCGACGTTGGCAATACGGCCGCCGCGGGCGGCGATGCGGCGGGCGGCGTCCTCGACGAAGAGATGCGAGGCAGCACCTTTCCAGGCCGGATCGGAGGGTGGGAAGTGCTGGCCGATGTCGCCGTCGCCGATGGCGCCGAGCAGGGCGTCGGTCAGCGCGTGCAGCGGGGCGTCGGCGTCGGAGTGCCCGAGCAGGCCGCGATCGTGGGGAATGCGGACGCCCGCGAGCCAGACGTGGTCGCCAGGGCAGAAAGCATGCACGTCGAAGCCGGTGCCCGTTCGCGGCTCGAAGGCCGGGGCGGCCGACCTCAGGAGCTCCTCCGCCATGGCCATGTCCTCCGGGGTGGTGATCTTGAAGTTACGGGCGGAGCCCGGCACGAGCGCCACCTCAAGGCCTGCCCATTCGGCGATGGCGGCGTCGTCGGTGAAATCGGGCAGGCCGGCATCGGCGGCGCCGGTGTGGGCGGCCAGGATCGGGCTGAAGCGAAACCCCTGCGGGGTCTGGGCCTTCCACAGCCCCTGGCGCATGACCGTTTCACCAATCGCGCCGCCAGCATTCTCCCGCTTCAGGGTGTCGGCTAGGGGCTCGGCGGCGATGGCGCCGGCGTGGGTCTCGAGCGCGGCAAGCACGCGCGCGATGATTTCGGGTGTGACCAGCGGCCGGGCGGCGTCGTGGATCAGGACTACGTCGGGCGGCGTCTGGGCGAGGGCGGCGAGGCCGAGGCGGACCGACTCCTGGCGCGTGGCGCCGCCGAGCACCGGGGGCGTCAGGCGCGCGGAGGTGCCGCGTACGGCGGTCTCATAGAGGTCGCGATCGTCGGGGTGAATGACGACGGTGATGGGACCGACGGACCCGCAGGCGTCGAACGCGGCGATGGCGCGCGCGAGCACCGATCGGCCGGCCAGCAGGGCGTACTGTTTGGGTGCACGATGGTCCGGTGCGGTATCCTCGCGGCAGGCGCGGACCCCGCGGCCGGCGGCGACAATCAGGGCGGCTGCTATCACGGAACTGTCCAAGAAAGGGGTGCGGGCCGGTGGGGATGGACTTAGCCCGTGGCGCGGCAATTCGGCAATCGGAAGAACGCGCTTCACGCTTGCGCAATGATCTAAGCCAGAATATCGTGCCTAAATCAGAGGCACTGTAAGACTGTGCCCAATCTGTAGGCAGCGAGGGGGTTCTCGCTATTGATCCGGCTAAGAATCGGCTCACAAGTTCTTGAAAATACGGTATTTCTTGCGCCCATGACGGGCGTGAGCGATTTGCCGTTCCGTCAGATCGCCCATGAAGGCGGCGCCGGCCTCGTCGTATCTGAGATGGTGGCAAGTGCGGAGCTGGTCCAGAAGCGGGCAGATGTGCTCCGTCGTGCCGAGGGCGAGGGGTTGACGCCGTTCGTCATACAACTTGTCGGTTGCGAGGTGCGCTGGATGGCTGAAGGCGCGCGCATTGCGGAAGCCAAGGGCGCCGACATCATCGACATCAACATGGGTTGCCCCGCGCGCGAGGTGACGGGCAAGGCGTCGGGCTCGGCGCTCATGCGCGATCTCGATCATGCGGTGGCGCTGATCGAGGCCGTGGTCGGCTCCGTCTCGGTGCCGGTTACACTCAAGATGCGGCTCGGCTGGGACGAGCGCTCGCGCAACGCGCCTGAGCTTGCACGCCGTGCGGAGGCTGCGGGCATTCAGCTCATCACCGTGCATGGGCGCACGCGACAGCAGTTCTTCAAGGGCACGGCCGATTGGTCGGCGGTACGCGCCGTCAAAGAGGCAGTGCGCATTCCGGTGATCGTGAACGGCGACATCGCAACCGTCGCGGATGCGCGTGTGGCGCTCGCGGCGTCGGGTGCGGACGGTGTCATGATCGGGCGCGGCGCTTACGGTGCCCCCTGGATCCTCGGGCGGATCGCATCGGCTCTTCGGGATGGCGGCGAGGGCGAACCGCTTTCGCTAGCCGAGCAGTGGCGTATCGCGCGCGGACACGTGGAGGCGATGCTTGGCCACTACGGCGACTTCCTGGGTCTGCGCAACTCCCGCAAGCACATGGGCTGGTACATCGAGACGAGCGGTCATCGCGTAGCCGCGCGCAAGGTGTGGCGCCAGCGGCTATGCACGGAAAACGATCCCGTTCGCGCGCTCGCACTACTCGATGCGTTCTACGGAGACGCGACCGAGCGCGACGTCATGGAGCAAAGCGTGTTGGAGAATGCTGCGTGAGCAAGAGAGCCGCCGAGCGTCCAATCCCCCTTCGCAGGCCGGTCGTCGAGTACGACATGCTGCTTGCAGCGCTTCCGCATCCGATCCTGGTTATCGGCGACGACAACAAGATCGTCTACGGCAACGCCGCGGCCGAGGCGTTCCTCTCGACGAGCACGCCGATGATGATCCGGCTGCGCCTCGAGGATGTCGTCGCGTTCGGCTGTCCGCTGCTGGCGCTCGTGGATCAGGTGCGCGAGAGCGGCTCGACCGTCAACGAGTACGGCGTAGAGATGGCGAGCCCGAAGTTTGCCAACCCGAAGCTGGTGGACGTGTATGCGGGGCCGATGGGCGAGGGCGTACCGCTGATCGTGATCATGCTGCAGCAGCGGACGATGGCGCAGATGATCGAGCGCCAGCTCACGCACCGGGCCGCCGCGCGCTCGGTCTCGGGCATGGCTGCCGTGCTCGCGCATGAGATCAAGAACCCGCTGTCGGGCATCAAGGGTGCCGCGCAGCTTCTCGAGCAGAACCTTTCGGACGAGGACCGCGCGCTGTCGCAGCTCATCTGCTCGGAGACGGAGCGGATCCGCAACCTCGTGAACCGCATGGAGGTGTTCGGCGACGAGCGGCCGCTCACCAAGGAGCCGGTCAATATCCACGACGTGCTCAATCATGTACGTAAGCTCGCGGAGACGGGCTTTGCGCGCGATATCCGCATCGTCGAGGACTACGACCCGTCGCTGCCACCCGTGCCGGGCAATCGCGACAAGCTCGTGCAGGCGTTCCTCAACCTCATCAAGAATGCGGCGGAAGCCATCGGCGACAATAAGGACGGGCAGGGGCGCATCATCATGCAGACCTCCTTCCGTCCGGGCGTCCGCCTCTCGGTTCCGGGCGCAGACCAGCGCATCACGCTGCCGCTCATGATCCAGATCGAGGACAACGGTCCCGGCGTGCCGGATCATCTGCGGCCACACCTTTTCGACCCCTTCGTCACCACCAAGCACAATGGCACCGGTCTCGGCCTCGCGCTCGTGGCCAAGATCATCGGCGACCACGGCGGGATCATCGAGTGCGACAGCGAGGCGAACCGGACCGTGTTCCGTGTGTTGTTGCCGCTGCAGGAACGCAACTCGAAGACCGGTCCGTTCCGGCGGCCGGTGCCCGTCAACGACAGGAGCAGGTAGCACATGGCTCGCGGCACGATCCTTATCGCCGACGACGACACCGCCATACGCACGGTGTTGAACCAGGCGCTGGCCCGCGCCGGCTACGCGCCCCGGGCCACCGGAAATGCGGCCACGCTCTGGCGCTGGGTGAGCCAGGGCGAAGGCGATGTCGTGATCACCGACGTGGTGATGCCCGACGAGAATGCGTTCGACCTCATCCCGCGCATCAAGAAGGTGCGTCCGGAGCTGCCCATCATCGTCATGAGTGCGCAGAACACGCTGATGACCGCGCTGACGGCCGCCGAGAAGGGCGCCTACGAGTACCTGCCGAAGCCCTTCGACCTTTCCGAGGTGGTGGCGGTGGTTAGCCGTGCGCTTGCGGGGCCTGGGCGGCGTCCGCGCGCCGTCACGACGGACATGGACAGCGAGGAGCTGCCGCTGATCGGCCGCTCGCCGGCCATGCAGGAGATCTACCGCGCGCTGGCTCGCCTCACGCAGACCGATCTCACGGTGATGATCCAGGGCGAGAGCGGCACGGGCAAGGAGCTCGTGGCGCGCGTGCTGCACGACTACGGCAAGCGCCGGGCGGGCCCGTTCGTCGCGATCAACATGGCGGCGATCCCGCGTGAATTGATCGAGAGCGAGCTGTTCGGCCACGAGAAGGGTGCGTTCACGGGCGCGCAGACGCGTACGCCCGGCCGCTTCGAGCAGGCCGAGGGCGGCACGCTGTTCCTCGACGAGATCGGCGACATGCCGCTCGAAGCGCAGACGCGGCTTCTGCGCGTGCTGCAGCAGGGCGAGTACACAACGGTCGGCGGGCGCACGCCGATCAAGACCAACGTGCGCATCATCGCGGCCACGCACCGCGATCTGCGGAGCCAGATCCAGCAGGGGCTGTTCCGCGAGGACCTCTATTATCGTCTCAACGTCGTTCCGCTGCGGCTGCCGCCGCTACGCGAGCGTACGGAGGACATCGGCGACCTCGTGCGCCACTTCCTGCGCCAGGCGGCGCGCGAGGGTCTCGGACAGAAGTCCATCGAGACGGCGGCGATCGAGCGGTTGAAGACACATCCGTGGCCCGGCAACGTGCGCGAGCTCGAGAACTTCGTGCGCCGCGTGGGCGCGCTCTACACGCAGGATACGCTGACGCAGCAGATCATCGACCAGGAGCTGGCCGAGGTTCTGCCGAAGCGCAGCGCGACCTCCGAGAGCGAGCCCAAGGACTTCTCGGAGATGGTCGAGCGCTATCTCGCGACGTATTTCGCGAGCTTCGGTAAGGAGCTGCCGCCGCCGGGTCTCTATGACCGGGTGATCCGGCAGGTCGAGCATCCGCTGCTGTCGGCGGCGCTTGCGGCGACGCGCGGCAACCAGATCCGTGCGGCCGAGCTTCTGGGCCTCAACCGGAACACGCTCCGGAGCCGCATCAAGGCGCTCGATATCCGCGTCTTCCGCACGCCGATGCCCTAAGGCAGAGGCCCGATTCCCGGCACTTGGCGGGCCGCTTTTTCAGGATCCGGGCGAGAAGGGCAGATGTCGGAATCTGCAACAGATGCGTTGCCGCCTTGCACACAAAGTCGTTAGGTCGCACGCGTTGCGTCGCAAGAATGTCACAGTTATTGTGTGACTTGTGCCCGGCGCACGCCACCTCACCAGGCCGAAGTGGCGAAGACGCATTAGCCGACGCGAATGCTCGTGCTCGGAAAGTTACACTCTCGCCGGCCTCCAAAGACTGAGCCATGGAAGGGTCAATGAGCGAGAAGCGCGCGCCAAGTACGGCCGGGTGGACGGAGGGCGTGGCGTCGCCGCTGCTCGACGTCACGGACCGGGCGTTCTGGATCGGCCTCGTGGTCGTGATCCTGTCGATCATTTCCGCGCTTGCGACCTATCTCATTCTGACCGGCCTTACGCCCATCGCACCGCGCGACGACATCGTGCTCGGGGCGCTTCTGATCAACGTGCTGCTTATCGCGGCCATGATCGGGGTGATCGCCTGGCAAGGGTTCGGCATGTGGCGCGCGTGGCGCGCCAAGCTCGCGGGCGCGCGGCTGCACGTGCGCATCGTGCTCCTGTTCTCGATCACCGCCGCCATTCCGGCGCTTCTGCTTGCGGCTGCGGCCACTACAACTTTCTCGAGATCGCTCGACGGGTGGTTCTCGGCGCGCACGCGGGCGATCATCAACAACTCCGTCGAGGTGGCGCAGGCGTACGTCGTGGAGCATGGGCAGCTCCTGCGCACGGATGTCGCCAACATGGTGCGCGACATCGATTCCGCGGCGGATCACATCCCCGCCGACACGCCGGAGTTCAAACAGCACATTATTGCGCAAGCCGGCCTGCGCGACATCCCAGCCGCGTACGTGATCGATGTATACGGCGATCCGGTCGTGGCGGCGCTCGAAGACAAGCAGATGCCGTTCACGCCGGTGCCGCCGTACGACTTGCGGCAGGCGGAGCAGGGGCAGGTGGCGCTCTTCACGCCGACGGGCACCGCGCAGGTGTCGGCGGTGGCGAAGCTCAACAAGTATCCGGACCGGCTGCTTTACGTGACGCGGCTGCTCGATCCCAAGGTGATGGGACATCTGCAGCGCACAGCGCAGAGCGTCGACGAGTACAATCGTCTGCGAGCAGCGCGAGGCGGTCTCAAGCTCGCGCACGGCCTCATCTACTTCATGATCTCGATGACGGCGCTGCTGGCTGCGATCTGGGTCGGTCTGTGGTTCGCGAGCCGCTTCGTGGCGCCGATCCGAAGGCTCATCGCAGCGGCGCAGGACGTCTCGCGCGGCAATCTTTCGGTCGAGCTGCCGGAGCGGCGCGGTGAAGGCGATCTCAGGCGCCTGTCGACGACCTTCAACACCATGACGCGCGAGCTCAAGCACCAGCGCGATGCGCTCATGACGGCGAACGAGCAGCTTACCGACCGGCGGCGCTTCATGGAGGCCGTGCTGTCGGGCGTCTCGGCCGGCGTCATCGGTCTCGACAGCCAGGACCGCATCACGCTCGTCTCGCGTGCGGCGGAGCAGCTTCTGGCGACGACCGAGCAGGAGATCGTGGGCAAGAAGCTGGTCGATGCGCTGCCGGTGCTTGCGCCGGCCCTCGAGCGGCGGGAGGAGCAGGGGACCAAGTCGCGCGGTGCGCAGGAGATCTCGATCCCCGTCGGCGAGGAGGAGCGCACCTTTGCCGTCCGCGTCACGCGCGAAAAGGCAGGCCCGGGCGATGTGGGCTCGGTGGTGACGTTCGACGACATCACGGAGCTGGTCTCGGCGCAGCGCACCTCGGCGTGGGCGGATGTCGCGCGGCGCATCGCGCACGAGATCAAGAACCCGCTGACGCCGATCATCCTTTCCGCCGAGCGCATCCGGCGCAAGTACGGGAAGGTGATCGTCGACGACCGCGACACGTTCGAGAAGCTCACGGCCACGATCGAGCGGCAGGCCGGCGATATCAAAACGATGGTCGACGAGTTCGCATCCTTCGCGCGTATTCCGAAGCCGGTGATCGAGAACAACGATCTGCGCGATGCGGTGACGGACTCGGTGATCCTGTTCCGCGAGAGCCACGGCAGCGTGGTGTACGGGCTCAAGCTTCCGGACGCGCCGGTCGACGCCGCGTTCGACCGCAGGCTTCTGACGCAGGCCGTCACCAACCTCGTCAAAAACGCGACGGAGGCCGTCGAGAGCGCGGTGGAGGTCGAGCCGGGACGGGTCGGCCGGGTGGATGTGGAGCTACGCATCGAGGACGGCACGGTTGCGATCGACGTCATCGACAACGGCCCGGGTCTGCCCAAGCAGAACAGGTCGCGTCTGCTCGAGCCCTATGTGACGACGAAGGGCACCAAGGGCACGGGTCTCGGCCTTGCCATCGTCGCAAAGATCACCGAACAGCATGGCGGGCAGCTTCTGCTCGACGATGCGCCGCTCACGACCGAGCGCACGAGCGGCGCGCGCGTGACGCTTGCCTTCCCGGTTTCCATACTGACGCCGAAACCCGCACCGGAAACGGTCGCGGGCGAGGATGGCGGACGAAAACGTGCGGCCGCCGGCCGCGACATCTGACACGAAAGCACGATGGAGTTGAGCAATGGCTGCAGACATCCTGATTGTCGATGACGAAGCGGATATCCGCGAACTCGTTGCGGGCATTCTCGAGGACGAAGGGCATCGCACGCGCCTTGCGCGCGACAGCGACGAGGCCTTGCGCATCATCGAGGAGCGCCGCCCGCAGCTCG
>CAZDUD010000045.1:0-27923 GCA_964508485.1 uncultured Hyphomicrobium sp. | reverse complement strand
GAGTTGCCGAAGGGCGTGTTCATCACGATGATGCCCTTGGCGGTCGCGGCCTTGACGTCGATGTTGTCGACACCGATGCCTGCCCGGCCAATGATCTTGAGCCGCTTGGCGGCCGCGATGATTTTTGGCGTGGCCTTGGTTGCCGACCGCACGGCGAGGCCGTCGTAGTCGCCTATTATCTTTTCCAGCTCGTCTTTCGTGAGCCCTGTCTTAACGTCGGCGGAGATCCCGCGCTGGCTGAAGACGTCGATGGCGGCCGGCGATAGGTCGTCGGAGATGAGCACTTTGGGGGACATTGGCGTTTTCCCGAATCTGGATGAGGGACAGGAGCGGAGACGTGCGCAAGCCGGCGCACGTCTTGGGTCTAGGCTGCGAGCGAGAATTTCCCGCTGGTTTCCGCGAAGGCCCAATCGAGCCATTGCGTCAGCAGCTCGAGATCGCCGTGCTCGACGGTGGCGCCTGTCCAGATCCGCAATCCCGGCGGCGCGTCGCGATAGGCGCCGATGTCCTTTGCAACGCCTTCTGCTTCAAGGAGGCTGGCGAGCTCCTTGGCAAATGCCGCCTGAGCGTCGGCGGACAGTGCGAGAATCGCGGGCGCCTTGATCCTGAGACAGATGGAGGTGTTCGACCACGTCGCGGGGTCGGCGGCCAGGTTCTCGATCCACGACGATTGGCGAATCCAGTCGAAGAGGACCTCGGCATTCCTGTCGGCGCGCGCCATCAGTCCGGACAGGCCGCCTATGCTGTCTGCCCAGGACAATGCATCGAGATAGTCCTCGACGCATAGCATCGACGGCGTGTTGATGGTGTCGCCTTGGAAAATAGCAGTGTCGAGCTTGCTCCCTTTCTTGAGGCGGAACAGCTTCGGTAACGGCCAGTGCGGCGTGTAGCTTTCGATGCGCTCGACCGCGCGCGGCGACAGGATGAGCATGCCGTGGGCGGCCTCGCCCCCCAGCACCTTCTGCCAAGAGTAGGTGAGCACGTCGACCTTCGGCCAGTCCACCGGCTGGGCGAATACGGCGGATGTCGCGTCGACGAGCGTCAATCCCTCGCGGTCGGCAGGTATCCAATCGTAGTTCGGGATGCGCACGCCCGATGTGGTGCCGTTGGCCGTGAACACGACGTCGTGGGAGAAATCGACCGCGCCGAGATCGGGGAGAGCGCCGAAAGCCGCCTCCATGACGCGCGTGTTCTCCAGGCGAAGCTGCTTGACGATATCGGTCAGCCAGACCTTGCCGAAGCTTTCCCACGCGAGCACGTCGACGCCGCGTGCGCCGAGCATCGACCACATGGCCGCCTCGAAAGCGCCGGTGTCCGAGCCCGGCATTATTGCGACGAGGTAGTCCTTGGGGATCTCGAGCAGCGCCTTCGTCCGCTCAATTGCGAGCTTCAGGCGCGCTTTTCCCTCCTTCGCTCTGTGGGAGCGGCCGAGAAACGCATTGTCGAGGGATTTCGAGGTCCAGCCTGGGTGCTTCGCGCAGGGACCGGACGAAAAATTGGGGTTCGCCGGACGCCGTGCCGGCTTCTCGCTCGTGGTCATAAGCTATCCTTCCAGATAGATGCCCCTCGGTGGGGAGGGGTGGCCCACCTTTGGACTACGAGCGATACGGACGTTCGTCAACTCCTACGAAAGTCGGCAGCCGTTCGGAAAACGATGGTGCGGTGTCTCTCAAGACCGCTAATCAGGAAGCTCAGAACCAACCCCGTGACCACAAGGGCAAGGACGGCATACCGCGTTGCTTTGGCCAGCGTAACCAGCGGAACAAAAACACCGGCAGAGGTTCGCGCATGACCCCTGCCACCAGTTCCGCTAGTCCTTCATCAGCCCGAATACGATGACGGCCCCGCCTTGGCGGAAGCCCCAGATCTGACTGCCGCCGGCTGCCACGGCAACATACTGCCGTCCATCGATCTCGTAGCTGATGGGCGGCGCGTTGACGCCGGCACCGCAGTTGAAGTTCCAGAGGTTGGCGCCCGTCTTGGCGTCGAACGCCGAAAAGTCTCCGTCACCCTGGCCAGTGAACACGAGACCGCCCGCCGTTGCCAAGACGCCGCCGACGAGGGGTTTGTCCGTCTTGGTCTGCCAGACGGTGCGGCCCTTGTTGGCAAGGTCGAGCGCCGTCAGCGTTCCCCAGTTCTTTTCGTGTGACGGCTCGATGATGAAATAGGGGACCGCCGGTTTGTCGCCATCCGCGGGCAGCTCATCCGTGCGATAGATCATCGGAATATGCATACCCGCCACATAGACGACGCCGCGGGACGCATCGAGCGAAGCGGGCGACCAGTTGGAGCCTCCGGCAGGCCCCGGCGTCACGCGGACGCCTTGCGGCGTTGGCCTGGCGAACAGGTTGTCCTGCGGAACGAACGGCTCGGATTTGAACAGCAGCGTTCCGTCGCGGCGGTCGTGGACATAGTACCAGCCGAGCTTGCTCGCTTCTCCAACCGCGGGGACCACCTTGCCGTCCACCTCAACATCGAACAGCGACGGCGGGCTTGCGACGTCGTAGCCCCACATATCGTGCGGGACCTGCTGGTAGTGCCAGATAAGCTCGCCCGTCGCCGCCTTGAGCGCGACAAGCGAGACCGTATAGAGATTGTCGCCAGGACGGGTGCCGTCGGCTGCCTGGGGCGATGGGTTACCGACGCCGAAGTAGAGCGTGCCTGTCGCCGTATCGACGGCGGGCGTATGCCAGATCGATCCGCCGCCGAACCGCCAGGCATCACGATGCAGAGCGAGGCTGGCTTTTTCCGCGGCGATATCGCGGTTGAGCGGTACGCCGTCGGGCGTTGCCGTGCGGAAGCTGCCTTCCCAGCCCTGCTGCGTCGTCTCGAACTTCCAGATCTGCTTGCCGGTTTCGGCGTCATAGGCGGCGAGAAAGCCCGGCCGCCCGTATCGCCCCGCAACGCCTACAACGGCGCCCAGGGGAGCGCCCGGCCGTGGGCTGTCAAGGTGCAGGCCGTATCCGACACCTGTGATACCGACGATGACCTTCCCATCATAGACGAGCGGCGCGATGACCGCGCCAACACCGGTCGATCCCGTGATGTTTCTGCCATGCAGCGGGTCGCCGGCCGCCAGCACGCCCTTGTCCTCGGTTGCGCCCTTGCCTTGCTCGGCCAGTGCGATGTCCCAAACCGGCTTGCCGGTCGCTTGATCAAGCGCGACGAGGCGGGCATCGACGGTCGCGACGTAGACCTTGCCGTAGCCCAGTGCGGCGCCGCGGTTGGCCGGCCCGCAGCAAGGCTTCTCGAACGTGCGCTTGTGCTCGTAGCGCCAGATCTCGCGTCCGGATTTGGCGTCAACCGCGACCACGTGCGAGAGCGGCGCCGTCAGATACATGACCCCATCGGCAACCAGAGGTGTTGTCTGAAACGTGGCCGCGCTTCCGGTCTGATAGATCCATTTGGGGACCAGCCGAGCCACGGTGCCGGTATTGATCTCATCGAGCGGCGAGAAGCGCTGCTGGCCATAGTCGCGACCATAGAGCAGCCAGTCACCGCGGCTCTCCAGAGCCGACTTCAAGCGGTGATCGTTGATATCCGTGGACCATGCGGACTGACAGGCGAGCATCGGCATCGCGCAGGCCGACAGAATCAAACCGAACTTCAAGAACCGGGGCACAACAACCTCCCTATTGATGCGTCCGAGACGAGCGATTACGCCCGTCCATGTCGTCGATGTCCATCACGGCATGCTTTGCCATTGGGGTTGCCTGCCATCGGGCTGTCGCTCCGGCGCAGCCTAGTCGGCCTCCGAACCGACCGGCAGGGCGGTTCGCCCGGGGATCGTTGGGCAAATTTCCTGGTGCTGGCGCTAGCTCTCGAGGCCGGCCCTCTGCTGTTCCCAAGCGGAGACGATACGAAAGCCAAGTGTACGGAGCGGTTCAGGCGCGATCCAGCTTGCCTGTCCAAAGGTCGCCTCGAGCTCGGCATCACCGCGCTGACGTGCAATCGCTTCAGGCCTGGAGCGCGTACGAGGCGTTGGCGGCATCAGCGGCCTCCGCCACGATGTCGATATTGCCTTCTTCCTCGAGCAGGCGCCGATACCCTTGCCGGACCACCGCGTGGTCATCGACGAGCAGCGCCTTGATGCGCGACTTCGTCATGCCGCCTCCTCCTGCAGATCTTTGCGCACGTGTCGTGCAATTCCCGGGCGATATGCCGGCGCTCCTGCTCTTGCGAGCTCCAGACCGGATCAGCGCGGGCGCCAAGTGAGCGCGTGGCCTTCGACCCACCCAAGTTCCCGTGGGGCCAGTTACAAATCGTAACACAAATAGCCTGCACCGGTCGTTCGCCATTAACAGGCCAGGGCGAGGTTTGTGGTGCTCAACCCAATCTCGGCGAGATGTCGAGGTTGGTTCCCAAGCGCCTGGCATGAGCGGTGGAATTGCCCTTGACCCCCGACAAGGACATCACGACACAGCCGGGCGCACCCATTCGATGGAGTAAGGCGATGTCCCGACTTCCAGCTCTTCTGTCCGTGCTTGCAACCGCCCCGTTCTGGTTCGTGGCCGCCCCAGCCAAAGCCGACGTGGTCATCGCCGGCCCGCGCGTCGTAGTCGTCAAGCCCGCGCCTGTCTATGTGGTCCCCAGGTACAGATATGTGCGCATTTACCGGCCCGACCTCGGCCGTGTCGTGGTCGTGCGCCGGCCGATCGTGCGTCGGCCCATCGTAGTCGTGGACGATTGACCAAGGAGGAGCTCAAAAAGGCTTCTCCAAGGATAACCGAGCTCCTCGGCACACGACGTCTCCAGCTGTTCATTTTTTGGGTCGCCCGGGAGAAACGACGCATGCACGGCACGATGAAAGGAGGACTGCGCCTCGAGCCGCATCCGGCAACGGACCATGCCCCCCAGCGACGGCGTCTCGCGCGCCGTCGCATCATTGCCGTGATTACCTTGCTGGCGGCCGTGAGCGCCCTGGCCGTCCGCTATCTGGTTCCCATCCCTGTCGACAGCGCCGAGGCGCAGATCGGCTCGATGCCCGTAACGGTCACCGGTCCTGGCCTCATCGAGGCCAAGGTGACGATGAGCGCCAGCGCCCGCGTGCAGGCCCGCATCGCGCGGATCAATGTCGAAGAAGGCCAGCAGGTTGCCGTTGGAGACGTTATTGCCGAGTTGGAGCAAGACGACATCAAGGAGCAACTCCGCCAGGCGCAATTCGACGGCGAGGCCGCCAAAGCCGCTGTGGTCGAGGCGGAGCGCCAGCTTGCCAGCGCCACGGCCGTCCTTGCTAACGCGCGCGCTGATTACGAGCGCAAGACGGAGCTCCTGAAGCGCGGTGTCAGCACCCAGGCGCAGGTTGACGCGTCGAAATCTGCCTTTGGGCAGGCCGAGGCCCAGCAACAGCAAGCTCAGGCAAGCATCGAGCGAAGCCGCGCTCAGCAGGCTGCGCAGGCAGCGTCACTCGGCATCATCCAATCCCGTCTCGCGGACGGTACCGTGCGCGCTCCGCTCGCCGGCATTGTGGTCAGTCGCGACAAGAGCGTCGGCGACATCCTCGTCCCGGGCCAAGCCATCCTCGAGATCGTCGATACGACCTCCCTTGTCGTCTCCGCCCGGTTCGACGAGTCGGCCATGGAAGCCATTGCCGAGAACCAGCGGGTCGAGGTCCGCTTCGTTTCCACAGGCGATGGCGCCTTTCTCGGCCGTGTCGTCCGGCTCGGGCGCAGCGTGGATACCACGACACGAGAGTTCCGCGTTGATGTTGCACTCGACAGGTTGCCCGCCCATTGGGCGGTCGGGCAGCGGGCCACGGTCATCGTGACGACGGAGGTCAAGCAAGGCGTCACCACGGTTCCGCGGGACTTTCTCGTCTCCAGCAACGGCCAGAGCGGTGTGTGGGTCGCAAATCCATCGCAACGCGCCGTCTGGCGCCCTGTTGAGGTCGGTCACGGCTACCAAGGCATGGTCGAGGTGACGCACGGCCTCTCGCCCGGAGACCGGATCGTGAAAGGTCCGAGCCTGTTTCAGTATGCGCGGATAGCGACCTGAGATATCCGCAATGAACGTGCTCGCGTGGAAAGACATTCGGTTCAACTTCCTGCGCTTTGCGTTGGCGGCTCTCAGCGTGGGATTTCTCATCACCGGAGCGATCGGCATTGCCGGGCTATACCGGGGCATCGTGCGCGACGCCCTTCTGACGATCGACGAGATCGGTGCCGATTTGTGGATCGTGCAAGGCGGCCGCGTCGGACCCTTCGCCGACGGTTCCGCAGTTTCGCCCCTGCTCGACCGGCGTGTCGAGGGCGTCGTGGGCGTGCAGTCCGTGCGGCGCTTCCTTCAGATCAATCAGCAAATTCCCGTCAAAGGCAAAGAGACGCGCCTTGCCATTACCGGTCTGGACTTTCCGAAGGACAAGGGCGCGTGGCTCAATCTGAGGTCCGGGCGGCTTCTGAGCACTCTTCGGGGCGAGATGATCGCCGACGAGCGGAGCGGATTGACGCTCGGATCGGTGATCCGGCTCGGCCGCGACGATTTCACGGTGGTTGGCACCACCCGCGATATCGTCGACATGAGCGGCGATCCCATGGTCTTCGTCAGCATTCCCGACGCTCTGGAAATCGCCGACACACGCCCCAGCGAAGCGGTCCTCCTGGACAGAGCCAAGGCGGATAACGTCAATCCGGATCGTCCGACCCGCATCTCGGCCGTCATCGCAACCTTGGAGCCCGGGGCGGACCTCGAAAGCGTGCGCGCGAAGATAGCGCGTTGGGGTGATGTCAATGCCCTCACCGCAGAGGACCAGCGAAGGATTCTCCTCGACGGCCGATTGTGGCGGCTGCGCATGCAGATCCTCTTCTTCCTGGTCCTGCTGCTGGTGGTTACCGGCATCGTCGTAGGCATGACCATCTACAGCGCCACCATCGAGAAGCTGCACCAGATCGCCATGCTCAAGCTCTTGGGAGCACGCGACCGCTTTATCCTTTCGATGATCGTCCAGCAGGCTCTGTCCATCGGTGTCCTCGCCTTCTTGGCAGGGCTTGCGCTCTCCAAGATCGTGTTTCCCAATTTTCCGCGGCGGATCGAAATGCTGAGCGGCGATCTCGCCGGCATGTTCTTGGGCGTCATCGTCATCTGCATGGTCGGCAGCTGGTTTGGCATTGCGCGGGCGCTCAAGGTGCGCGCCCAGGAGGTGCTCGCGTGAATTCCCCAGCGGTCTCCGTGCGCGATGTCGTCAAGTCCTTCGCCGGCGGCGGCGGGCCGGTCATCGCCCTCGACCATGTGAGTGCCGAGCTGCGCCACGGCGAGCTGACCGGCATCCTCGGCCCATCGGGATGCGGAAAGACGACGCTGCTCATGCAGATTGGGCTGCTCGACACGCCGACGTCCGGCAGCGTGCTCTTCGACGGACAGCCTGTTGAACGACTGACAGACGGCGAACGGGCGCTTCGCGACTATCGCCGAAAGAATATTGGATTTGTATTCCAGAAAGCCAATCTGATCCCGTTCCTGACGGCGCTTGAGAATGTTTCGCTCGCCCTTGTCATCGATGGCTGGACGAGCGCGGAGGCCGAAGAAAAGTCCATGGGTCTCTTGGCCAGCCTCGATCTCTCCGACCGCGCCTTGAGCTATCCCCACCAACTGTCCGGCGGGCAACAGCAGCGTGTGGCCATCGCAAGGGCCTTAGCGCACGATCCGCGCCTCATCCTTGCCGACGAGCCGACCGCCGCCCTGGATAGCGTGCGGGGCCGGCAGGTCATGGAGCTGCTCAAGACCATTGCGGCAGCGCGCCAGGCGGCGGTCGTCGTCGTTACCCATGACCCCCGCTCGCTGGATCTGTTCGATCGCATCCTAGAAATGGAGGATGGCCGCATCGTCGCCGAGCGGCCGTCTTGAAGGATGGCGTCGCTACGGCGTGCCTAACAGTGCCCTGAGCTTTGCACGAAAGCCGCGGGCTTTGCGAACATCCGAGACGAGATGCACCCACTCGCCGAGTGCAATGTGGAAGGGGTTGAGATCGCGCTCGCGTCCTTTGAGACCAAAGCGCAGCGGCTGGTCCTCGGGAGCGCCGGCGAAGGTTCCAAAAAGGCGATCGAACACGATCAGGACTGACCCATAGTTCTTATCCAGGCAGGCCTCGTTCGAGGCATGATGCACCTGATGGTGGGCCGGCGTATTCAGCACCCATTCGAGCAGCCCGAGCTTCACGTTGACTGCGGTGTGTAGGAAGAACTGATAGAGAAGCCCGAAGCCAAGCATCGCGGCGATGGCAACCGGGTGAAATCCGATCAAGGCCAGGGGCAGGAAGAAGACGAAGGCGCCTGTGAGCGTTCCGGTCCAGCCGAGCCGAACCGCAGCCGTCAGATTGAAGGCCTGTGCCGAATGATGAACGGAATGCGTCGCCCAGAGCCAGCGAACCCGGTGAGAGGCTCGGTGGAACCAATAATAGAAGAACTCGGTCCCAAGAAAGAGGGCGATCCAGCTTGAGGCGCGGTCCAGCGGGATATCGAACAGCCTGTACTGGTACACAAAAAAGAACGGGGCCGCTGCAAGCCCCGAGGTCAACGTGCGCATGAGGATGTCGCCAGCCGCGACGCCGAATGATGCGGCCGCTTCTCGGACGTCGTAAGCGTCATCGTGGGATGCAAGCTTGAGATAGAGATACTCCATCACGATGAAGATGACGGCGACCAGAACAACGCTTCCAGCTGGCCTGGTGTGCACCATGAGTTGAGAAAGCTCGGGCATGACAAGACCTTTGCATGTGGACCGCTTTTTTTGCAGGCAGGCCCATCAGAACACTGGGGCCCGTGTGGCCCCGGTGAAGATGTCGGTCAGGTGCAGCTCAACGCGGAGCAGCGCTCGAACCCATCGCGGTCCGGGCCTCGTTGAGCGCGGTGCGGCAGCCAGGCGTCAAGGCGTCCGCGTGATCCATGAGACAGCGCGCTATGCGTCCGCCGCCCGGGGCAACGCTCGCACAGAACATGGCGCGATCCTCTTTGCAGGCGCTCATGGCGGCCTGCACGGCGGGATTGTTGGCGCCGCCAGGCATCGTTTGCGCGGGTGCCGCTGTCGTCGCGACGGCAATGGCGAGACCTATCATGGCGAAGCTTGAAAGCAGCAGCGCAACCGGCTCGAGCACGGCGGAGACAAAGTGGGTCGATGGAGTAGCTTTCATGGGATTGGGTCCAAGGGTTCGAGGGAGGAAAGCAGCGCGCGTCAAAGCGCGCTGCTGATGTTTGTCTGCTGAGCAAGGGTCAGTTGCGCGAGACCGAGCCGCTGCGCGTCACGGAGTTTCCATTGGGTCCAGTCGTCGTGCGGCTGCCGGAGCATGTGCCGTCCGAGCACGACGCGGAGCCACTGCGGGATGCGGAGTTGCCGTAAGGACCAGTCACCTCCCGGCTGGCGCTGCAGGAGCCACCGGAGCAAGAGCCGGAGCCGGAGCGGCTCCAGGTATTGCCGTTGGGTCCGGTCACAGAGCCTTTGCGCGACCAGCCGGCTTCGGCGATGGATGCACCAAGCGTCAGAGCCAGCACTGCGACGGTGAGAGCGGGTGTGCGGAACATAAGGTTAATCTCCTTTTCACGATCACCGGCGCCATCAGCGGCGCCGGGAAGGAGACTGTTCGCGGCAGTTTGCTCTCATGTTTCGCAAACCGGCCCAGCACGTTACAATTTGTAACAGCAGAAGCGGAGCGGCTTGCGGCGTCCGCGTCGAATCATACCTTTCGGGTTCATGACCGAACGCCCACGTATTTTCGTCACCGAGGACGATCCTGAGATCCGCTCGCTGCTGCAAGACTATCTGCAGCGTAACGGCTTCCGTGTGCATGTCGGCGATGGCGGCGCAGCGCTCGATCGCTTCCGCGCGACGCTTGGCGAGCCCGATCTCATCGTCCTCGACATCATGCTGCCCGGGGAGGACGGCCTATCGATCTGCCGGCGCCTGCGGGCCTCTTCGCGCGTGCCGATTCTCATGCTGACGGCGCGGGGCGAGGACATCGACCGCATCATCGGCCTCGAGATCGGAGCGGATGACTATCTGCCCAAGCCATTCAATCCCCGAGAATTGGTCGCGCGCATCCGTGCGATCCTGCGCAGGAACGAACCGCCACCTGCTGAATCAAAGCGTCTGCTGGTTGGCGACTTCATTGTCGACCTCGACGCGCGCAAGGTCACCCATCACGCGGATGGAGAGATCGAGCTGACAAGCGCCGAATTCGACCTCCTGCAATGCTTCGTGACGCGGCCCGGCCGTGTGTTGACGCGCGATCAGCTCATGGATTGGACACGGGATCGGCGTTTCGATCCGTTGGACCGAACAATCGATGTGCAGATCAGCCGCCTGCGCAAAAAGCTCGCGGCGGAAACGGAATCTGTGATCAAGACCGTGCGCAATACCGGTTACCTCCTCGCCGTGCCTGTGAAGGAGGCGTGATATGCTGCGCCGCCTCGGCTTCGTCGGCCGCCTCATCGCCATCATCTTTCTCTCGTTGCTCGCCTTGTGGTTTGTCGGCGTGGGTTGGACCTACGTTTCCGAAGCTCCCAGCCGGCCACGAATGTTTCTGCCGCTTCCCAAGCAGGCCGCGGCCATCGTCCGGCTCCTGGAAGCGTCCGATGCCGACCGCAGAAAGGATATTCTCGGGGCAACAAACTCGGACACGCTCACAGTCTCTCTCTCTGACACGCTACCGATTGCCGATCCCGAGAGGTCCCGCCTGCCGGCGATCGAATGGATGGTGGCACGCTATGTCGATGAGCTGGGCGATCGCGAGATCGTCGCCTATCTCGCCGATAGGCCGAGGGGTTTCCGCGCACTGTGGTGGCGCTCCTCTGCGTCGGCGTTCACGCAGCCCCTGAGATTGGCCATCGAGCTCGGGACCGGCGGCTACGTCGTCTTTGAGACCCATGGCGAGCTCTCGCGCCGTCTGTTCGGCCTGCCGCCAGGCTTCTGGGTCGGAATGCTCGGGGCTCTCATCGGAATCGCTGCAATCGTTGCCGTTGCGCGCGAGGCACGTCCGCTGACCGAGCTCGCCCGCACCGTCTCACGGTTCGGGGACGAAGCAACCCCTGTGGTCATACCCCCGCGGGGGGCGCCGGAGATCGCAAATTTGATCGGTGCCGTCAACGAGATGCAGGCGCGAATTTCGGCGCTGATGAAAGGGCGCATCATGTTCTTCGGCGCCGTTTCCCACGATCTCAAGACCTACATCACGCGCCTGCGCCTCCGGGCTGAGACGATCCCCGATGAGGACCAGCAAGCGAGAACGGTGCGTGACCTCGATGAAATGACACAGTTGATTGAAGATGCCCTGGCTGTCGCCAGGAGCTCGATTGTCTCTGACCGGCGAGCTCCGGTCGATCTTGGCGCTCTGATCAAGGATGAGCTCGATCGGCGCCAGCAAAGCTCCGTCGAACTCAGCATCAGCCCGGACGCTATGCCCGTCGTCATCAGTGCGGATGCCTCGGCCATCCGGCGGCTCTTCAGTAATCTGGTTGACAACGCGCTGCGGTTCGCAACGTCGTGCCGCATCACGCTGAAAAAAGAAGGATGCATTGTCGTTGCGCTCGTCGATGACGATGGACCCGGCATCCCGGAATCCGAGCGCCTCGCGGTGTTGGAGCCGTTTTATCGGCTCGAGACGTCCCGCAGCCGTGAGACCGGCGGCACCGGGCTGGGCCTCACCATCGCCAAGGAGATCGTAAACGCGCACTGCGGAACGATCGGCATCGATGCACCGCCGCTCGGCGGAACGCGCGTCTGGGTGAAACTGCCGGCTTACGAGCCTGTATCTGGCGAGCGCGCGCTTACGGAAAAGTTCAGTGCGTAGTCATCGCTATTGCAGCACTATGGATAGTTGCGCCTGACAACGAGCGAAGCTGGCTGTTGTCATGTGAAGGTGCACCCGATGTCGGAACGTCCCACCAGCGGACATCAAGCACTCGGGCGTCACGTGAGACCCGCCGACAAAGCTATGTCAGCTGCTGGAGGTGCAGCCGACATTCTGAGGGGTCCCCCAAAAGGAGCTGATGACTCTAAGCGGACGTTTAGCGCTAGGCGCGACCTCATCTATAGACACGCCGAAAGCTGCGTGATAATAGGTCAGCACTGCTGACCTATTTGGATGCTATGATGGACGCGCAAAGCTACCATCTGTTTTTGCTGACGGCGCTTGTGCTGGTCCTGTCCCCCGGACCAGACACAGTGCTTGTTCTGTCGCGCACCATCGCATCTGGCGCGAGTGCGGGTCTAATGACGCTGTTCGGCACGCAGGCGGGTAACGTGGTGCATGCGCTTCTTGCTGGCCTTGGCGTGTCTAGCGTCGTCCTACTGTTTCCCTACGCCTTCGACATCCTGAAATATATTGGCGTAGCCTACCTCGCATTTCTGGCCGTAAAGGCATGGCGAGCACCTGCCACGCTTGAGCTCGACGCGCGCCTCACAAACAATGGCGGCAGTAAGCCGCGCTATTTCTATCAGGGACTCACGAACAACCTCGTGAATCCGAAAATGATCCCGTTCTTCATCGCCCTGTTTCCGCAGTTTGTGCACCCGGAGCACGGCGGCGTTGCCGTGCAGAGCTGCATTCTCGGTGTCACGCTGGCAGTCATGGCGATCTTGTGGATCGGTGCGCTCGTTCTGCTGGTTGGAAGTTTCAGGTCCGCCGTTGCGTCCAGCACAACGTTCCTAAAGTTGGCCAACAGGCTCGCTGCCATCACCTTCTTCGGCTTAGCTTGCCGCCTCGCGGTTCAGGAGCGCTAAGAAAACAACCGAGGTCAATCCCGCCGTTTAACTCGTTTGCATTGAGTAGCTTCGACGTCCGCGTCTGAATGGACCATGCGGCTGGGCCGCGGGGCGGATATGCTAGGTGCTCCGGCAGGGAGGGGTATGTCATGCTGCGCCTGCTCTTTATCGTCGCCGCTGCGTGTTGTGCGTCGGGCGTGTACGGGCAGGCGTATAGGCCGCCGCCTGTCGTCAAGCCACCGGCTGTGCTTCCGCCTCCGCCGCTGTTGCCGCTGAGGCCGCAGCTTGAGCCGCCGCCCTACACACCGCCGCCGGTGGTAATCGTTCCGCCACGACCTCCTGGCGCCGCCGAGCCGCTACCGGATGGCGGCGATGCCGATGGGTGCGATTGCTACATCAATCATCCGGACGGCTACCGATCATGGTCGGGCAAATCACTCGCGTGCTGTCGACGATGAGCGCATACGCGGCGGCCCTGCCGGCACTCGATTGCCGGCAGGGCCGTCGGAGGGTCAAAGTCCTTGACGGAACTACGCATGCCTGGATGTCATAAGACACGGCGCGAGAATAGAACCGCCAACGAACGTTGTGTGCTGAATACGGCCTTCCGCCTAGCAGCCGTGACGCCTCATGCAGCGGCGGTAGCGCCAGCCCCAACCCCAGCGATCGCGGCAGATCCAATGCCAACGGCGGCAGTAGCGTCCATGCCGCGCTTCGTGGACCATGCTATTGGCGGCCAGCGACTTGCTGACTGTAGGCATCGGTGCGGCTTGTAGTGAGGGAACCCCGGTGAAGATCATGGTGCCAGCCGCCAGTGCGGCCGCGATGGTCAAGTTTCGCATGTGTTCGACTCCTTGATACGCCCCGGCATTAACGCGCGCCGAAATCAGGCGTTCCGGAATTGCCTTGGACGCGCGCAGAATTTTAGCGTCGCGATAAATGAACGGAGCATGAAGGCCGGACGCCAAGTTCGTAGCGAGGCGGGATCGGCTCCGCTCGCGAGGGCCCGGTTGCCGCTGGAGCGGCGAGGCGCGCACATGCTGTCGAGCTCGATAAAATACAATCTTTGAGAGGAAGGGATCATCAATCTCTTCCGGCTACGGGTTGGCTTTCGTGCGCGGGGCGGGAGAACATACGTGAGCCTCATATTTGACGACTGGAGGTCTGCCGAGCCGGGCGGAGGACCAATGGTCATGGCGGTCTTCCATGATGGCCGCTTGGCAGCCCGGATTTCCCTCGTCTCGTTCGAATCCGACGATCCGCCGTTCGCTCTTGAATGGGCGCACGGTCCTCTATTGATGGAAGACGAGCGGCGGTTTGCGGATCTGGATGCGGTTGTCGAAGTGATCGAGCGCCGTTGCGGAGAGCGTAGAAGCGAGACAGGCGCTGTCGGCGAGGAGCGCCGCCAGTACGCGCGGCGAACCACCGATCGCGTTCAGACACGCGACCATGCGACGCCCGTTTTCACGGGGCCTGACGCACATACCGACGCGGCATAGCAGAAGATGCAGAAAGTTCCCGAAGAGGTAATGGCGGCAGTTCCAGGATGAGAGCGAAGGCGTTCCAATCCTGTGGCAGGCATCTCGATCGTACTGTTCAAACTTTTTTTGCTCGGCGCCGTTTGCCGGCGGTCACGCATCCTTAAAGGTAAGAGGTTGCAAGGCCTCGTAACTTCGGCCCGGCAAACAGTTCCGGCGGGCTTCTTGTGTTCCGGTTAAGGGACAACTTCAAACGTCTTCGGATCGAAGGAGTATCGCGGAATCTGCACATAGTTGCCGTCTTCAAGGGTTGGCACCTTGTGCACACGCACTTCTCCCACCGTCACCTTCCCCGATTTTTCATCCAACCAGAAATCGATGTCGTAGTACTGATCCCTGGTGCCTGCCCGACGGAAGTCGGTGCATGCGAAGAAGCGACCGTCTTCCTTGAGCCTGCGGACCGGCTGATGGATGCCGATGAATTCGAGAGATAGTTCCTCGCCGGTCTTGTCGTCCTTGAGCTTATACGTGCCATCCTCCTTCGCGCGTTCGGCTGCGATATGCGCGTGTAGCGCGCTCATGATCTCCCAACCACGCTTGACCTCGCTTTCGCCTGGATGCTCAGAGGCGGGAATCCACCACCACGGCTTCGGCTGCCGGGTCATCTGTACCCACTTGTCGCCTTCTTTGCGCGGTGCTTTGTAGATCCGGACGTCGACGATGCGCAGCGCGCCGCCTTTGGGTTTGACCCAGAAATCGACCTGGTACTTTTTCTGCGGATCCGTGCTGTCGGCGAACACCACGTTGGGGAAAAAGCCGTAGCCATGCAGCGTGCGCACGAAGTCGACGGCTACGAGCTTGAGCGCGAGCATCTGGCCGAGCATCGAATCGTTTACTGGAAATAGCCCGGCATTCTTCTCCGCCGCTTTGGCGATCTCGCTTTCGATGAAGGTCGTCACGTCTTGCGCGGAGAATTTCCCCATGTCGTCGGGAGACACTCCGCCATCCTCCATCGCAAACTGCTCGGTCGCCTTGCGGATGTTGGTTTCCGGATCCTTGAGGAAGATCGCCTTGGAATCTTCGTTGCCGAAGCAGAAAAGCTTTCCGTCCGCCGCCGTCCAATTGATCGTGCAATCCGTTTTGATCCGTTTGCCATCTGCAAGCCCCATTGCGCATTGACCGCCGAACTCCGGTTCCGCCGCGCGAGACGCGACAATTGACAGAACGATGATCGCTAGTATTCCGAGGTTACGAAGCGCGCCGCTCGTCATCTGGGCTCCTCCCGCCGACTTGATTTTTCATGCAGTGATTTCTGCACGAGCATACGCTGGTCGGAGAGTGACTGGGGTCGCACTCACAGTGCGCACCTGAAGATGTGATCGCCTTGCCGGGATGCTGTTCCCGGTATCTGAAGGATAACTTCCCACATCAGACAGTGAGGCGGCCTTTTCGTAAATTCCAGGAAGCATCTGTTGGTCCCGCCGGCCCCCAGTCAAAACCGCGCCCCGCAGAAGCGGGGCATAGTGGCCAGACTAGGTGCTTTTGACCTTGGCGCTCTCGAAGTCATGCTCGCCGTCTGCGTAGTTCTTCCGCAAGAGCGCGTCGCATCTCTGCGCGCCGACGCCCCTTCGCGCACGGCGACGACGACGCGCATAGCGCATTTGCGTCCGCCTGTCGCGGGAGCGCAGAAATTGACCGCGATCAAGCGAGGAAAGTGAAAGTGCGCTTCATCTTCGATTGGTCGACATGGCGCGCGAGAACCCCGCATCCGCCATTCCGATCTTCTGGGCAGGGGGTGTGCTGCCCGGCGACAGTCCCGAGGCTCGCGCTTCGGGACTGTTTTGTTTCGGACGATTTAGTCTGTTCATGGTGGTGGCTGCATTCCTCACTTCTCGACCCACCAAGTGGCGCACACCCCCGACCGTTCCCAATGAGGCAGCATAGTTTGAAGTTGAACTAGAGCTTTCTGTTCGTGGATTTCCAATACGTACTCTTCGGCGCTGTCGGCACGGAGCAGCGCTGTAGCCGTCAGCGCAAGCGCATTCTCATAGTTGAGCAGGCGTTCCCCTGTGATGTGGGCAGCAAGCACAACATGCAATCTTGCTGGAGGATCTAGCTTTGCCACCGGGCGCATCCGATTGAAGAAGAACCGTGCCTCCCTGTCGCTAGAAACGTCGCCCTAGCGTTGGGGACATTATTGGGGACATCGGGGACGATGCTATAAGTAAGTGGTTGATTTTATTGATTTTGTTATTGGCTGGGGGACTAGGATTCGAACCTAGACAGGCAGAGTCAGAGTCTGCAGTCCTACCATTAGACGATCCCCCAAAGCCGGGATCGCGGCGAGCCTTTCCTGGCATTGGCTTTCCGGTTCAGACGGTTAAGTCTGCCGTTCCTGCCTCATCCGGCGCGCCGAGGCAGGCCGTATAACAGCAACCTTGGCTCTGTGCAAGAACGGCAAGGCGGGTACCGGCAAGAGGCTCATCTTCCGCGCACGATTGGCTCGGAGCCTTGGCTGCTCGTGGTGCCGGGCAGCGGTGCCGGCGGCGGCAACAGCTCAGGCCGGTATTCGAAGTGCATGGTGTCGTAGTGATACCAGCGTCCGCCCCAGATGAATCCGTGGCGCTCGAAGATGTGCACGATCTCGAGCGGGATGCGGTTGCGATAGGAAATCTTGCCGGGTGTGGCGCCGGATCCCCACCGCCAGTAGTCGGATGGGCGCACCGCGATGTCGATGGCGATGCCGTATCCGTGGGCGGAGACACGGCTCGTGCCTGCAATGGTGCGGCAATTGTAGGTTCCGCCTGCGGGTGCCAGGAACTTGTCGAACGACGAGGGAAGCTCGTCGAGCTCGCGCGATACGGCTTCGAGGCGTTGCGCGACACCATTGACGGTCGTGACCTCGAGACGCTGGCGCGCCTTTTTGGGGAGCCAGACGATCGTTGTGAGCTTGCCCTTCACCTCGCCTTTGCGGCAGTCGCCGTACATCTTGTCGAAGAAAGGAGCGTTGCGCGCGCGGCCGGGATCGGCATCCGGCGCGGGCTCGACGGGACCGGCGCCGGCCGGATAGGGGAGGCGTAGCATGTCCTCGATGTCCGGATCTTCGAGCCAGGCGGCGAAGGGTTTGATGCCCTTCCCGTCGTCGAGCGGCATGCGCATCCCGTCGCGCCAGACGAGATCATTGCCGTCTATGCGCTCTATGAGATTCGGGTAGGCGGCGGCGAAGCGCTCGGTGCCGGCAGGTGTCGTGGTGTGGGTGTCTTCGGCTTCCGCGGACGCCAGGTTCGGGGCGATGCCGAGACATGCGAGGACGGCGAGCGCGCGCGAAATCGGGTGCAACGGCATAGAGGTTACCATTCGCCGAGGCCGGACGGCGGGTGCTGGCCGCGCTCACGATGCATGACCGAATCAAGGATGTCACGGGCCGTTTTCCCCGGCCATAAACCGATATGCTCGCTTTTTCTTTACGGCGCGCCGTCTCCTGATACATTGATTTTAGATGCAGCCAGATCATGGCCTGACGAGAGGGTGAGCCGGCACGCGATGCCGCCTCCCTGGATCCAGGCGCTGGGGAAAAGACGTGTCGGAACTTACGGACGACGAGCGCGTCGGCGCTCCCTCTCAGGATCCGAGGTCACCCTCTCATCGGGCGGGGGCTGAACGAACAGCGGAATCGGCCAAGGCGCCGTCCCAAAGGCCTTCTTCGCACGGCACGCACAAATCACATTCCAACGGCGACGGCGGCGGCCGGATCTACGGCGCGCTCGATCTCGGAACCAACAACTGTCGTCTCCTTCTGGCCCGGCCGTCCCGTCGCGGGTTCCGCGTGGTCGATGCGTTCTCGCGAATCATTCGCCTGGGCGAAGGCGTCTCTCAGACCGGGCGGCTGTCGGACGCGGCCATGCGACGGACGATCGATGCCCTTCGGGTCTGTGCGACGAAGCTTGCCCGCAGCGATGTCACACGCGCGCGCTGCGTCGCGACGGAGGCGTGCCGTATCGCCAGCAATGGCCGCGACTTCCTGAGGCGCGTCGAGGGCGAGGTCGGGCTCAAGCTCGAGGTGCTCGACCGGGAAACGGAAGCGAGCCTCGCCGTGTCGGGATGCGCGTCGCTTATCGATTACCGTGCAGACTACGTGCTCGTGTTCGATATCGGCGGCGGGTCGTCGGAATTGATCTGGATAGACCTCACGAAGGGCACGAACGGTGGCTCCAACGCCGACGGTGGCAGGCGTGCGGGTGTGAAGCCGCATATCGCGGCCTGGACGTCATTGCCGGTCGGTGTGGTGACGCTCGCCGAACGATTCGGTGGTCATCACGTGACAGCGGAAAGCTTCGAGCAGATGGTTTCCTACGTCGCCGGCCTCATCAAGCCGTGGGAGGGGTTGCATCGCTTCTCGGAGCTTGCCAACGGCGGCAACGTGCATCTTCTCGGGACCTCAGGCACCGTGACGACGGTTGCGGGTATTCATCTCGGTCTCAAGCGCTACGATCGTGCACGTGTCGACGGGTGCTGGCTTCAGATCGAGGAGATCCAACGCGTGACCTATGCGTTGCTCGCCCGCTCCTACGAGGAGCGCGTGGCCGAGCCGTGCATCGGCCACGAGCGTGCGGATCTGGTGCTGGCCGGGTGTGCGATCCTGGAAGCGATCCTTCGGACGTGGCCGGCGGAACGCTTGCGTGTTGCCGACCGCGGCCTGCGCGAGGGCATCCTCGCGACACTCATGAGCGAGGACGGTGTCTATCGCGCGGGACGGCGGCGGCGCCGTCAGCGGTCGGGATAGACGCCATGCGCATGAAGGGAAAATCAGGGCGGGGGTCCAAGGCTAAGGGCTCCGGCGGGTCGTCTGGACCCTCCGGCGGCCAGCGCGAGCTCAACGTGCGGCTCAAGACGGCGCGCAGCCGAACGCCTTCGTCTCAGCGCTGGCTCGAGCGTCAGCTCAACGATCCTTACGTCTCCGCGGCGAAGCGTGCGGGCTACCGGTCGCGCGCGGCTTTCAAGCTGATCGAGATCGATGACAAGCACCGCTTTCTGAAGCCTGGCGCGCGTGTCGTGGATCTCGGTGCGGCACCCGGCGGCTGGAGCCAGATCGCGGCGGAGCGCGTTCAGTCTGTCAGTGGGCGCGGCCAGGTCATCGCCATCGACATTCTCGACATGGAGCCGCTTGCCGGCGTCGAATCGACCGAGCTCGATTTCATGGAGGAGGGTGCCGAGGACTGGCTCAAGGGCAAGCTCAGGGATGGCGCAGCCGATGTCGTGTTGTCGGACATGGCGGCGCCGACCGTCGGCCATGCAAAGACCGACCATCTACGAATCATGATGCTGGCTGAGGCCGCGGCACATTTCGCCGGGGATGTGCTGGCGCCGGGCGGCGCATTTCTTTGCAAGGTGTTTCAGGGCGGAACCGAGCGCGATCTGCTCGACTTTCTGAAGCTGCGGTTCGCGACTGTTCGTCATGTGAAGCCGCCGGCCAGCCGGTCGGACAGCGCGGAGCTTTACGTCCTCGCCACGGGCTTCAAGGCCAAGCCGTCCTCAAAATAGCAACGGCGGCCGCTTGCTCGACCGCCGTGCCTTAAGCTCGTCAGTGCACGAGCCCGTCTTCACCATCACTTAGATGATGTCGATCTCTGCCGGGAGGTAGCTCGTGACCTCGAGGCCGACTTCCTGCTCGCGCACGGCGGGCTTCGTCCAAATCTTCATTTCGTTTCCTCCTTAGTCGTGCCCTAGAGCACTTCGAGAGCACTTCGAACGGGTCTTCCTAACGCGATAAACGGCCTAGGTCTAATTGAATTTTCAGTGCACGCCATCACCGCAGCTAATGTGCACTTGCGAGAGGCGGGTGCTCGCCCGGGGGTGCTCATGGAGGTTCCGGCGGGCCGCTCGGCCGCAGGGCGGGTCCCTTCCCCTTCCCCCCTCCGGGTGCTATAGGGCTTCCGACATTCGAGCCGGCTCGTTCGTTTTTCTGCGACCGCCCCTTGTCACACCCGCCCAAGGAGAGAACCATGGCTAAACGCCCAATCGATAGCGATTTGGGTCTAGCACTGACATTCGATGACGTGCTCCTGGTGCCGGCAGCCTCCGAAGTTCTGCCGAGCCAAGTCGCCGTTGCAAGCCGGGTGACCCGGACCATCTCCCTCAACATTCCGATCCTGTCCTCGGCCATGGACACGGTGACGGAGGGGCGCCTAGCGATCGCGGTCGCCCAAGAAGGCGGGATCGGCGTGTTGCACCGCAACTTCACGCCCGACGAGCAGGCGCGTCAGGCGGCCCTGGTCAAGAAGTATGAATCCGGGATCGTCCTTAATCCCGTCACCATCTATCCGACGGCCACGCTCGACGAAGCGTTGAAGTTGATGGCCCAGCATTCCATTTCCGGCATCCCGGTGGTCGAGGCGCCCAAGAAGGGCGAGACCATGGGGCGCCTCGTCGGCATCCTCACCAACCGCGACGTTCGGTTCGCGACCAACCTTCAGCAGCCGGTCGCAGAGCTCATGACCAAGGAGAACCTGATCACGGTCACGCGCGACGTGAGCCGGGACGAGGCCAAGCGGCTGCTGCACCAGAACCGTATCGAGAAGCTGATGGTGGTGGACGATGCCTACCACTGCATCGGTCTCATCACCGTCAAGGATATCGAGAAGGCCCAGAAGCATCCCAACGCGTGCAAGGACCCGGAGGGGCGGCTTCGCGTGGCGGCAGCGACGACCGTCGGCAACGACGGCTGGGAGCGTACGGAGAAGCTGCTTGAGGCGGGCTGCGACCTGATCGTGGTCGATACGGCGCACGGCCATTCCAAGAGCGTGCTCGACGCGGTGACGCGCATCAAGAAGATCTCGAACTCGGTGCAAGTGGTGGCCGGCAACGTCGCGACTGCGGATGCGACGCGGGCGCTCATCGAGGCCGGCGCGGATTCGATCAAGGTCGGCATCGGGCCTGGCTCGATCTGCACGACGCGGATCGTTGCAGGTGTCGGCGTGCCGCAGCTGACGGCCGTCATGGATTGCGCGAGCGAAGCGCACAAGCACGACATTCCGGTGATCGCCGACGGCGGCATCCGCTACTCGGGCGACATCGTGAAGGCGTTGGCGGCCGGTGCCGACTGCGTGATGATCGGCTCGCTGCTCGCCGGCACGGACGAAGCGCCCGGCGAGACCTATCTCTACCAGGGCCGCACCTACAAGGCGTACCGCGGCATGGGCTCGCTCGGCGCGATGGCGCGCGGCTCGGCCGACCGCTACTTCCAGCAGGAGGTGAAGGACACGCTGAAGCTCGTGCCGGAGGGCATCGAGGGGCAGGTGCCCTACAAGGGGCCGGTCGACGGCGTTCTCAACCAGCTCGTGGGCGGGCTTCGCGCGGGCATGGGCTATACGGGCGCCAAGACGCTTGAGGATCTGCGCAACACGGCCAAGTTCGTGCGCATCTCGCCGGCCAGCATGCGCGAGAGCCATCCACATGGTGTGCTTATCACGCGCGAGAGCCCGAACTATCCGGGCGGCGTGTAGGCATCGCTCCAGGGAGACGCAACCTATGACCCAGACCGCCATTCTTTATCCGGTGTTCGTCCAGGTCGCG
Source organism: uncultured Hyphomicrobium sp. (assembly GCA_964508485.1). GTDB lineage: Bacteria > Pseudomonadota > Alphaproteobacteria > Rhizobiales > Hyphomicrobiaceae > Hyphomicrobium_C. The sequence goes on along the minus strand of CAZDUD010000045.1, from coordinate 6,186 downwards.
CTGACGTTCTTCCTGCAGGTGTGGATGCGCGTCGAGCGAATGGGCGCGATCAAGCGCGGCGACGTGAAGTTCAGCGATATTTCTCTTCGACAGCAGAAGTGGCCGGCGCGGGCGACGCAGATCGCGAACGCGTTTCACAACCAGCTCGAGACGCCGATGCTGTTCTATGCCGTGGTCGCGTTTCTCATGATCACGAGTCAGGTCAGCCTCGTGTTCGTGGTCCTGGCTTGGCTGTTCGTTGCTGCGCGGCTCTACCACGCCTATATCCACACGGGTCCGAACAAGCAGCCGCACCGCTCCTACGCCTATCTTGCGGGCTCGTTCGTGCTCTTCGTCATGTGGGCGCTGTTCGCGATCCGCATTCTGTTCTTTTCCGCAACGGGCGCGTAATTCTCGTTAGCCTTCCTTTTTACACCATGGCCGCCGTCATCGTGAAGCGATGCTCCGCATCGACAGGCGGCCATCCAGCGGCCATGCATTCAACAACAGCGCATACGGCCCTGGATGGCCGGGTCAAGCCCGACCATGGTGTTAGGGCGCAGGTTCAGTTCGAGGCAGAAGAGGACATTGTACGGTGAGACCGGGTGGGCGCATTCAAGCCGCGGCCGAGGTGCTGGAAGATATCTTCTCGCGCCACCAGCCGGCTGCGACCGCGCTCCAAGACTGGGGCAAGCGGCATCGTTTTGCGGGTTCGGGCGACCGCGCAGCCATCGGTACGCTCGTCTACGACGTGCTGCGCCGGAGACTTTCGCTTGGTGCGCAGATGGAAAGCGACGCGCCACGGGCGCTCGCCATCGCTGCCGCTCCGAAGGCGCTGGGACTTTCGATCGCGGATGTCGTCGCGGTCTGCGACGGCGGTCCGCATGCGCCGGCGTCCTTGAGCGACGACGAGCGGAACCGGCTCACGGCCGGTTTGCCAGACGATGCCTTGCCGCATGTCGCCGCCGATGTTCCCGAATGGGTGATGCCTTCCTTTCTGCGTGCGTTCGGTGAGCGCGCGGTTGTGGAAGGGCGAGCCATGGCCGAGCGTGCGCCGGTCGATCTCCGGGCCAACACACTCAAGGCGACACGCGACAAGGTGCTTGGGGCGCTCGCCAAGCTAGGCGCCGAGCCGACGACCCTGGCGCCGTTCGGCGTGCGTATCCCGGCCCCGCAAGGCGCGGCCAAGAGCCCGCATGTGGAAGCCGAAGCAGCACACGGCAAGGGTTGGTTCGAGGTGCAGGACGAGGGCAGCCAGATTGCTGCCGCGCTCTCCGGTGCCGGGCCGCGCCAGCAGGTGCTCGACCTTTGCGCGGGAGCGGGCGGCAAGACGCTGGCGCTTTCAGCCGCGATGCAAAACAGCGGGCAGATCTATGCCTATGACAGCGACAAGGGTCAGTTGCGGCCGATCTTCGAGCGCCTGCAGCGAGCCGGCGTGCGCAATGCGCAGGTGCTGGAGGGCGGCAATCGGGCGGCGCTCGATGCCTTGGGTGCGCGGTTCGATATGGTCCTCGTCGATGCGCCGTGCTCGGGATCGGGAACCTGGCGGCGGAAGCCCGACGCCAAGTGGCGGTTGAAGCCTGAGGCGCTCGCGGCGCGGCAGGGCGAGCAGCGCGAGGTTCTGGCGCAGGCGGCTTCGCTCGTGAAGCCCGGCGGGCGCCTTACCTATGTCACGTGCTCGGTGCTGCCGGAGGAGAACGTCGATCAGGTGGCGTGGTTTCGCGACGCGTTTCCAAGTTTCAGTCTTATCCCGTTCGGGGAGGTGTGGGCGGCAGCAATCGGGGGCGATGCGCCTGCGTCGGCGGACGGCTCCAAGGACACGCTTCTGCTTACGCCCGCCAGCCATGGAACCGACGGGTTCTTCGTCGCGAGCTTCAGGCACGCGACCTGAGCGACGGCGGTCCTGTTACTTCGCGGCGGCCTGCGTTGCGCCGTCTGCACGCTTGAGGTCCGTCACCCATTTGGCGACGGTCGCGAGGTCTGCTTCGACCACCCAAGGTGCCGCGCGTCCGCCGGCATGGGCGTGCTCCGCGAGCAGGGCCTCGTGCTCGGCGCGCGTGATCTCGCGGAAGCCCATCGCGTCCATCATCGGCGTAAAGTCGCGGCCGTCGCAGATTACATAGCCCCATTTGGCGAGGTGGTAGTAGAGCACCGAGCTCACCATCTTCGATACGTCGCGCTCGCGGCTGAAGAGCGAGTCGGAGAGGAAGACACGTCCGATCGCGACGCCGAAGCCGCCGCCGACGAGCTTGCCTTCTGCGTTCCAGATCTCGAACGAGTGTGCGTGGCCTTTCCTGTGGAGGTCCGCGTAGAGGCGCTGCATCAGCGGCGTGATCCAGGTCAGCGCATGCCAATTGTAGCTGCGGGGGCCGGCGCAGGCGCGCACGACCTCGTCGAGCGCGGCGTCGAAGGTGACGGTGTAGGCGTTCTTCCGCATCTCGCGCAGGCAGCGCTTCTCGAGCTTGTGCTCGTTGAGGAACAGCACCATGCGCTTTTTACGGGTCCACCATTTGAGCGGTCCGCAGTGATTCCAGGGAAAGAAGCCCAGGCGGGCGGCGGTGAGGAAGGTCTCGGCCGAGATGCCGCGGCAGACGCCGGCAAAAGTATCGGGCCGCGCGGACGTGCGCTGGGGATCGGGCACGCGCGTGCCGCCGCGGAGGATGTCGGCCAGCGTGTGCACCACGAGATGGGGGAAATCGCGGATGCGGCTCGGATGGAGCGCGTAGGCCGTGCCGAGCACCCATCGTTGCAGCCAGGCGCTCAAGGTCTCGCCGGATGTTGCGCTTTCGCTCGGAGCCTGCGGCGCGGCGGACGCGCTCTCAGCATGCAACGTTGCGAGCTTTTCTTGAACGAGCATGTCGGAAAGGTCCGGTCCGGATCGCGTATGTGGAACTACATCCGTAGCAAGTTTGCGTCTTTGGACCGTAACCGCCCTCGTGATGCGTGCACGGTTTTGCGGAGCGTGGTTAAGGATTTTCTACCGGCTCGACGGCCCAAAGCCCCACTTGTCCCGGCGCGTCGGCATGCTCTCTCAGGATTTGCTCGTAGGCGGCGCGCGGTATGCGGCGGTAGCCCATCTTTTGCAGCACGGGCGTCGGATCGCGGGCATCGACCAGGGCGAAACCCCACGTTTCGAGGTGGTCGTACAGCACAGCGGCAGCGAGCTTCGAAGTATCGGCTTCGTGGCTAAACATGGATTCGCCGACGAAGATGCGTCCGACCGCGACGCCGAAACCGCCGCCGACCAATTCGCCACTTGCGTTCCAAACTTCGAACGAGTGGGCGTGGCCTTGGCGATGAAGGGTCGAGAAGAGCTGCATCATACGCGGCGTGAGCCAGGTCAGCGTGTGCCAGTTGTAGGCCCGTGGCGCGCCGCAGTTTAAGAGCACGTCATCGAAGGCGGTGTCGAAGGTGACGCGATACTTCCGGGACGCGCGCATGCGCTTCACGCGCCGGCTGATGTGCCGCTCGGGAAGAAAGAGAACTGCGCGATCCTTGCGCGTCCACCACTTGAGCGGTCCGCAATGCGCCCAGGGAAAGAAGCCGATGCGGGCGGCGGCCAGATAGGTCTCCGGCGTCAATTCGCGGACGACGCCGCCGAAGGTGTCGGGGGTGGATCTCGTGCGGGTCTGCTCCGGGACGCGTGTGCCGCCCCGCAGGAGATCGAGACCGGTCCAGAGAAGCAGGGCCGGCAGGCTCGCGATGCGTTGCGGCTGCAAAGCATAGGCCGTTCCGAGCACCCATCTCGCCGCCACCGCAAAGAGTGTCTCGTGCTGGGGAAGCCTTGAGACGGCACGCGTTTTCTCGCTTCCCGCCGCCGTGGGGACGGTGGCGGGCATAGGCTCGCGAATGGCTCTCTGTTGGGCCAGCATGCGGCGACTCTGCCTGTCACTGGTGAAAGAAATGCCTATGGGATCGCAAAGATCTCGTCATTCCGGCTACGGAGGGGCTCGAACGGAGCGGACTATCCGCTCCGGGCTGCTTTTTCCCTGCGGCTTCGGGACGGTGGGCGGCCGCTTGACGCTCGGGCAGCAGGGTGGTCTACCCCCTTTTTGCCGACCGGGACCTCGAGTCCCCGTCCTCGGGAGTGATCCATCCTCCATGTCCGCGACTGTCCTCATCATCGATTTCGGAAGCCAGGTTACGCAGCTCATCGCGCGGCGGGTGCGCGAGACCGGCGTGTACTGCGAGATCCACCCGTTTCAGGCAGCGGACGCCGCGTTTGCGAAGCTCAAGCCCCAGGCGGTGATCCTGTCGGGCGGGCCGTCGTCGGTGCCGGAGGCCGGAAGCCCGCGGGCCCCTGAGGCCGTGTTCAGCTCCGGCGTTCCGGTGCTCGGCATCTGCTACGGGCAGCAGACCATGGCCGAGCAGCTCGGCGGCAAGGTCGAGAGCGGGCATCATCGCGAGTTCGGCCGTGCCATGCTCTCGGTCGAGCAGGCGAGCCCGCTGTTCGACGGGGTGTGGGCCGAGGGCGAGCGTCACCAGGTTTGGATGAGCCACGGCGACCGGGTGACGAGGCTGCCGAGCGGGTTTCGTGTCATCGCGACGAGTGAGAACGCGCCGTTCGCGGCGGTCGCAGACGAGGCGCGGCGCTTCTATGCCGTGCAGTTCCACCCTGAGGTCGTGCATACGCCGGACGGCGCCAAGCTGATCTCCAATTTCGTGCATCACATCGCGGGCCTCAAATCGGACTGGACCATGGCGGCCTACCGCCGCGAGATGGTCGATCGCATCCGCAAGCAGGTCGGCATGGGCCGCGTCATCTGCGGGCTCTCGGGCGGCGTCGATAGCGCGGTTGCGGCGGTTCTCATTCACGAGGCGATCGGCGATCAGCTCACCTGCGTGTTCGTGGATCACGGGCTGATGCGGCTCGGCGAGGCCGAGCAGGTCGTGGGGCTGTTCCGCGACCACTACAACATCCCGCTCGTGCATGTGGATGCCTCGAAGCTGTTCCTCGAAGCGCTGGCCGGCGTTTCCGATCCGGAGCAGAAGCGCAAGACCATCGGCAAGCATTTCATCGACGTGTTCGAAACGGAAGCGGCCAGGATCGGCGGCGCGGACTTCCTCGCGCAGGGCACGCTCTATCCGGACGTGATCGAGAGCGTGTCGTTCAGCGGCGGGCCGTCAGTCACCATCAAGTCGCATCACAACGTGGGCGGTCTGCCCGAGCGCATGAACATGAAGCTCGTCGAGCCGTTGCGCGAGCTTTTCAAGGACGAGGTGCGGGCGCTGGGCCGCGAGCTTGGGCTACCGGAAGCGTTCGTCGGCCGGCATCCGTTTCCGGGGCCGGGTCTCGCGATCCGCATCCCGGGCGACATCACGGTCGAGAAGCTCGACATCCTGCGCAAGGCGGATGCGATCTATCTCGACGAGATCCGCAATGCCGGGCTCTACGACGCGATCTGGCAGGCGTTCGCCGTGCTGCTGCCCGTGCGGACAGTCGGTGTCATGGGCGACGGGCGCACCTACGATCATGTGCTCGCGCTGCGGGCGGTGACGAGCGTCGACGGCATGACGGCCGACTTCTTTCCGTTCGATATGGGTTTTCTCGGGCGTGCGGCGACGCGCATCATCAACGAGGTGCGCGGCGTCAATCGCGTCGTCTACGACGTGACGAGCAAGCCGCCGGGAACGATTGAGTGGGAATAGCTTGCCTCCGGCAAGACCGAGTGGGAATAGCTCGCCTCATGGCAAAATCTTCCGTCACGATCTACGGCATTCCGAACTGCGACACGATGAAGAAGGCGCGGGCCTGGCTCGCAGCGCACGACATCGAGGCCGCCTTTCACGACTACAGGAAAGACGGCGTCGACCGGGCGCGGCTCGAGGGCTGGATCCGCGAGATCGGCTGGGAGGTTCTGCTCAATCGCGCCGGGATGTCGTTCCGCAAGCTTTCCGATGCGGACAAGCAGGATGTCGATCAGAAAAAGGCGATTGCCCTGATGCTCGCTCAGCCATCGCTCATCAAGAGGCCGGTTCTCGAGATCGGAGGGCGCAAGCCCTTAGTCGGCTTCAAGCCCGAGACCTACGCCGCGGCGTTCAAGGTCTGATCATCCGTTCAAAAAAACAAAAGACGGGACAGGTGTGCGGGGCCTGTCCCGTCCTTTGACGCTCCCATCTCGCGATGGGTCGTGAGATGCGGCTCGATTGCCAACGCGGGGACATGGGCATTCGAACCACACTTGGCTGAAAACGGATTTCGCGGCG
>CAZDUD010000044.1:0-28181 GCA_964508485.1 uncultured Hyphomicrobium sp. | reverse complement strand
CGCCCACGTTGTCGGCGATGGTCGCCGGGTTGCGGGGGTCGTCCTCGGGGATGCCCGCTTCGACCTTGCCGACGAGATCGCCGCCGACGTCTGCACCCTTCGTGAAGATGCCGCCGCCGAGACGGGCGAAGATCGAGATCAGCGAGGCACCGAAGCCCAGCGCGACGAGCGCGTCGATCACCGTGCGGTCGGCGGTGCCGTAGCCCAGGAGCTCCGTCAGAATGTAGAAGTAGATGGCGACGCCGAGGAGGGCGAGGCCCGCCACCAGCATGCCGGTCACGGCGCCCGCCTTGAAGGCAATGTCGAGGCCCTTGCCGAGCGAGACGGTCGCTGCCTGCGCGGTGCGTACGTTGGCGCGCACGGACACGTTCATGCCGATGTAGCCCGCGAGACCCGACAGCACGGCGCCGACCAGGAAGCCGACGGCAACGGGTGCGCCGAGCAAAACCCAGGCGAGCACGAAGATCACTGCGCCGACGATGCCGATCGTCTGATACTGACGGTTGAGGTAAGCTTGTGCGCCTTCGCGAATGGCGCCGGCGATCTCCTGCATCTTCGCGTTGCCGGCGTCGGACTTCATCACCGACTGAATGGTGTAGACGGCATAGAGAATCGACAACGCCCCGCAGGCGATGATCCCCCAAAGAATCTCTGTCATTGAAACGTTTCCCCTTTTGGCGTGCTCGTCGGCTGCGACCTCGCACGGTTCAGCGCCAACGGCAACCGAAACCAGAAGCCGCCTGCGTCTTTACGCGGCGCGCGCGGACCATGCCAAAAGAGCGCAGGCGTTGCAATACAGGCACAGGCGTAAAAAAGGCCAATGCAGGCGCTGCCCTGATTTTATCGCCGGGCAAAACTCCTGCTTTGGCTTCAACAAGATAGCAGACACGGCTCTGCCCGAGTGCATTGGCGCTGCACCCGGGACAAGCTCGCTTCTTTGGTATTGGATGCCGGTGACGATCGCAGCTTACTTACAGGGCCGCGCCTCGATCTGACAGGACACGTTCCCCCCAGAGCCCGAGCAGGAGATGGACTTGCTTGCCGCACGCGAGAAACGGGCCCAGTCGCTGCCGTACTCGAAGTCCGTGAAGCTTACCCAGGAGCCGATCGCATCCTTTTGCGCGGCTGCCTTGCTTGCGCCCGCCCCGCTGCCATAGTGGTAGTGATCGGTGAAGCAGGTGCGGCCGCCTTCCTTGCGCAGATCGTGCATGTAGGCGAAACCCGTATCATCCGCCATCGCAGGCGCCGAAATCGCGCACACTGCGGCACAAGCCGCCAGCGCTTTGACAATTCCCTTTGCCGACATTGTCGTCTCATCTCCGCGTTCAGACGTGTAAAGTATAGATTGCCCGATTCACGGAACGGGCTCGATAGGCGCAGGTCAGCCTGGCGGCGAATCGCGGAGCGCCGAGGCAAACACGTCACAGGGAAGCTAACTGGAGCGGATAGGTCGGGAAATACAGCGCGGTGCGGTTTTAGGGCGTCCTTACGGACGCCCTAACTTTGCACTTTCACAGCGCCGGTTTGTGTTACTTCGCAGCTCTTTTGGTGCGCTACTTCGCGATTCTTTTGGTTGCGCTACTTCGCAGCGACGACGCTGATCTCCACCAGCATGCGCGGATCGACCAGCTTGGCCTCGACGCACGCCCGCACCGGCGTGTCCTTGCCGCCGGTCCATGCCTTGTAGGCTTCGTTCATCTGCTCGCGATGACGGATGTCGGCGAGCCAGATGGTGGCCTGCACCACGTTCGACTTCGAGGTCCCGGCCAGCGCAAGGAGGCGGTCGATCTCGACCAGCACTTCCTCCGTCTGCCCCTTAACGTCCCGCGTGAGATCGGACGGCACGATACCCGCCGTAAAGACAAAGCCGTTGGCTTCGGCGGCCTTGGAATAGATTTCCGTCGTCTCGTGACGCGTGATGCTCATGGCGGGAGGGCTCCGTTCGATTTTTATTGGCGCGTCCGCTTAGCAAAGGACGACGCAATGCGCCAGCCTTCCAGCGCTGTGCTGTGAAGCTACGCCTCGGCCTCTCCCCCGTAAGACCGGGAGAGGGACTTCTCAGAACCACGGCTCCTGGTGGACGCGCTCACCGTCGACGACGAGCGCCTTGATCGCGACATCACCCGAGGTGCCGACCGCGAGCACGGCCGAGATCTTCTTGTCGCGGACCTTCTCCTCGAGCTCTTTGCCGGTGCCCTCCGGCACAAAGTAGCTCTCGATGCCGTAGCGGACCTGCGCCTTCGGCAGCTCGCCTTGGGACTGATAGACGTAGTCGACGATGCCCTTGAGCACGACGTTCGACGGGTCGGACGGCTTCTCGTACGCGGCAGAGGTGCTCACCACCTCCCACTGCTCGGGCGCTGCCTCCTTGACCGTGACGTAGACCTTGTCGCCCTGATTGGTACCTTCGGGGACCGGCACCTGATTGCGGCCGAACGCATAGCCGAGAATGACGTAGTCGCCGCGGAAGAGATCGCGCGGGTCGACCGGGATCACCTCGGCAACGATCTCGCGACCGTCGCGCAGGAGCGCGACGCGACCGTAGACCATGCTGGCGAGCGCGATGGTCTGCGCGAGCGCGACGATGGCGACCGCGAGCCAGGACTTCGGGGACAGCTTGTCGATCATGTTGCCGATCATGGCGTGGCTCCGATCAGGATGTCGCGGCTTTGGGCTCGCCCTGCTGGTGCAGGCGATAGGCGACCGCCGCCAGCCCGGAGACGATCAGGCCCGCGACGAGGAAAAAGAGCGACGTGTTGAGCAATGTGCCGATGGTCTTGCCGTAGATGGCCAGGATCTCGACCGAGAAGCCCACGTAGCCGAGCCAGAGCGCGCCGCGGTTGCCCGTCCTAAGGCCCCAGAAGATTGCGGCGATGAGCAAGGCGAGCGCCAGGACGGCGAGCAGAATGAAAACGTCGAGCGTCGGGCTTTCGATGAATTGCAGAGCCAGGAGCCCCGCCAGCGTGATGATGAGGCCGTAGTTCAATGTCCCCGACCAGAGCGCCGGCAACTCGGGCTTCAGGCGCTCGCCCGCGATGGCGGCAGCCATCACGCCGAGGCCCGCCGCAACGACGAGGCCGTGCGCATGGCCATCGTTCAGGCGATAGCCGAGGCTGACGATGAAGCCGGTCAAGGCGAGGCCGGAGAGGTGCAATCCCGGCCGCCAGCGCTGCCAGTAGAATGCAGCCGAGACCAGCGCCCAGGGAAATAGGAACGGCCAGAAAACCCTATCGAGCCGTAGCGCCTCGGTGACGCCCCAGTAGACGACCAGCACCATCGCGAACGCGAGCGACGGGTTCGACCGCAGGGCAACGCCCGCGAGCCACGCGCCGCCCGCCCAGAGCAGCACGGCGTCGGCCGGGTTGCCGTCCATGTGGTACATCTGCGAGATCAGCATGATCGAGCCGCCGAAGATGCCGACGCCGAGCAGGATCGCGGCATGGGCAAAACCGGTCATGCCGCGCCGCGCCAGCAATCCTGCAAAACCGTAGGAGGCCCAGAGCGCCGCCACGAGCATGCCGATGCGCAAGATGCGCGGCATGGTCTGCCAGTTGGCCGCGACAAAGCTCATCACCGCAAAGCCGATCAGCACCGCCGAGAGAATCGCGAGCGCGTTGGCAAGTCCTAGTGTGCGCACACCCTTCTCAAGGTCCCGCCGGATGGCGCTCTCACCCTCCGGCGTAATCCAGCCCGCATCGCGCCAGCGCACGAGATCGTGGTCGAGACGTTTGCGGTAGCTCCACATGGTGGGTCCTGGCTCTTGGGGGGGTCAAAGCTGGCGGCGCGGAAAGGGGCCGTTGGGACAATCCTGAAGCGCAATCGGTCTGCCGCGAAATGCCCGTAGAAAAGCCGGACCGGCGGCGATCCGGATACTGAGCGTCGTCAAGCGGCACGGATTGCCATGGCCGGATTTATTTATGTCATGAGCATGACCACGCGAAACCTCGGCCGTACCAAAAGCCGAAGCTTCGCGTGGTTGTCTTTTCGTATGTCTAACGACCGCGAAACGCACGCAGATACAGGTCCGGAACAGAGCTCCGGGCCAACGATGCGAATTCTCAGGCCGTTCCCTCGGAAAGGATCAGGGCGTGGTCGCGGGCGGCGTCTCGGGTGCCGGTGCCGGTGTCGGTTCGGCCGACGGTGCCGGGGTCGGCTCGGGTGCTGGTGCTGGTGCTGGTTCCGAGGCTGCCGGCGCGGTGGCCTCCGGCGTCGTGGATGTGGTCTCTGGCGCTGGCGACAAGGCGGTGTAGGCAATCACCGCAAGGGCAATTGCTGCCGCGATCGCAACGACGACTTTCGTGTCCATTATTCGTTTCCTCCGTGCTCCTGAAAAAACACGAGCGGTTGTCATATCATGTTTTTCCCCCCTTGGACCAGGAAACGGGAATTCTTTCCTAAGCGCTTAAAGACCTCGACGGTTGACGCGACGCAGGTCACTATGCGCGTCGAAAGCGACACGCATCCGTGCGCTGCATTGCAGCAAAACATTGTGCAGAACGGTGGCCCATGGATTTCGACGCAACCTTCCTTGCGCGCATTCAGTTCGCGTTTACCGTATCGTTCCACATCATCTTCCCGAGCTTTACCATCGGGCTCGCCGCCTTCATCGCCACGCTGCTCATTCGATGGCGCATGACAGGGGCCGAGCACCTGCACCGGCTCGCGCGCTTCTGGACCAAGATCTTCGCCGTCAGCTTCGCTATGGGCGTGGTCTCCGGCATCGTGCTTTCGTACGAGTTCGGCACGAACTGGAGCGGCTTCTCCCACGTGGTCGGCAACGTCCTCGGCCCGCTGATCGGATACGAGGTGGTGACAGCGTTTTTCCTCGAAGCGTCGTTCCTCGGCATCATGCTGTTCGGGTGGAACCGCGTCTCGCCCAATCTGCATGTGCTCTCCGCCGTGCTGGTCGCGATCGGCACCTCACTTTCGGCGTTCTGGATCCTTGCCGCCAACAGTTGGATGCAGACGCCCGCCGGGCATGAGATCCGCGACGGCATCGCCTATCCCGTGAGCTGGCTCGAGATCATCTTCAATCCGAGCTTCCCCTACCGGTTTGCGCACATGTTCACGGCAGCATTCCTCACCACGTCGCTGGTGGTGGCGGCGGTCGGTGCGCGCTATCTGCTGGCCGGGCGCTTCGTCGAGGAAGCGAAGACGATGCTGCGCATGGGCGTCGGCATGGTGGCCATTCTGGCGCCGCTCCAGCTTTTCATCGGCGACGCGCACGGCCTCAACACCGCCGAGCACCAGCCCGTCAAGGTCGCGGCGATGGAAGCGCACTGGGACAGCAGCAAACCCGCCGATCTCGTGCTCTTCGCCTGGCCTGACGACGCCGCCGAGACGAACCATTTCGAACTCTCAATCCCGAATGCGGCGAGCCTCATCATCACCCACGACACGCAGGGGCTGTTCAAGGGTCTCAAGGATTTCGCGCCCGCTGACCGCCCGCCGGTGAAGCCCGTGTTCTTCGCCTTCCGCATCATGGTCGGGCTCGGCCTCCTGATGATTGCAGCGGGCCTTGTGGGCGCGTTCCTCTGGTGGCGCGGTGCGCTGTTCGAGACGCGCTGGTTCCTGACGCCACTCTCGTACTCGTGGCCTGCAGGCTTCGTTGCGATTCTGGCCGGCTGGTGGGTGACGGAGACAGGGCGGCAGCCGTGGCTCGCTACCGGCATCCTGCGCACTGCGGACGCGGCGTCCCCCGTTTCGGCCGGTGCGGTGCTGACGACGCTGATCCTGTTCGTGATCGTCTACTCGGTCGTGTTCTCGATGGGCATCTACTACATCAACCGGCTGATCGAAAAAGGACCGACCGGCGCATCGGTGAAGCCGTCCGAAGGCGTGCCGTCGCGGCCGCTCTCGGCGGCCGAGGAAGCCGCTCACGAAGCCATCGAAGGGACGAGGTGAGTCATGGAGGGCCTGGCCTACTGGCTGCCGCTGATCTGGGTCATCCTGCTCGGCGTCGCCGTCGCGCTTTACGTCGTGCTCGACGGCTTCGATCTCGGCATCGGCATTCTGTTTCCTGCGAGCCCCGAGGAAACACACCGCGACCAGATGATGAACTCGGTAGCGCCGTTCTGGGACGGCAACGAGACGTGGCTGATCCTCGGTGGCGGCGGGCTGTTCGTCGCCTTCCCGCTTGCCTATTCGATCCTCATGCCGGCCGTCTACCTGCCGGTGATCGTCATGCTGCTGGCGCTCGTGTTCCGCGGCGTGGCGTTCGAGTTCCGCTGGGTGGCGAAGCCGCACCATCAGCTTTGGGACCTCGCATTTGCCGGCGGGTCTATTGTTGCAGCGTTCATGCAGGGCGTCATCCTCGGCGCGCTCTTGCACGGCATCGAGGTCGGCAATAATGCGTATGCAGGCGGCACGTTCGACTGGCTCTCGCTCTTCTCGCTTTTGACGGGCATTGCCGTGGTCGCGGGATACGCGCTGCTCGGTGCGACCTGGCTCATCATGAAGACGGACGGCGCCGTGCAGGCGAAGGCGCGTGCGCAGGCCAGATTGCTGCTGCCTGTCGTGCTTGCGGCGCTGGCGATCGTCAGCCTTTGGACGCCGCTCGCGATCCCGCGCATCTTCGAGCGCTGGTTCACGCTGCCGAATTTCTTCTTCCTCGCGCCCGTTCCGCTGCTGACGGCCTATGCGGCGTGGCGCTGCTGGTCGGGACTTGAGAAAGGGCAGGAGACGGTGCCGTTCGTCTCCACCATCGCGCTCTTCCTGCTCGGCTTCCTCGGGCTCGCGGTCTCGAACCTGCCCTATATCGTGCCGCCGTCGCTCGACGTCTGGCAGGCGGCGGCGCACCCGTCGTCGCAGCTCTTCATGCTGGTCGGGGTGCTGATCCTGCTGCCGATCATCCTCGGCTATACGGTGTTCGTGTACCATACGTTCCGCGGCAAGGTGCGGCACGGCGAGGGCTATCACTGAGCCTCCTCGCCCGGGGCGCGCTGTCGCGGCTTGACGCGCGGGCGGGCGGCCTGTGATAGGCTTGGCCCATGACCCAATTCAAACCTGTCCATGTCATCGGCGGCGGCCTCGCCGGCTCGGAGGCTGCCTGGCAGCTCGCGGAAGCGGGCGTGCCGGTGGTGCTGCACGAAATGCGTCCGCACCGCATGACGGATGCGCACAAGACCGAAGGCCTCGCGGAGCTCGTGTGCTCCAACTCGTTCCGCTCGGACGAGTGGGAGACGAATGCGGTCGGGCTCCTGCATGCCGAGATGCGGCGGCTCGGCTCGCTCATTCTTGCTGCCGGCGACTTGCATAAGCTGCCGGCCGGCGGAGCGCTGGCCGTCGACCGCGACGCCTTCTCAGGCGAGGTCACGGAACGGCTCCGGGCGCATCCGCTCGTGACGATCGAACGCGGCGAGGTGGCTGGTCTGCCGCCCGCAGACTGGGACAACGTGGTCGTGGCGACGGGACCGCTGACCTCGCCTGCGCTCAGCGCGGCGGTGCGGGCGCTCACCGGGGAAGGCGAGCTTGCGTTCTTCGACGCCATTGCACCGGTCGTCCATCTCGACAGCATCGACCAGACGATCGCGTGGAAGCAGTCGCGGTACGACAAAGCGGGACCGGGCGGCACGGGCGCGGACTACCTCAACTGTCCGATGTCGAAGGACGAGTACGAGGCGTTCATCGACGCGATGCTCACCGGCGAGAAGACCAGCTTCAAGGAGTGGGAAGCGTCCACGCCCTATTTCGACGGCTGTCTGCCGGTCGAGGTGATGGCGGAGCGCGGGCGTGACACGCTGCGCTTCGGGCCCATGAAGCCGGTCGGGCTCACGGACCCTCGCACGGGGCGGCGGCCGTACGCCGTCGTGCAGCTTCGCCAGGACAACGCGCACGGCACGCTTTGGAACATGGTGGGGTTCCAGACCAAGCTCAAGCACGCCGAGCAGGTGCGCGTGTTCCGCATGATCCCGGGACTGGGCGACGCCGAGTTTGCGCGGCTCGGCGGGCTGCATCGCAACACGTTCCTCAACTCGCCGAAGCTGCTCGACGGTGTATTGCGCCTCAAGGCCGATCCGCGGCTCCGTTTCGCGGGGCAGATCACGGGCGTCGAGGGCTATGTCGAAAGCGCGGCCATCGGGCTTCTTGCAGGGCGCTTCGCAGCCGCCGAGCGAAAGAGCGAGCCGCTGCGTGCGCCGCCGGCGACCACTGCACTTGGCGCGTTGCTTTCCCATATTACGGGCGGGCATCTCTTGGACGCGGGCTCGGCCTCGTTCCAACCGATGAATATCAACTACGGCCTGTTGCCGCCGCTCGACGATGCGCCGACGTCCGGTCCGGACGGGCGCCGTCTCAAGGGCAAGGAGCGCGGCGCGGAGAAAAAGCGCGTCATGTCGCGGCGCGCGCTGCGTGACCTCGACGCGTGGCTCGCCGCGCCGGAAAAGGTAGACGCATAGTAGGCCCTCAGGAGTTCATGCGTTGGGCGATGCCGAGCAGATGATCGTGAAAGCGGTGCCGCGCATCGATGCGATTGCGGCGGCCGACTGGGACGCGTGCGCGAACCCCGATCCTGAAACGCATAATCCGTTTCTGTCGCACGCTTTCCTCGATGCGCTCGAAAAGGCCGGGACGGTCGGGCCTGGCACGGGATGGACACCGCATCACCTCGTGCTCGAAGGGCCGGGCGGAACGGTCGCGGGCGTGATGCCGCTCTATGCCAAAACCCACAGCCAGGGCGAGTACGTGTTCGATCACGCGTGGGCGGATGCGCTGCATCGCGTGGGAGGACAGTACTATCCGAAGCTGCAGGGTGCCGTGCCGTTCACGCCGGTGCCGGGGCGGCGGTTTCTCGCGCGGCCGGGGCCAATGCAGATGGCAACCGAAAAGCTGCTCGCACATGCTGCGGTGGCGGTGGCGGATCGCATCGGCGCGTCATCGGTGCACGTGACGTTCCTCACGGAAGGCGAATGGACGCGGCTCGGCGGCGAGGGCTTCCTGCAGCGAACCGGCCAGCAGTTCCACTGGCGGAACGAGGGCTACGCCACGTTCGACGACTTCCTGGCGACGCTCTCGTCGCGCAAGCGCAAGGCGATCCGCAAAGAACGGGCGGAGGCGCAGGCGGCGGTCCAGATTTTCTCGGTCACGGGGCGCGAGATAACGGAAGCGCACTGGGACGCGTTCTTCGCGTTCTACATGGACACCGGCTCGCGCAAGTGGGGACGGCCGTACCTCAACCGGCGCTTTTTCTCGCTGCTCGGCAACGCGATGGCGGATCGCTGCCTGCTCGTGCTCGCGCGCCGGGCGGGGAAGCTCGTCGCGGGTGCGCTCAACCTCATCGGCGGCGATTGTCTCTATGGCCGCTACTGGGGGGCGCTCGAGCATCACCCGTTCCTGCATTTCGAGCTCTGCTACTATCAGGCGATCGACTATGCGATCTCGCACAAGCTCGCGCGAGCGGAAGCCGGCGCGCAGGGCGAGCACAAGCTCGCGCGCGGGTACCTTCCCGAGACGACCTATTCGCTGCATTGGCTCGCGGACCCGCGCCTCGAGGCGGCGGTCGCGCGCTATCTCGCGGAGGAGCGTGGGGAGATCGAGGAGGTCAACGCGCTGCTGCGCGAGTATGGGCCGTTCAAGAAAAGCGACTGACCCAGGGACCTATCGCACCGGCGCGTTGTGCGCTTCTTCAGCCCTGTGCATGTGGCAACTTGCTTGGGTCCCGACCTTCGTCGGGATGACGTTCAGTTGAGGCAGGCGGTCGACGCTAATTCAAACGTCATGCCGGTTGCTTGGCGAAGCCAAGCTTCGCGTCACGGCGAAGCCGTGCTCCGCACGGACGACGGCCGGCACCCACGTCAGTCTCCGCAAACTTGACGCTGAGATAGGGGCTTGCCGAGCCGCGAGGGCGATGCTTTTTGAAGGCGGCAGCAATACGCATCCGAGGACACGAGGCATGGCCTACGACACCAACAACGTCTTCGCCAAAATCCTGCGCGGCGAGATCCCGGCGCACAAGGTGCTTGAGGACGATTACGTGATCGTTTTCATGGACGTCATGCCCCAGGGGCCCGGCCATACGCTGGTCGTGCCGAAGGCGGCCTCGCGCAATCTGCTCGACGCCGATCCCGCCTTGCTTGCCAAGCTCTTGCCGACGGTGCAGCGGGTGGCGCGAGCGGTCAAAGAAGCGTTCGCGGCCGACGGGGTCAGCGTCTTCCAGTACAACGAGCCGGCGGGCGGGCAGAGCGTGTTCCACCTGCACATCCACGTCGTGCCCCGTTTCGAGGGCGTGCCGCTCAAGCCGCATTCCGGCAAGATGGAAGACAACGCCGTGCTCGCCGCCAACGCGGAGAAGCTGCGCAAAGCGCTCGGATAGCGTAGGCCGCCGCTCAGCGGACGGGAGAGAACTGGTCGCGCGGAGGAA
The DNA here is from genome assembly GCA_964508485.1 of uncultured Hyphomicrobium sp. Classification (GTDB taxonomy): domain Bacteria; phylum Pseudomonadota; class Alphaproteobacteria; order Rhizobiales; family Hyphomicrobiaceae; genus Hyphomicrobium_C. The sequence continues at coordinate 17,824 of CAZDUD010000044.1, read as the reverse complement.
GCGCCATGCGCCTGACGTGCGGCGTCACCAGGCGGGGCAGCGGCCGGTTGTCGGCGTCGCCGTAGCATCCAGCGACGCAGGCGACTTCGGTCGATGCGTCTACCGCGACCGGCTCGGACGCTGCATTCGCTGAGGTCGCCACCATGAACCCTTCGCTTTTCACCGCCGGCTCGTCGCGCTTGCGCGCGGCCACGACCTGGGCCCCGCGGCCGGTCGTACATCCAGCTTCGCACACGACGATGTCCATTCCGGGATAGTAGGCCGCAAGCGGATGCGGCTTGGCGATCGCGCTCTTCTCGGCTTCGAGCGTGCGCTTGGCGCGGCGTGCGTAGTAGTCGTCGGCGGAGGGAGATGCCGGGCCGGGTGCCGGCGACAGCGCGGCCGTGTCCTCGGCTGCGGACGGGCGCACAGCAAACGCAAGGATCGCTGCTGCACTCACGCCAGCAAGCAGCGATCCCCGAACTCCAACGCGAACCATTGTTACGCTCCCACTTCGCGACTGCTCCGGGATGAAGCAAGACTCGCAAAGCGGGGTTAATGAACCCTTGCCGTTTGCCGCGCTGCACGACTACGGCTGCGCGGCCGGGTAGCGCCAGTACGCGCCTTTCTCCGTCGTGATCTCCTCGAGCGCCGGCGTGCGCAGCTTCGGGGGACGTGTGCCGGTGGCTAGCAAGGCGGCGATATCCTTCAGAATCTCGTTGTTCTCGGCGTAGCCCGAATGGTTGAGGCCGAGGCTGTCCATGCTGGACGCCGAGACGTCGATGGTGTCGATGCCGGGCAGGACAAGTGGGCCTGTCGCCGGCACGTCGCCTGCGCGAGGGATGCCGCCGTAGAAGTTGCGCGACACGGTGAGGGCGCGATCGTTGTTCGCGGCGTAGAGCGTGACGCCCGCCCCAAGGCCCTGGATGTCGCGCGCGATGTTCTCGAAGTTGTCGCGATCGACGTCCGGTGCCGCCAGGATGATCTGGCTGATGCGCACGCCTTCGGGCGGCGAGCGACGCAAGTCGCGCAGGACCTGTAGCGTCGGCTGATTGCCCATGCTGTGCGCAATGATGCTGACGGACTTGGCGCCGCTCTTGCTCGTGACCAGCTCGACGAACTGGCGCAAGTAGGGCTCGGCCTGACCGGAGCTTTCCCGGTCGTAGGTATAGCTCGCGATGCCGCCGCCCGACGGCCAGCTATAGGCGAAGGCGGCGCCATCGAACTTCAAGTCGTAGGCGATCTGCGCCGTGCGGTAGATCGCGTAGTCGAAGCTCGTGTTGTAGCCGTGCACGAAAATGAAGGCGTGGTCCTTGTAGCGCGCCGACGCGGCGAGCCGCTCGCGCACGAGGGCCAGGAACTCCTCCTCCGAGAGCGCTTTGATCTCGTCCATCGTGAAATGGCGGTTGGGGTCCTCCGCTTCCTCATAGAGTGTCACGTTGAAGACGCGGATGGCCCATGGCCGCTCGATGGACGGCACCTTGTGGACCTTCGGGACTGTAACGAGGGCGCGCCCGAGCTCCAGGCGACGTCCGCGATCGCTACCGTAGTCGAGGCGCTGCGTGTTGGGGGTCTGTGCACGGTCGGTGCCGTAGTAGACCGGCACCACGTCCCATTCGCCTTGCTCGCTCTTCGGGGCTTCTCCCGTTGCGGGAGCGGTTGTCTCGGGTCCCGCTGTTCCCACTGGCTCGGGCGCCGCTGCCTGCGGTGCCGGAGCTGGTGGAGGTGCCGAAGCCGCTGGAGGCGGCGGTGCGGCCGCAGGCGGAGGTGCAGCCGCCGCGGGTGGCTCGGCCTTCTTTGCGAGGCCCCCTCCTCCAAAATTGCCGATGCCGCGGTCGGTCTCTGTGTCGGTGGGCGGCTCGGCCTCATAGGCGTGGGAGTCCGGCGCGCCCGGCTTCATGTCCTCAACAGGCGGCGGGGCGGCCGCTTCGGGGGCCGCTTCTTCCATCGCAGGCGGTGCCGCTGCTTCGGGAGCGGGGGCGGTAGCGGGCGGCGGAGGACTGCCGCTTTTCGGCGCTTCTCCGCAGGACGCCAACATCAGTGTCGCAAGACAGAACGCCAGAACACCGGACCTGCGCAAAGCTGCCTCCCCCGATCCGCCACCGCAACACGCCATTGAAGGACCGCAGTCGCGTTCCCACCTCTCTCAGGTGGCACCTGAAGCGGGCCGGAGCGTAATTCCGATCTCGATTTTGATCAACGAGATCACGCGAGCTTCAATCTTTCAATCGCACTTTCAAATGGCTATCACCGAGGTGATGCGGCGGCGTGACACCATACTCCTAACGGGGTTCGGCCCCTTCCCAGGCGTCGCAGAAAACGCCAGCCAACGGCTTGTGCCCAAGCTCGCCCACCTCGCTGCACGGCGGTTCAGCGCGCATCGCGTGGTCGCGCGCATCCTGCCTACCGAGTGGGAGCGCGCGCCCGCCCGCCTCGAAGACCTCTACGAGCGCGAGCGACCGAAGCTCGTCCTGCATTTCGGCGTCTCGCCGCATGCACATGCCTTCGTCATCGAAACCGTGGCCCGCAACATGCGGAAGGCGGCTGTCGATGCCGCCGGCACGCTGCCCCGGGACAGCGCCGTCGTGCGGGGCGGGCCGGAGATGCTTTCCGCGCGCCTTCCGGCCCAAGACATCGCAGATCGCCTTGCGGCGCTGCGCGTTCCGGCCGTGACCTCACACGACGCCGGCAGCTATCTTTGCAACGCCATCCTCTATCGCTCTCTTGTCTGTGCCGAGCAGATTGCCGAGCCGGAGGCGGTCGGCTTCTTCCATATCCCGCAGCACATTCCGCCTGCGCTCCTCAAATCGCGGGCCGATCCCAACGAGATGCGGTTCGACTGGGGCACGGCGCTGATCGGAGGGCTCGAGATCATTCGCACCTGTCTCGGCCGGCCGCCGCCGTCGCGCCGGCGTGTCAAGGACCGTTAACCCGCCTCCGGCATGATCGGCGCCGGAGGCAACCATGCATCTCAACCGCCGCGCGCTCCTCTCGACCGGAGCCGCCTCAGCCGGGCTTGCCGCCGCGACCGCAGCGCATGCCGGTCCGCGCGAGGCTGCGATCCATGTCGATTCGTCGGCGCCTATGCTGGCGCCCGCCGATGGTGAGGATCAGACGGCGGCGTTGCAGGCGGCCATCGACCATGCGGTCGCGCGGCGTGTTCCGCTCCGGCTTGCACCCGGCACGTTCCATATCGGCGCTATTGCGCTTCGCCCCCACACGCGGCTCATCGGCGCCTCGCGGCAGAGCGTGCTGTCCTTCGCAGGCGGGGCGACCTTCCTCGCGGCCCAGGACGCGCCGGGCGTGCGGCTCGAGGGTCTTGTTATCGACGGCAACGGGCTTGCGGTCGATGCCGGACGGGCGACGGGACTGATCTCGCTCACGGACTGCAAAGATCTATCGCTCGCGGATCTCGAGGTGCGGCGGGGGCTGCTCAACGGTCTTTCCTTGCAGCGCGTCTCCGGCACCGTCTCCGACTGCACGATCCACGACATGTCGGAAACGGGGCTTTTAAGCCTCGACGCCGAGGGACTTACGATCGCGCACAACGCCGTCACGGATTGCGCCAACAACGGCATTCAGGTCTGGCGCAGCGCGCCGGGCGAGGACGGCACGCTCATCCTTGCCAACCGCATCGCGCGCATCGCCGCCAAGGGCGGCGGGAGCGGACAGAACGGCAACGGCATCAACGTGTTTCGCGCGCGCGACGTGCTCGTCTCAGGAAACCAGATCTCCGCGTGCGTCTATTCGGCGATCCGCGGCAATGCGGCGGGCAACATCCAGATGCTCGGCAACGCCTGCCGCACGCTCGGCGAGGTGGCGCTTTACGCCGAGTTCGCGTTCGAAGGTGCCATCATCGCCAACAACCTCGTCGACGGCGCGGCGAGCGGGATCGCGGTCACGAACTTCAACGAGGGCGGACGGCTCGCCGTCATTCAGGGCAACCTCGTGCGCAACCTGTTCCGGCGCGAAGCCGAGCCCGTCGACAAGCGCGGAACCGGCATCAGCATCGAGGCGGACGCGGCGGTGACGGGCAACGTCATCGAGGACGCGCCGACGGCCGGCATCATTGCGGGCTGGGGGCCGTACCTGCGGGACGTTGCGATCACGGGCAATCTCATCCGCTCGGCGGGTGTCGGCATTCTCGTCTCCGCGGATCCGGAGGCGGGCGCATGCCTCGTCGCCCAGAACATGATCTCGGGGGCACGCGACGGCGCCATCCGCAGCATGGATCACGGCGTTCCGGTGGGGCCGGATCTGGCTTTGGCACAGGCACCTGCCACCGGCCGCCATTCGATCGCGGGCAATCTCGCGGTGTGAGGTTACGGCGTCGGCGGCGTGGCGCGGATCAGCTTCAGGAGCTCGGCATCCTTGGAGATCTGCGTCGTGTCGCGGCATTCCTCCTTGGCCGCGTCGGTGCACTCGACCGTCACCGTGTAGGGCACGCCGTACTTGGTCACCGTGTACTCGGCGAGGTAGCCTTCCTCGCCGCCCGATACCCGGTCGTCGAACACGGACACCGTCGGCCCGGCCTGGGGTGCCGCACCGCGGCTCTTGTTCTCGTAGATCGGGAATTTATCCGCCGGGAACGTGTGCTGAACCCGGAGATCGGCCGATACCGAGACGGTCACGTCGCCATAACGCTCGACGATCTGGTACCAGACGGGATTTTCCTCATCCATCACGACGTCGCGCTCGGTCGCGGGGCGCGGCCCCAGGCGAAACGTGTTCTCCACAACGCCGGGCGTGCTGTCGAAGGCGAGCACGGGAAGCTTGAGCTTGGACAACTGATCGTCGGCGGCGGGACCCAGCGAGCGCGGCGGCGCACTCGTGGCGACGAAGCTCTTGATCTCGGGGTCGGACCACTGCACCTCGATCAGCTTGTCGGCCGCAACGCTCGTGCCTCCGCACACCGCCGTCACGACAACGGAAGCCGCCAGGATCGCGGACATGGAGGACGCTTTAGCGGGCCGGGCCTTACGCGACATGGGACACATCCTTGTTTTCCAAGCCAATCTTCGCTTGCTCGGCTGCGTAATCGTGCAGCGCCCCGACGGTTGCGCGCGGACTCTACCCGCCGCTCCCGTTCATGATCAAGTACGCGCACACGCGCAAGCGTCGCTCGCGCGCAACGCACGTCCGCACAAGCGCGTCAGGGACACACTGCTGGTTGAACGCGTCCGCAGCAGATAGTATTCCGCTTCAAGCCTGCTCCCGTGGGGGGAGGGCCACGCTGCCTCGGTCGACGGCCGTCACACTCCGGTCCGGCTCCATCCGATAGACGTGGTCAATCGTGTTGCGTGGAGACCTGCATGGCAACGGATCCTGGGACGCCAGCCGCTCCGACATCTCCGAAAAAAGGCAGCACGTTCTGGCGTATCGTCCGGCTCGTGCTGATCGGCGCGGTGGCGTGCATTGCGCTGCTGCTCATCTTCCCGCCGACCGGCCTCATCAAAAATCAGTTGGCCAAAAGCATTGGTGCCGCCATCGGGCGCACCGTCACCATCGGCGACATGCGCTTGAAGCTCCGGCCGAAGCTCGAGGCCGAGTTCGATCAGGTTGCCGTATCCAACCCACCCGGCATGCCGGAGCGCGATGTGTTCCGTGCGGAGACCATCAAGACCAACGTGGACCTCCTGCCCCTTCTCAAGGGCCGCGTGCGCATGAACCGGCTCGACCTCATCAAGCCGCTGTTCGCGCTCGAGGAAGGCGCGGACGGGGCGCGCAACTGGGTGTTCGGAACAGAGGCGGCGGAGGCGCCGGCCTCGACGGCCGTGGCGCCCACGGAGGCGGAAGCCATAGAGGCGGAGACCGATACAACGGCTCCCTTTGCTCCTGCAGCCTTCAGCCTGCCTCCCGAGTCGACGATCGCGGACGGAACGCTGACCTTCCAGAGCGCCAAGACAGGGGCGCAGCGGACGGCGACGGCTATCAATTCCGCGCAGACGCTTGATCCTGTGACGGGCGCGCTCGCCTCCAAAGGAAATCTTTCCGCAGGCGGGGAGACGGTGGCCTTCTACGCGGCCGTCGGCGACTTCAACGCCGTGGTCGGCGGTACGACGTCCACGCTCAAGGCCAACATCGATGCGCGGCCGCTAAGAGCCTCCATCGACGGCAGCGCCTCGTTCTCGGCAGCCGCCGAGTTTGCCGGTGCGCTCACCGCCTCTTCTCCGTCTCTCATCGACCTGGCGCGGTGGTTCGGCTCCGACATCACGGCCTCGGGCTCGCCGCTCAGGGGCTCGCTCGATGGCCGCATCAAAGCCACGACGCGCGACGTCACATTCACGGAAACCGACGTGATGGTCGACACGACGAGCGGCCTCTTCGACGGCACCCTCGATCTCGGCGGCGTGCGGCCGAAGCTCGCCGGCACGCTCTCGAGCGAGCACATCGATCTCGGGCGCGCAACCGGCGTCCAGCCGCGCAGCGCGCTCGCGCCCACGCCTCAGACCGACTTCGAGCCACTGGTCACGCCGAGCTGGGAGCAGCTTCTCAACGATCTCGATGCGCTCGAAAAAGGCCCGCAGGCCGCGGCTGCCGAAGCGGCGCCTTCCGCAACCGCGTCGCCGCTCGGCACGCCAGGGTGGAGCGAGCAGCCATTCAACCTCAAGGCGCTGCAGGCGTTCGATCTCAATCTATTGGTCAATGCCACTGCGATCACCTATGGCGCGCTCGACCTCAAGCAGGGGCGTCTTAGGGCCGACATCGCCGAGGGCGTCCTCGACGGCAAGCTCGAGGAGCTTGCGGTCGGCGACGGCAAGGCCGTCGGCACGTTCTCCATCGACAGCCGCGCATCGCCACCGCGGGCCAACGTCCAGCTTTCGATGACGGATGTGGCCGCGGAGCCGATCGTCACGGAGATCACCGGCAAGCCGTTGCTCGCCGGCACGTCCAATGTGGAGATCACCGCCAGCGCCGCGGGCCAAAACCAGAGCCAGCTCACGAACACGCTCGACGGCAAGGCGCACTTTGTCATGGGGCAGGGCGCGCTGCGCGGCTTCGACGTGCGCCGCATGATCTTCGAATGGTGGAAGAGCTGGTCGTTCGATCTTTCGGCCAAGACCGGCTTCACGCGGCTCGAAGCCCAGTACGACATCAAGAAGGGGATCCTGCGCAGCGAGCCGGGGCTCGCCATGGGCGGCTCGGAGGTGGAGATCAACTCGGCGGGAACCGTCAACGTGCCGAAGAAGACGCTCAACCAAGAGATCCGCGTCAAGGCCATCCCGCCGCCGACGGCCTTTCCCATCCCCATCAAGATCTCGGGCAATTGGACGAAGCCGTCAGTCGGGATCGACTGGGGCGGACTGTTCTCGGCCGCACCGGGACTTGGCGGACCGCAAGCGCTCGCGCAACCGCCGGAGCCGCCACCTGCCAACGTGCAGGCTGCGATCCGCCGCGTGCTGGCTGCGGACCTGCCGGAATATCGCCTCTCGTCCGAGGCACGACAGATGTTGGAATCCCTGCTGCCTGCAGGGTCAGCCCCCTAAGTTATGCTCGCGGGGGATGCACTTCGTTTCGTTGCCAGGGATAGGCGCATTGGGCATTATCCCGGCGGGGTCCGAAAGCACAAAGACGTTGCGTACGGATATGGGGGATGTGGCGTGAGAAAAGTTGTTGTTGCCTCGTGCGTTGGTCTCATCGCCGGCAGCTCGCTTCTGGCACTCCCCTCGCCTCTTCCTGCGCAGGACCACACGCGCGTTGCCGCGGCGCCCTCGCTCTTCGGACGCGATCTCGCAACCTATGCGCTCGTGCAGAGCCTCGCCGGGCCGAGCGTCGATAGTGCGCGGCGCGAGACGGCGCCCGACGGCTCGTGCCTTGCGCGCGATGCGAGCGGAAGCCTCGTGCACCTCGCGCGCTGCAGCCTGCTGCCGCCCGAGGGCACGCCCGCACCCACGCCGACGCCTGAGACACCCACGACCGGCGAAGGGCCGACGACACCGGAGCCTCAACCGCCGGCCGCCGGCGATCCGACCATTGCCGATCCCGCCAAGGCCGGCTTTGCGTATTATCCGCCCGGCAGCCTGTTCGAGCGCGATGCCGGGCGCGGACGCGACGACCGCTACGTGTACCTGCCGAACATGATCTTCCCGCTGAAGCTCGGCGACGGTCTCTTCCCGCACATGAACTCGCAGATCTGGGGCTATGGCGGCGGCGGCTGGAACGGCAAGGGCGCCGCAGGCGGCAGCGAGAACGATCCGCGCAACTTCGATCCCATGAAGCAGCGCGACAACTACTGCGAGGTGCGTAGCTGGGATATGCCGTTGTGCCCGGGCGGGGCCGGCCATCAGGGACAGGACATCCGGCCGCCATCCTGGAAGGACAACCACTGGGAGGCCGTCGCAGCCGAGGACGGGACAATCGTCAACGTCACGTCGAACACGACGGTGCAGCTCAAGACGGCCGACGGCACGGACTACTACTATCTCCACATGCACCCGAAATCGATCACCGTGAAAACGGGCGCCAAGGTCAAGCAGGGCCAGGTGCTCGGCAAGGTCTCGCGCTACATGGGCGGCTCGATCAGCACGAGCCTGCATCTTCACCTGCAGGTACGCCAGCGTGTCCAGGTCGGCGACAAGACGCTGCAGGTCTACGTGCCGACGTTCCCGTCGCTGATCGCGGCCTTGCGCAAGGCCAAAGGCATCGATCCCGGCATCGGACCGGACGGCAACCTGATCGTCGATGCCGGCCTCGAGATCGGCGCGCCGAAGCCGCCGCCTCAGCCGGAGCCTGCGCCGACGCCATCTCCGGAGCCGACGCCGGCGCCTGTCCCCGAACCGGCACCCGCACCGCAACCCGAGCCTACGCCTGCCCCGCAGCCGGAGCCTGCTCCCGCGCCCGAACCTGCACCGACGCCTGAGCCTACACCGGCGCCAACTCCGGAGCCTGCTCCAGAGCCGACCCCTGCGCCCGCGCCGGAGCCCACACCGGCTCCGCAGCCTGCGCCCGAACCGGCTCCCGCACCGCAACCCGAACCTACGCCTACGCCTACGCCTGCCCCTGCACCGACGCCGGAACCCACGCCGCAGCCGGCTCCTGCTCCGCAGGAGAAGGGCTGGTGGGGTACGGCCAAGGATAACTGGAACTCCTGGTGGAACTGGGCAACCGACTGGTAACGCCGCTAGCCATTGTTTTTGAGCTTTGAGTTAGGAGCCATATCGATGCCGAGACATACGCCTGCATTTGCCGCGGCGATGCTCGTGGCGCTCGCTCTCCCGATCGTCTCGACGGCGCATGCGCAATTGCCGCCGTCCAAGTACGACAAGCTGCAGCGCACGCTCGAGGACAAGTTTGCACCCAAGAAGCCGGCGCCTGCACCGCAGCCGCGCAGCTCCGGCGGCAGCGATGCCGACAAGAAAGACGACTTCATCTACATCGATCCAGGCAAGACCAAAGCGCCGAATGCGAAGCGTTCCGATGCGTCGTCGTGGGGCCAATCGCTCACGTCGCTGATCACGTCGACGTTCGGCGGGGCTTCCTCGGCACCCGGCGCGACGTCGAAGGTTGCTTTCGCCGGAGCAGCCGGAACGGCGGGCACTACCACCGCCGATCCTGCGGAGGCTATCCCGCGCCCGCGGTGGGACAGATCGGATCGGCGCAAGTGGCGCTCCCGTCCCGGCGGCTCGGAGCGCGCGGAACAGCGGCAGCGTGTGCCCGTCGCCAAGCCGAACAGCTTCGTGATCCAGCTCAGCCCCGAGGCAACCGACACGGACATCGAGGCGCTGCTCAAGAAGTACAATCTCACCATCACGAAAATGATCGCGCCACTCGGCGTGATCACGGTCGAGGTGGCTGGGGGGCAGACACGCAAGTTGCAGCAAGCTCCGGCTGCGGGTGCCGCTCCCCAGGAGCAGCTCAACAGCGTGCTCGAGCCGCCGATCATCAAGGAGCTGCGCGACGAGAAGGTCGTGGACGGGGCATTCGTCAATTCGACGATGGAAGCCAAGCAGCTTCGAAAGCAGTTCCGAAAGGGGCGAACCGGAGCCTCCATAAAAGTCGGTGACGAGGTGTTCGCCTGGCGTTGGAACGCAGGGGACAGCCTGGACGGCAACTGGGGTCTCAAAGCGATCCGCATGCCTCCCGCGTGGACAATTCTTGATCGCTACCGCAACGCGCATCCCGACGCGCAGCGGCCGAAGATCGCCATTATCGACAGCGGATTTGCGGTCGATCCCGTGGTGCCGTTCGCCTCTATGCAGAACGTGAAGCCGCTCGTCTATCACACGGCCGGCTGCGGTACGCATCACGGCATGCACGTGGCGGGGATCATCGGCGCCCGATCCGACGACCAGTCCGGAATCGAAGGCATCGTCCCCGATGCGCGCATGGACGCCATCGCGGTGGACGACACGATCGTCGGCGATTCCGGCGTTGTCGGCGTCGACGACGGCTGGGAGGTGCACGCGCTCCTGTTCGACGACGTACTCGCGAAGACGCTCGACTACGTCTACGCCAACCTGATGACGCCGGACGGGCTCCGGGTGATCAACATCAGCCTCGGCTACAACTTCGTCGCCAGCAACCTGCTCGGTAACGAGAACCCCGAGGATGTCCCCGGCCTTGCGCTGCACGTCGCGCATCAAGCCAACCTCATCCGCCTGATGGCGAGCCGCGTGCAGGATCACGTGCTGTTCGTCGTCGCGGCCGGCAACGACTCGGAGGACCGCAAGACGCCGATTGAAGCCAAGTGGGCGTCGCCCTTCGCCTGGGCCGGAACGCAGACTTCGGCGACGGGTCCGAGCCCACCCAATATCCTGGTCGTGGAAGCTATCGACCGCGACGGGCTCCGGGCGGAGTTCTCCAACACCGGCGGCCATGTCGCGGCACCGGGCGTCGACATCATGAGCACGCTCGCCGCCGACAAGCTGCCGATCGGAATCTGCAGCGGAACCTCGCAGGCGGCGCCGCACGTGGCTGCCCTCGCCGGCATCCTGTTCGAACTCGCGCCCGACAAAAAGCCGGCAGAGATCGCCGACATCCTGCGCAAGACCGCACTGACGCCATCCGGCGCCACCCAGGCGCCCACGGTCGACGCGCTCGAAGCGGTGGCGGCGGTCGCGCCGGAGCAGACGCGACTGCTCGCCGACCTCGATAGCGACGGCATGGTGACAGCGAGCGATCTCGCCATCTTCTCGCGGCAACTGGCGTCGCTCTCCGATGCCGCGATGAAGAATGCCGCCTTCACCGAGGATCTCAACGGCGACGGCGTGATCGACGACAACGAATGCTTCTGGCCGCAGATCGACCTTAACGGCAGCGGGTTCGGGTCGCTTGCGCCGAGCGACGCGCGCACCCTCGCGGGCAGCGCGCGCACGGATCTCGCGGCGATGGAATATATGTGGTCGGATACCGCCACGCCATTCCCGATTGCGGCGTCCTATGCGGGGGTTGGGGCTTCGCCAAGCCCGCACGCGCTTGTCACGCAGTGCCGCGGCCTCGTCACACTCGCAACGGGCACTACCACGGTCGCATCCACGTCGGGTGCGGACTCCGATACGCGAGGGTTCACGGTGGCACCCGACTCGGGTCTCACGCCGCCCGCGGTTTATGCCGAGGCGTTGCCGGCCTCTTCCGGCGGCGGGAATGCATCGTCGTCCGTCAGCGGCGAGGCTGCGGCGACGCGCGCCGAAGTCGAGAAGGCGGCGGAGGAGCTGCGCAAGACGCATCCGAACCTGCGCGTCGTCATCAACCCGGCGACGGGGCTGCCCAGCAGCGTGATGGGCCTTGCCCCGCAAGCCGGTGCAGGCTCGCCGTCGCTCGGCGCTTCGCCAAAGAAAGACCAATCGGAGGAAGAGACGAAACGCGCCGTCGAAGCCTATTTCGGCACGGGCGGCCTCAGCTCGCTCTATCCGGCAAAGAACAAGAGCGCGAAGCCGGAATACGTCGGGCGGCGCAAGGATCCCGATTTGCCGAACCGCTACGTGGCGGAGGTGGAGCAGCGCGTCAACGGCGTGCCGGTGTTCGGATCGACCGCCAAGCTCAACGTCGACTCTTCGCTCGGCGTGACGAAGTTCAGCGGGACGATCTCGACGGTCGCGCTCGACAGCACGACGCCGAAGATCGCCGATGGCGAAGCAATCGCAGCAGCACGTGCAAAGCTAGATGATGTGTTGAGAAGCGCACCGGATGCCTCGCGGGCGTTCCCCTTGGCGCCTGATCCGAACAAGGCGGAGGTCGCGAAGCCGGATCTTGTCGTGTTCGATCCGGCGCTCATCGGCAAAGCCACGGGCGGGGCGACACGGCTTGCCTGGCTGGTCTCGATCGATGCCTTCCGCATCTTCGTCGATGCCAACACCGGGGAAGCCTTCTACTACTACCGCGACCAGCCCTCGGGCGGCATGCTGCGCAAGATCTTCGATCTGGGGCAGACGACGACCTTCCCCGGCAGCGTCGGGATCAACGAGGAAGAGCGCTTGCGCGCGGAGAAGCTCGCGCCTGAAGCGTTGACGGCGTTCCGCAATGCGGGCCTCGTGCGCGACTATTTCTTTCTCACGTTCGGGCGCGACGGCTTCGACGACAACGCGGGGCAGGGCGGCTCTCCGATGGAGGCCTATGTGCGGCACGGGCGGACGCAGAACGCCTACTGGTGCACGAGCAAGTCCTACGACTGCCCCAAGGGCAACGTGATGGTGTACGGGCCGGGCTATGCGGACGCGCTAGATATCGTGGCGCACGAGATGACGCACGGCATCATCGCGCACGAGAAGAACCTGCTCTATCTCAACGAGCCCGGCGCGGTGAACGAATCTCTCGCTGACATCTTCGGGGCGCTGATCGAGATCGATGCGAGGGGCGACGGCGGCAACTGGCTGATCGGAGAGGCCTCCCCAGGGTTCTCGGTCACGACGCCGCTCCGGAGCCTCGCCGACCCGAACCTTCGTGATGCGAACGGCAAGTCGATGTTCGACCGGAATGCGAAGTTCTCGCTCGCGAATCGCGGGCAGCCGGACAACTACGCCGACGTGCTCACGCCCGACAACCTGCAATGCGGATCGACCGCCTACAACGACAACGGCTGCGTGCATTTCAACAGCGGCATCCTCAACAAGTTCGCCTTCCTGATCTCCGAGGGCGGGACGCATCGCGGCATCACCGTGACGGGCATCGGCCGCTACAAGCTCGCCCGCATCACCTACCGTGCGATGACGGTCGGCCTCAATCAAAGCTCGACGCTGTCTCACGCTGCGAATGCCTTCGTCGAGAGCTGCTACGAGCTTGCCAGCGCGGAGATCGCCGGGATCATCCCGGCGGACTGCGAGCAGGTGGTCTCCTCACAGCGGGCGGTCGCGCTCGAGGTTCCTTCCAGCTGAGCATGCCCCAAGGTCCGGAACACCATGTACGATGACGAGGAAGCGAGAATGAAACGAGTGAAACTGGACCGCCGGCAGGTCGGCACAGGTCTCGCGGCGGCGCTGGCAGCTCCGTTCGTCATCCGGCTCGGCACACCGTCGGCCGAAGCGCAGATCACGCGCAGCACGTGGTCGCAGCTTGGGGACCTCTCTCAGGAGGCGCAACGGCTCGGGCTCTCGGTTCCGCGCATGGGGCTTGCGCCGGCATCGGCCACGGAGGAATTCTCCGAGATCCAGCCCGCCATCGTCGATTTCATGGACGGCATCACCGCCTCGGCTCCGGACGCGACCGGCGTCACGTCGGCCGATATCGACAGCCTCGTCGACCGGGCGTCCGAACTTCTGCGCACCGCGCGCAACGCCGAGCGTGTGCCGCGCGACATCCCGGAAGGGCCGCAGGCGGCGGCCGTCACGATCCCGAAGCTCGAGGACATCGCCGACGACTACCGCAAGCTGTTCGCGAGCTGCGAGATCAAGTCCGAAAAGCGCTCCGAGGTGCAGTGGTACGTGTCGAAAATCACGGACTCATCGCGCCGCAAGTCCTACGAGGCGGTGGCCGAGGAAACCTGCGTGCCGTGGTACTTCACGGCCATCATCCACGGCATGGAGTGCAGCTTCGACATGACGTCGCATCTGCACAACGGCGACTCGCTCAAGGCGAAGACCAAGCAGGTGCCCGCCGGCCGACCCACCCCGTGGCTGCCGCCATCCGACTGGGTGTCGAGCGCGTGCGACGCCATTCGCTACGACAAGCTCGACGAGAAGGCGGACTGGGACCTAGCGAGCATTCTCTACCGGTGGGAAGGCTACAACGGCTGGCGCAGCCGCGTGCTCCACAAGATCAACACGCCCTATCTCTGGAGCTTCTCGAACCACTACACGAAGGGCAAGTTCGTGGCCGACAACAAGTGGGACCCGAACGCCGTGTCGAAACAGTGCGGCGCGGCCGTGATGCTCAAGGGGCTGGTCGAAGGCGGCTTCGTCGCGCCACCGGCATAGGGACGTCGCGCGGTCTCAATTCGCTCCGCTTCCGGGCCGCTAGGCAGGCGTATCGCTTTCCCCATCATGTTGGATCTCGATGTCTCCGCGTTCGAGCATCACCAACGCCGCGTCGGCGATGGTACGTTGTGCCTTTTGAATCTCCTTCGGTTTGGGCGAGACGCCGTTTTCGAGCTCGGATTTGATCACGCGTTGGGCGCGCGCAGGAAGAGCGGCAAGTATTCGATCCATCAGGTGAGAGGGGATGCCGACAAGGGAGCTGATGATGGTATCCGGCTGCATCGCATCGAATACGATGGTGAGGGATTGATCGGTCAACCTGTCGAGGTCAAGGAACGTGAAGAGCTGTTGCCGAATGAGCTCGGCGTCCTTTTCGTTGTTGGCCGCGATGTTGCTTACGCTTTCCTCCATCATCCTGCGGTCCATCTTGTTGATGATCTGCGCAAGCCGCGTGTGGGGAGATTGGTCTGAATTGTTGCGCCGGTTCAAAAGCACGTCTTGCACTAAAGAGAATTCAAGGAGGACAAGTGGACGCTCTTGCACGGGCCTCAGCGCCAACATCCGTTCAACCAAGACATTGGCTTCCTGGCGTGGAAACTGCGCGAGAAGGTACGCCGCAGTTGGCAGCTCGGCGCGGGACAGAACAAGGGCGATAACCTGCGGATGTTCTTTTTGCAGATACTTGGCCAAGATGGCGTCCGGGATCTTCGCAAGCTGTTGCCAGACGGCGTGCGTGGACTTGGTGCCAGTTTTCGCCAGCAATGCCTCGATTTGCTCTGAACTGAGAACACCTCCCAGAAGGTCATGAATTTTTTTGGCGTTCGCCACAAGGTCGACGCCGCCTTTAATGTCGTCGGCAAACACTTCGATAAGCTGATCGACGGCTTCGCGCGTTACGGACCCCAGATCATTGATGGCCTGGGCGACAACCTTTACTTCGTCCTCATCGAAGAATTTTAGGACGCGGCTTGCCATCTCCTTGTTTAACGCAAGAAGTATCGTCGCGGCCTTGGCCGTGCCCGTCATATCCTTCAGGGCATCCAAAGCGGGCTGGATGGCGCCTTTTGACAGGATTATGCTCCAAAGCGGGTATTTGTCCCATTGCGAAACGCCGAATCACTGAAACCCGCATGTCATAACAGCACGTATGCAAATCGATTGTGCATGGAAATTTCCGGCACAATTGCTTTATGCCCCGGCAAGTCGGGTCAGAAGCGGCCATCCTTCACGCGGGACAATGTCTACCCGAGCGTGACGCCCAAGGCGGCGGGCCACGTTAGGCCGGTTTCCGTCTCTCCGCGCGGCTTGTATTCACAGCCGATCCAGCCGGTGTAGCCCGTCTCGTCGATCGTGCGGAAGATGCGCGCGTAGTCCAGCTCCTTCATGCTCGGCTCGCCGCGGTCGGGGGGATCGGCGCACTGGTAATGGCGCGCGAGCGGGGCGAACTCGCGGATTGCCTGCTCGACGCCGCCTTCCATCACATGGCGATGATAGAGGTCGAACTGCAGGCCGAGGTTCGGCGCGCCGACCTCCGCGATCACGTCGCGCGCGTCGGCCGTGCGGGTCAGGAAGTAGTCCGGCATGTCGCGCGTGTTGATCGGCTCGATCAGGATGTCGACGCCCTGAGGCGCGGCCCATGCGGCCGCGAGGCGCAGGTTCACGACATAGGTCTCGCGGGTAGCACCGTGGCCCGCGAGCCCTGCCATGGCGTGGAGCCGCGGGCAGCCGAGCGTCTCGGCGTAGGTGAGCGCGAGGTCGACGGCCGAAGCAAACTCGTCCTCGCGACCGGGGAGCGCCGCGAAACCACGCTCGCCTTTGTCCCAATGTCCGGGCGGCAGATTGAACAGCACTGTCTCGAGCCCCGTTGCGTCCAAGCGCGCGCGAATCTCGCCTGCCGGCACGGCATAGGGAAACATGAACTCGACGCCCTTGAAGCCCGCGCGGGCTGCGGCTTCGAAGCGGTCGAGGAACGGCAGATCGGTGAACAGAAAGCTCAGGTTCGCGGCGAAGCGCGGCATGGGACAATCTCTGCTTGGGGAAGGCTCAATCGAATGATGGGCGGGACTGGCGCAGCTTCTTGACGCTGCCGCGCTTCACCTTGCTGTCGATGCGGCGGGCTTTCGCAGCGCGGCTCGGCTTGGTGGCGATGCGCTTCTTCGGGACATGGAGCGCTTCACGCACAAGCTCGGCAAGGCGCGCGCGGGCGTCCTCGCGATTGCGCTCCTGCGTGCGGTGGCGCTCGGCGCGGATGACGAGCACCCCGTCGTCCGTCATGCGGCGCCCGGCAAGGCGCTCGAGGCGGTCGCGCACGGCCGCGGGCAGGCTCGCGGAGCGGCGCACGTCGAAGCGCAGCTCGACGGCGGTCGAGACCTTGTTGACGTTCTGACCGCCGGGACCCGAGGCGCGGATGAAACGTTCCTCAAGCTCGCGCTCGTCGATCGACAGGCTGTTGGTAATCTCCAGCATGGCGCGGGTTTAGCAGAGATTTGGGCCTTGTGCAGGGGGCAGCGGCCTGTTTCGGCGGGAACTGACATCCGCAGGGCTTTGGGGCATGTCCGAGGCAAACTGGACATCAACCGGCGGCTTCCGCCCGGAGGACCCCCATGCTCTCCACGTTCGAGTTGCTCATCAACGGCTTTGTCGCTTTCGCCGTGCTTCCGCTCGCGCTCGCCTCGCTCGCGACGGGATCGAAGCCGCCGGAGCATTCCGTCTTCGGCAAATACTACCGCGCCGAAATGCATCTCATGCTGCTCGGCAACCTGCTCTTGCTATCCGTCGGCGCGACGGCCATTGCCAAGCTCCTTACGCATTTTGAATTCGTCAGCGCAGAGCTCGGCGAAACCCTCGATACATGGCTCAGCGTGCCGCTGATGGGGCTCGTGCTCATTTTCCTGGTGTTCCTGGTCCGTGCGATCCTCAAGGTGCGGCGCGCGGAGAAGGCCGGCTGAGTCTCTGGATCCACCTTCCACGCAACCGCACGCTAGCCAGTTGTCAGCCGCGCGACGCAATCCGCGACGCCCTGCTGCCATGCTGGGAGGTGAAGCCCGAAGGTGCGCTCGAACTTGGTGCAATTGAGCTCCGAATTCATGGGCCTCGGCGCGGGTGCGGGATAATCCGCCGAGGCGATCGGCTCCAGCGGGACGCCCTCCCGTCCGTGCTTCGCTGCGCATTCGAACACCTCGCTCGCGAGGCCGAGCCACGACGTCACGCCGGTTCCAGCCGCATGATAGAGGCCCCAGGCCGGCCCGCTCAGCTCACCCGTCGCAATCTTGCGGGCGACATCGAGAATCGCGGCGGCGAGATGCGGCGCGTAGGTCGGATTTCCGTGCTGGTCCGACACGACGCGCAGCGGGGCACCTCCGTCCGCGGCTCCCAACATTTTGGTCGCGAAGTTCTGGCCCGAGGGTCCGAACACCCATCCCGTGCGGATGATGACATGTTGCGGGTTGGCATCCTCGACCGCGCGCTCGCCCTCGAGCTTCGAGCGGCCGAAGACG
>CAZDUD010000043.1:0-28329 GCA_964508485.1 uncultured Hyphomicrobium sp. | reverse complement strand
CGAAGGCGTGCACGTGAGCGAGCTGGACGTCGACCTGCGCCGCTCGGACCGCAGCCGAGAGGCCGTGCTGGCCGACATTCGCGGACGCCTGTCCGTGCTGCCAGCATCGATCACCGTCGGCCAGCCCATCGCGCACCGGCTAGACCACATGCTGTCGGGCGTGCGCGCGCAGATCGCCCTCAAGATCTATGGTGACGACTACGACACGCTGCGCGCCCTGGCGGCCGATCTCGAGGCTCGCCTGCGACGCATCCCCGGCGTCGTCGATCTTCAGACCGAGCGGCAGGTGCGCATTCCCGAGCTTCAGGTCCGCGTCGACTACGAGAAGGCCAAGCGCTACGGCCTCAATCCGAGCGTGGTCACGGAATCCCTGGAGACGCTGTCGAACGGGCGCGTCGTCTCCGAGATCATCGACCAGCAGAAGCGCTTCGACGTGGTGCTGCGCCTCTCGGACGCGGACCGCACAACGCGGGCCCTCGGCGACATGCTGATCGAAAGCCCGGCTGGACGCATCCCGCTGCGCAACGTGGCGGACGTCATCGAGACCGACGGGCCGAACCAGATCCTGCGCGAGAACAGCCGCCGCCGCATCGCAGTGCTCGCCAATACCGACGGCTCCGACATGGCGCGGATCGTCGAGGCCATCCGCGCCGAGATTGCCGCAGCCCCGCTTCCGCAAGGATACTTCACACGCCTGGAAGGCCAGTTCCAGGCGCAGGAGGAGGCCTCACGTCTGATCGCGCTGCTATCGGTCGTCTCGCTCGCGCTCATTTTTGTTGTGCTCTACACGCGCTACCGCTCGACCGCGCTCGCGCTGATCATCATGGGCAACGTGCCGCTGGCGATGATCGGCAGCGTAGCGGCGCTCATGCTCGCGGGGCAGCCGTTCTCCGTCGCAAGCGCCATCGGCTTCATCACGCTGACCGGCATCGCCACGCGCAACGGCATCCTGAAGATCAGCCACTACATCAATCTTGCGCTGTTCGAAGGCGAGCGCTTCGGCCGTGAGCTCGTGATGCGCGGCACGCTAGAGCGGTTGACGCCCGTGCTGATGACGGCGCTCGCCGCCGGCGTCGCGCTGCTCCCGCTCATGATCGGCGCCGACGAGCCCGGTAAAGAGATCCTGCACCCGGTCGCGATCACGATCTTCGGCGGGCTCTTCTCCGCCACGCTGCTCGACGCCTTCCTGACCCCCGTCCTGTTCCTGCTCTTCGGAAAGAAGCCGCTCGAGCGGCTGCTCGCGGAGCGGAGCACATCCGTTCACGCCGAAGCCTTTTAGATGTCACAACAAGGAGACAATCGATGATCAAACGAGTTGCAATCGGCCTCGCCGCGCTGGCCATGGGAACGTGGGTTGCGGTCGCCGACGAAGGGCATGACCACGTCGAAGGCGAGCAGGTCCACGACCATTCGGCAAAGCACGGCGGCTTGGTCGAGCACACCGGGCACCACCACCTCGAGCTTGTCGCTAAAGGCGGGACGCTCGAGCTCTACGTGACGCACGAGGACGGCGAGGCAGAGGACGCGAGCACCGCCAAGGCCACGGCCACCGTGCTGGCGGACGGCAAGACCGAGCAGGTGACGCTGACGCCCTCCGGCGGCAACGCGCTCAAAGGCGCCGGCAGCTTCAACGCCGGCAAGGGCACAACCATCGTGGTCTCGCTGACCATGCCGGATCACGAGCCCGAGCAGGTACGCTTCAAGCTCGACTGACCGCATGTGACGGTGAACTGGACGGAGAGGCCACGCAGCCTCCCGTCTTGTCTTCGTATCGCCGGATTTCTGCCGCTAGATCGCCTTCTGTTCCGAGCTTGCGGAGGAGGGCGCCCCGTCTCGGCACATTCATCATCATACGTCGTAACTACGATTTTGGGAGTGAGGCGTTACGCGTCTGAAGTTATGAAGTTTTTTGCTGATGCATCGCGGGTTTTTGGACGGCATGGTGTATTGCGCACCCGGAATGTGTTCAGTAAAGAAGAAAGACCTGTCGATCCGAGGGACATCGGCAGACCTCTCGTAGCTTCTCACGCTTAAGCCTTCATGTGCGGGACAGCGGCCTGATGACCGGCAGAGCTGATACGCGTCGCCCGTTGGTTGTTGCGATCGTGCTGATCGCAGCGATCGGGACCGCCCTTGTCGCCCCGGTCATGATCGGCGCACGGCGCGGCGAGCCGATACCCGGTTCGACCGTACGCGCCGACTCCCATGAGGCCGTGAATATTGCGGCGCCGCTGGCGCTGTTCGCCTCGCCATCCGTCGTGCTCGAAAAGGGAACCGTGGCGCTTGTAGGCCCGTCTCCCGACGAGAGCCGTGTCAGCACTTTGATCCGCACGTTGATGTCGGGTGGCGGCGCAGACCTGGTCCTCGACCGCGCACGCCTTGTTGTGGATCGCCGCGGGGCCTTAGACCCCACGCTCGCACCCGCACAGGGCGGCGCAAGCGTCTCCGACAATCTTCGCCCCATCGTGTCCTCGCTGGCAGGTTTCAAGTTCCGCAGCCTTACGATCCTAAACACGACTGTCGCCATCGAATCCGGCAGGGGGTCGCCCGAGGTCGTGTCGGTCGCGAACGTCGAGATCACGCCCGGGCGCGACGGCGTTGTGAGTGCAAAAGGGCAGATTGACTATCGCGGCGCGCCTCTCGCCATCGATGTAGCGTTCGCACGGCCCGTTGAAAACGCGGCGAGCGCACCGGTACGGATCCGCGCCACCGTCAAAGGCGACCTTCTCGCAGCGTCGTTCGATGGCTATCTCTCGATGGCCGATCATGCGCAGATCACGGCCGAGAACGCGGAGCTTTCGATTGCAGACCTGCGAGGCTTCGCCGCCTGGCTCGGCGCGTCATGGCCCGCCGGATCCGGGCTGGGGCCGTTCAAGGCCAAGGGGCTCTTGACGCTGGGCGAGCGCACGATGGCGTTCGAGCACGCCGAGTTCGTGCTTGACGGAAATGCAGCGACCGGCGCGCTGGCGGTCAAGATGGGCCAGGACCGCCCGTCGATCGAAGGTACCCTGGCATTTGCGAGCTTCGATATTGCGCCCTACGCCACGCCGTCGCGGCCCTACGCGCTTGCACTGGCGTCGGACTGGATTTCTGGCCTTCGTATTCCGGGTCTCGCCTCGCCATCGTTCCTGCGCGACATGGACGCGGACATCCGCCTCTCTGCCGGCAATGTCATGAGCGGATCGGATCGCCTGGGGCGCGCCGCCGCCAGCCTCTCCGTCAGGAACGGAACGCTCTACGGCGAGATCGCCGAGCTCGAGCTCGAGCTGGGCGGACGCGGGGAGGGCCAGTTCACGGTGGATACGACCAGCGCCGACCCGCGCTACACGCTCCACGCCGACCTTCAGGATATCGACTTGGAGACCGTTGTGGCCCCGCGTCTTGGCCCTGCGGTGATCGACGGTGCGGGCGACATCCGTCTCGATCTCACCGCGTCGGGCACGACCGAGGCCGAGATCGTGAGATCCTTGTCTGGCCAGCTGTCGCTGCAGATGAGCGAGGGCGGACGCCTCGGCCTTGACATCAATGCCCTTCCCGCGGCTGCATCCGCCGCGACACCCGTTGCAGGCTGGGGCGCCGTGGGGGCCGGAACGACCACGGTCGGCGAGCTGACCGCGAGCTTTGCGGCATCCGGCGGCATTCTGACTGCAGATTCGGTCGAGGCAACGGCGGACGGCAGGACGATCACCGTTTCGGGGACGGTCGATATCGACAAAAGCGCCCTGGATCTCATACTCTCGCTTGCTCCGGCATCCGATGCCCCGAAGGCGCTGCCGGGCGGTGCTGTGTTGGGACGTTACAAGGTTCACGGACCGTGGTCTGACCCGACCATCACCCGTGCCGAGTCCGGCAAAGCCGCAGGCGTGGCGCCCTCGGATAAGGATCCGGGGTGAAGGCCAAGCCGTAACAATCTTGCGGATCGGGCAAAGACCACCGGCACACGCGCTGCGGCAGCACGCGAGCATCCGGGAAAGCGAGAGCCATGGCACTCACGCCGGAGGAAATCCAGCGCTACAAGCGCCACCTTGTCCTGCATGATATCGGCGGTCAGGGGCAGGCGAAGCTCAAGGCCGCGCGCGTGCTCGTTGTCGGCGCGGGTGGGCTCGGCAGCCCGGTCCTGCTCTACCTTGCAGCCGCCGGCGTTGGCACGCTCGGCATCATCGACGACGACACGGTCTCGCTCGACAACCTGCAGCGTCAGGTCGTGCATACGACGGAGGCGGTCGGCACGCCGAAAGTTGCAAGCGCCCGCGAGACGCTCGCACACCTCAACCCGCACGTCGCCGTCGAGACCTTCGAAACGCGCCTCGATGCCGAAAACGCAGCCGACATCATCGCGCGCTTCGACATCGTCGCCGACGGGTCCGACAACTTTGCGACGCGCTACCTCGTCTCCGACGCCTGCTATTTTGCGCGCCGCACGCTCGTGCACGCTGCTGTGGGCCCGTTCGATGGCTACCTGACGACGCTGAAGCCCTTCGCCACGGCGCCGGACGGCACGCGTTATCCAAGCTACCGCTGCCTTTTTCCCGAGGCGCCACCGCCGGGCACGGTACCGAGCTGCTCCGAGGTCGGCGTGCTCGGGTCCGTTGTCGGCGTCATCGGCACCCTGCAGGCGACCGAGGTCATCAAGGAGCTGACCGGCATCGGCGAGAGCCTAGCCGGCCGCCTCCTGCTCTACGATGCGAAAGAGCCGCGCTTCGAGACGGTGCGTGTTGCATGGGATCCGGAGAACCCGTTGACGGGGCAAAATCCCACCATTCTCGACCTGTCCCCGCATCAAGGCGGAAGGTTGAGTGTTCCCGCCGGCACAGAATAATTCCGTCGTCTCCGCCATCACTAGAGCCCGATATTGAATCCCGATATTGAATGATGCTGCGCGAAGCGGCCAGCAGGCGCACGCCCGAGTGAGCCGCGCGACAAGGCGGAATAGAAGTAATGACCCTGATCGCCGATCTCTTCTGGAGCCTTTGTTTCCTCGTGCAGGGCGCCATCGATGCGGCGCTCGGGCGCAACCGCAAGCGCTACGTGACGTCGGTCGGGATCAAGGCGCCGCGCGACCTCGTCTGGCAGGCATCCTCCGCGCAGGAGATCGTTTTCGAGGGACCGCCACGCATCGAGATCGCAACCGCGCTTCGCCCTGGCACCTCCGACGTATATGAAGGCACCGTAAGCGTGGGCGACAGCATCATTCCGATGGCCTACCGTCAGATCGAGAGCCGCCCGCGGGAAGCGCTGATGATCGAGGTGCTGCGCGAGGGGAGCGCGCCGAGCATCGCGCCCGGACACGACTACTTCGTCGCCTGCAAGTTCGAGGATCGCCAGGACGGCACGCTGCTCACCATGGTGCACGAGCTGACGCACGACAATTTTCTCGGGCGCATCCTGATCCCCCTCGGCGCGCGCCATAACGGACGCCGCCTGCGCAAGCACTGTGAGGATCTGGCCGGCACTTCGGCGGGACCATCGAGCCGCATCGGGGCCGCGCTGCTGACCGGCGCCCTCACCTACGCGAGCTTCATCTATCTGTTCGACTGGATGTTCGCCGCCATCTTGCTGGCACTCCTGCTGATCCATGAGGCCGGGCATGCGCTTGCCATGCGCTGGGTCGGGCTTCCCGTGCAAGGCATCTACTTCATTCCGTTCTTCGGCGGCATTGCGGTGTCAGCAGCCCCGCACAACACCGAGGCGGAGCGCGGCTTCGTGGCACTCATGGGGCCGGGGTTCAGCCTGCTCACGACCGGGATCTTCGTCGCAGCCGCACTCGTCACGAAGGAGCCTCTGTTTGAGGGGCTCGCGCTCGCCAGCGCAATTCTGAACGGCTTGAACCTCGCACCAGTGCTACCGCTCGACGGCGGCCATGTCGTCGATGCGGCGCTCTCGCGGTCCGATCCCGAGTTCGTCGCCATCATCAACATGCTGGCGCTGATCGTCGGCCTCGGCGCGTCGGTCTATCTCGAGTGGTACGTGCTGACGGTGCTGCTGCTTCTTACGGCGCCTATTCTGTTGAGGTCGGGCAAGCAGAAACGACGCGCCGAGCCGATCTCGGTCGCGGGCCGCAACTGGCTGGTCGCGGGATATCTGGCGACGCTTGCCTTCTACATCGCCGTCGTCGCCCACTACTTGGTGTAAGTTCCACAGCACAGACAACAACACCATGGCCGGGCTTGACCCGGCCATCCAGGTCCACACGGGACCGCTATTCCAAGCTGCTCCTGGATGGCTGCCTAGAACATCGCCGGATGCACCTTGTCGGGCGGCGCGTGCCCGTCGAGGAACGCCTTGATGTTGATGATCACCTTCTCGCCCATGTCGACGCGCCCTTCGATGGTGGCGCTGCTCATGTGCGGGAGCGCCACCACGCGGTCAGAGGCGAGCAGCTTCGGATTGATCGCCGGCTCGTGCTCGAACACGTCGAGGCCCGCGCCCGCGATCGAGCCCGCCTCGATCAGGCGTGCAAGCTCGTTCTCGTCGATCACCTCGCCGCGCGCCGTGTTGACGACATAGGCCGTCGGCTTCAGGAGCTTGAGCCGCCGCGCCGAGAGCAGGTGATAGGTTGCGGGCGTATGCGGACAGTTGACCGAGACGATGTCCATGCGCGACAGCATCTGGTCGAGGCTCTCCCAGTAGGTCGCCTCCAGCTCCTGCTCGACGTCGCTCGGGACCCGCTTGCGGTTATGGTAGTGGATCTGCAGCCCGAACGCTTTCGCGCGCTGCGCCACGGCCCGGCCGATGCGGCCCATGCCGACGATGCCGAGCCGCTTGCCGAAGATGCGGTGACCCAGCATCCACGTTGGCGACCAGCCGGCCCATTTGTTTTTCGGGTCCTTGAGATAGGCAGCGCCTTCTGGCACCCGCCGCGGCACCGCGAGAATGAGTGCCATCGTCATGTCGGCGGTGTCCTCGGTGAGAACGCCCGGCGTGTTGGTCACGGTAACGCCGCGGTTGCGTGCCGTGTCGAGGTCGATGTTGTCGACACCGGTTCCGAAATTCGCGATCAGCCGCAGCTGCGGTCCGGCCTGGGAAATGATGGCGCGGTCGATACGGTCCGTGACGGTCGGCACCAGCACGTCCGCCGCCTTGGCGGCCTCGGCAAGCTCGACCTGCGTCATGGGTTTGTCGTCTGTGTTGAGACGCGCATCGAACAGCTCGCGCATGCGCGTCTCGACCACATCCGGCAGCTTGCGCGTGACGATGACGACTGGCTTCTTTTGCGGGTTGGGCATATTTCTCCACCGGGCGGCGTGATCTGGATCTTGGGGCTGTGTCTAACAGAAGGTCATGCCCGTGACAAAGTGATGGATTGTTTGGGCGGCCGGAAAAGACGGGGCTGAGCACGGTGCGGGAGCGGATGCGATTGAGTGGCCGGGGACGAGCGCGGTGGCCGATGGCGCTCGCCATCTCTCTCTTGGCGGGCCCGGTCTTGGCCGGCGGCGCGGAGCCCTCCCCGGGGCCGGCGCCCGCAGCAGCCCCCACGCCGCCGCCGGGAGCATCGGTGAGCGGGTTGCCGTTGCCGCGCTACGTGAGCCTCAAGGCGGACCGCGTTAACCTGCGCGCGGGCCCCGGCACCGACTATCCGACGTCGTGGGTTTACCGCCAGGCCGGTTTGCCGGTCGAGGTGCTGAGCGAGTTCGAGAGCTGGCGCCAGGTGCGTGATTCGGAAGGAACCACGGGCTGGGTATTGCAGTCGTTGCTGTCGGGACGGCGGACGGCCCTCGTCACGCCCTGGGACGTCAAGGCGGGAACGCCGGCGCCTCAAATCCCCGTGCACAACAGCGACAGCGAGCGTGCCCGCGCAGTCGCCATCGTGGAGGCCGGCGTCATCGCCAACATTCACACCTGCGACGGCCGCTGGTGCAGCATCACCATCGACCGCTATCGCGGATTCATGCCCCAGAAACAGCTCTGGGGTGTCTATCCGAACGAGATCGTGAAATAGCGGGGGATCGACGGGGCGGACGGGCTCAGCGCTTCGGCACCAGGCGCACCACGACGTCGATGTGGCTCACCACCATGCCTTCGGGCGGCTCAGGCAACCCGTCGACTCGGATCGAGTCGCCCGGAATGTCCATGAGCTCGCCTTCGCTCTCGATGAAGAAATGGTTGTGGTTCGACGTGTTGGTGTCGAAATACGCTTTGCCGCCATCGATGGCGAGCTCGCGCAGAAGGCCCGCGCCCGTGAACTGGTGCAGCGTATTGTAGACCGTGGCGAGCGAGACCTGCTCGCCGGCGGCCAGCGCTTCGGCATGCAGTATCTCGGCCGAGACATGCCGGTCCTCGCCGCCGAGCAGCAGCATGCCGAGGGCCACGCGTTGACGCGTCGGGCGCAGCCCGGCGACCCGCAGCCGATCCGCGATCGCAGCCTGCAGCCCGCTGTCCGCCAACGCCTCCTCTCCGGCGCCGAGGTCGTCACCAATGTCTTCGTTCATTACGATCGACTCGATAAACCTCGACGCCCTGAGCCCCAGTGGGGGGGGCTTGGCGACCGTCGAAGCCAGATTCCCTAACTAGCTCAGTATAGAAGCACTGCCGTGCCACCGCAAGCGAGCGCCAAGGTGCTGTTCTGGGCGGAAATTCCCGACCGTGCTTCGCTCCCGCCCCGCCGGGCCCGCGCCGCACGTCCCTCGGCAACCTCGCTGGACAATACGTCACCTTTTCCAAGCCGCGACTTGACGCTGCCCGCGATTATCGTTTGAACGTCAGTCGGATGTGCTAGGACAACGCGGTTTACGAGAGGCGTCGTCCTTGAACGATTGACCGGGGCGCGTTTCCGCGCGTCTCCCGGTAGGCGGCTGGCACGCCGGGCCGTCAAGGAACTGACACGGGCGAGAGGGACGAAGCTGATCGATGGCCGAGCGCCGTTCTAGCTATGACTACGAAGACTTGTTGGCGTGCGGGCGCGGTGAGCTGTTCGGGCCGGGCAATGCGCAATTGCCGCTGCCCCCCATGTTGATGTTCGACCGCATCGCTCATATCTCCGAGAGCCAGGGTGCCCACGACAAAGGCCAGGTGGTGGCGGAGCTTGCCGTCGCCGGCAACAGCCGGTTGGACTGGTTCTTCAAGTGCCACTTCGAAGGCGATCCGGTCATGCCGGGATGCCTTGGACTCGACGCGCTGTGGCAGCTCACGGGCTTCTTCCTGGGCTGGCTCGGCGCGCCAGGCCGTGGTCGCGCCTTAGGCGTGGGCGAGGTGAAATTCACCGGCATGGTTCTGCCTTCGGTCAAGAAGGTCGAGTATGTCGTGGACCTGAAGCGGGTCATTCTGCGGCGGCTGAAGCTGGCCATCGCCGACGGGACGCTCAAGGCCGATGGTCAGGTGATCTATACTGCGACCGACCTGCGCGTCGGTTTGTTCGAGGCAGGGGAAGCGCCGGCCGCCGGATAAGCTAATAAGCTAGTATAATGCGGCATTCGGCATCTCTGCAGGGCGGGTGAGGAAGGGGTTCTCGATGAGACGTGTGGTCGTCACCGGCATGGGTATCGTGTCCTCGATTGGGAACACGACCCAGGAGGTGCTCGCCTCCCTCAGAGAGGGCAAGTCCGGCATCGTCCGCGCCGACAAGTACGCCGAGCTCGGCTTCCGCTGCCAGGTGCACGGCGACCCGAAGCTCGATTGGGAATCCCAGGTGCCGCGCAAGCCCAAGCGCTTCATGGAAGCGGGTGTGGGCTGGAACTACATCGCCATGGACCACGCCATCCGCGACGCGGGGCTCGAGGCCGGCGACGTCGTCAACGAGCGCACCGGTATCGTCATGGGTTCGGGCGGCCCCTCGACGCGCGCCATCGTCTGGGCCGCCGACACCACGCGCGAGAAGGACCCCAAGAAGGTTGGCCCGTTCGAGGTCCCGAAAGCCATGTGCTCGGGCCCCTCGGCCGCGCTTGCGACAAGCTTCCAGATCAAGGGCGTCAATTATTCGATCTCGTCGGCCTGCTCGACGTCCGCCCACTGCATCGGCAACGCCGCCGAGCTCATTCAATGGGGCAAGCAGGATGTGATCTTCGCTGGCGGCTGCGAGGAGCTGGACTGGACGCTGTCGGTCCTCTTCGACGCCATGGGCGCCATGTCCTCCCGCTACAACGACACGCCGGAGAAGGCCAGCCGCGCCTACGATAAGAACCGCGATGGGTTCGTGATCGCGGGCGGGGCGGGCGTGCTGGTTCTCGAGGAGCTGGAGCACGCCAAGGCGCGGGGCGCCAAGATCTACGCTGAGATCGTGGGCTACGGCGCCACCTCCGACGGCTATGACATGGTCGCGCCCTCTGGCGAAGGCGCAGCCCGCTGCATGCGCCTCGCCATGAAGGGCCTGGACGGTAAGGGTGTCGGAAAGATCGATTACATCAACCCGCACGCCACCGCGACGCCGGTGGGCGACCTGAAGGAGATCGAGGCCATCCGCGAGGTGTTTGCGGGCCAGGAGATCCCGAAGATTTCGGCGACGAAGTCCCTTACGGGACATTCTCTGGGCGCCATTGGTGTACAGGAGAGCATCTTCTCCCTGCTTATGATGAACAACGGCTTCATCTGCGAAAGCGCCAACATCGAGGAGTTGGATCCTGCGTTCGAGGATATGCCGATTGTGAGGGCTCGTATCGACAACGCGAGCCTTAACTGTGTCATGTCGAACAGTTTCGGGTTCGGCGGGACAAATGCCAGTTTGATCTTTAACCGATACAACGGCTGATTTCCTGCAGGGTCCCGCGGGTTGAGGCCTTTGCCTCCTGAGCGGCGCCCGGCATGAGGGTTTATAGAAACGGACGCGGCTGGTTCGACATCGGCCGCAGCTTTGGTGTGAGTGTGAGGTCGCCCATGACCGAATTTGATGTCACGAAACCGGGCCCGCTGATGGCGGGCAAGCGCGGCCTGATCATGGGCGTCGCCAACGATCGCTCGATCGCCTGGGGCATCGCCCGCGCCCTTCACGGGCAAGGCGCCGAGCTGGCCTTCAGCTACCAGGACGGCGCCTTCGGCCGCCGCGCCGTGCCGCTCGCGAAATCGATCGGCGCCGAGATCATCGAGCCCGTGAACGTGCTCGACCTCGCCACCGTCGACAACGTCTTCGCGAAGATCAAGGAGAAGTGGGGCAGCCTGGATTTCGTCGTCCATGCGCTGGCCTTCTCCGATCCGCGCGAGCTCTCCGGCCGCTACGTCAACACCACGCGCGACAACTTCACCAACACCATGGTGATCTCCTGCTTCTCGTTCACCGAGATCGCGCAGCGCGCCATGGCCCTGATGCCGAACGGCGGCTCGCTTCTGACGCTGAGCTATGGCGGCGCCACGCGCTCCGTCCCCTCCTACAACGTCATGGGCGTCGCCAAGGCAGCCCTCGAGGCGTCGGTGCGCTATCTCGCGGCCGACCTCGGACCGCAGAACATCCGCGTCAACGCGCTCTCCGCCGGCCCCATGCGTACGCTCTCCGGCGCCGGTGTGTCGGACGCCCGCGTCATCTTCAACTTCCAGAAGGAGCACGCGCCGCTGCGCCGCACGCCGAGCTTGAACGACGTCGGCGGCTCCGCGCTATATCTGCTCTCCGATCTTTCAGGAGCGGTGACGGGCGAGGTCCACTTCGTCGATTGCGGATACAGCACCATCTCGATGCCGAGCCTCGACGCACTGAAAGCCGCCGACCAGGAGGCCACAGCGGCCGGCCGGCCGCCGTCCGAGGCCGCGGAGTAAAAGCACAGGCGCCCGATCAACGGGTTGGGCGCGGGGGCAAGAACGAGCAAACAAAGGCTCCATGATTGGCGTCTTCGATTCCGGCCTTGGGGGGCTCACCGTTCTGCGCGCTCTGACCGAGCGTTTCCCCGAGCAATCGTTCGTCTATCTCGGCGATCACGCGCACGTGCCCTACGGCAACCGGTCGTCCGAAGAGATTATCGATCTGACGCGCGCCGCCGTCGAGCACCTGTTCCGGCGCGGCTGCAAGCTCGTGCTCCTCGGCTGCAACACGGCAACTGCGGTCGCAGCCCGTCGCCTGCAGACGACATGGCTGCCGTCGACGCTGTGGAAGGCGGAGGGCCACAACGTCGTCGGTATTGTCGCGCCGACCGTCGAGGCGGCAACGCAGACGCCTTGGGCCGTCACCACCCCGCAGTACCCGCAGAAGTTCCTGACCGACCGCATCGCCGTGTTCGGCACCACGCGCA
The DNA here is from genome assembly GCA_964508485.1 of uncultured Hyphomicrobium sp. Lineage (GTDB taxonomy): Bacteria > Pseudomonadota > Alphaproteobacteria > Rhizobiales > Hyphomicrobiaceae > Hyphomicrobium_C. The sequence goes on along the minus strand of CAZDUD010000043.1, from coordinate 16,183 downwards.
CCATTGCCTCGAACGTGTACGGCGAGGAGATCAGGAAGCGCTGTCCGAAGGTCACCGTCATCCAGCAGATCTGCTCGGAGCTGGCCGGCGCCATCGAGGAGGGCGCGTCCGAGCTTGATCTCGAGCGCCTCGTCGAAGCGGGCATCGCAGGCGCTCTTGAGCAAGCAGGCGGTGAGCCGCCCCATCGCGCGATCCTCGGCTGCACCCACTTCCCGCTCGTCGAGCACCTATTCCGGCGGCATCTGCCGCCTGCGACGCGCATCCTCTCGCAGCCGGAGATCGTGGCCGACAGCCTCGAGGATTACCTGTCGCGCCATTCCCACTACGGCCGGCCGGCCGGCGACGGTCCGCGTCTCGTCTTGCTGACGACGGGCGATCCCGAGGAAGCGAGCGCCCGCGCGCGCGTCTTCGCCAGCAATGGCCTGAGCTTCACCCGTCTCGAAGCCTGAGGAGGGCTTGCCCTTATGCGGACGTCGGTCCGCCGGCCCCATCGCGCCGTTCCTGCGCCTTGCGCCGGATGTGCGCGCCGATCTCCGGGCTTGCGGTCTCAAGCCGATGGAAGTCGTCATGGTGCAGCTTCAAAAGCCGGCACTTCGATCTGGTGATGAAAAGGCCGCGGTGTTCCTGCTCGAGCGTATCGACCGCACCGAAAAAATCGCCCTTCGAATAGACCTCTTCCCGATCCCTGGATCGACAGGAGACCTGTCCGGACGCCACGAAGTAGAGCGCGTTGTCCCCCGCGCCCCCGCCCATCACCTCGACGTTGGGCGGCAGGTTGTGGGCCTGGAACAGCGGCATGATCTTGCCCACCGCGGCCGCGTCGAGATCGGCGAGAAGCGGGATGCGCGACATGAGCGACCACGTGACGACGAAGTCGCGCCGTCCGAGCTCCTGCGCAAACCCGGCCGAGATGATGGCGACGGGAAGCGCGAGAATGCAGAGCCCAGTCACCATCACGAACGAGCCGAAGAACTTGCCGAGCGGCGTCATGGGCGCCACGTCGCCGTAGCCGACGGTAGTCAGCGTGGCGATGGCCCACCACGCGGCATCGGGCACGCTGCCGAACTTGTCGGGCTGCACCCGGCCCTCGATGTAGTAGATGCCGGTCGACGCGAACAGCACGACGGTCAAGAGCAGCAGCCCGGCGCCGATCAGAGCGCGTCGCTCGTTGGCGAGCACGCGGAGCAACGTGTGCATGGCGGGCGAGTAGCGTGACAGCTTGAAGAAACGCAGAAGCCGGAGCGCCCGGAGCACTCGGAGGTCGATATTGAAGAACATGCCGAGGAAGAACGGGAGGATCGCGGCGAGATCGATCAACAGCGCCGGACGGAGCGCCAGCTTGAGCCGCGCCGTCCACGGCGGCAGGCGCTTGAGGAACGGCACCTCGACGGCCGTCCAGAGTCTGAGACCGTATTCGACGCTGAAGACGGCGACCGAGAACACTTCGAACGCCCAGAAATAGGGACCATAGGCTGCCGATAGCGCCGGCACCGTCTCGGCAACGAAGGCGGCGATGTTGAGCAGGATGAGCCCGACGATAACGCCATCGAAGATCCGGCTCGCCCGGCTGTCGCCATGGCCGACCTCGATGATCTCGTAGATCCGCCGGCGCCAGGTGGACTCGACCTGAAACGCACGACGGGCAGCCACGCGCCCTCGAAGCACGCGTTGGCGGAGAGGTGCGCGCGCCGCGGTGATCCGCCCTTGGCTGAAGTCTTGTTTCTGATCCATCCCCCTCAGGACCTCGCCACGCTCCGGCAGGAATTCTAGACTTGCACCCGAGAGCTGTCTCGCGCGCTCGTGGCTTGAGCGTTAAGAGAGGGCGCGCTGCATCCGCTAATCCGTTGAGGAGAGTTCGGCATGGCCGAATCTACACCCATCTGCGACTTCGGCTGGAAAGCCCCGGATTTTCGCCTGCCGGCGACCGATGGCAAGACGTACACGCTCGACGAGCTCAAGGGAACGAACGGCACCTTGGTCATGTTCATCTGCAATCACTGCCCCTATGTGCAGGCCATCCTCGACCGGCTGGTCCGCGACGCGAAGGATCTGGCGGCGCTCGGCATCGCCTCGGTCGCGATTTCCTCAAACGACTCCGCGACCTATCCTGAGGACAGCTTCCCGCGCATGAAGGAAGCCGCGGCCGCCCACGGCTTTCCGTTCCCATACCTCTACGACGAGAGCCAGGACGTGGCCCGCCGTTACGGTGCCGTTTGCACACCCGACTTTTTCGGCTTTAACCGTGATCTCGGCCTGCAATACCGCGGTCGGCTGGACGAGAGCGGTCGCAATCCGGGGCCAGCCAGCGCCCGCCGGGAGCTGTTCGAGGCCATGAAAATGGTCGCTGAAACCGGCCGTGGACCGGCAAAGCAGGTGCCGTCCATGGGCTGCTCCATCAAGTGGAAGGACGCCTGAACGGCTTTTCGGGGCCCTTTGCCCCTGTAAAACGGCCAAATCCGTTGACCGCTGGCGGCTCCCGCCGCTATATGCCCGCTCCAGAGCCGCTCGGAACGCATGTTTCGGGCGGTCGACGCATTTAAGCTTGCGTTTGATGACAGTATCCGCCCACCCGGGCATGCGGGCGCGGGGCGGATCCAAAAGCGCAGCCACAATGTCAGCAAGTCACATCAAAGTCATGGAGCCATCCCCGAAACCGGTGGCCCGAAGAGAAGGATAGTTTGGATGGCCAATACGAAGTCGGCGAAGAAAGCCGCGCGCCAGATGGTGCGCCGGACCGAGGTCAACAAGAACCGCCGCTCGGCGGTAAAGACCGAAGTTCGCAAGGTCGAAGAAGCAATTGCCTCCGGCGACAAGTCCGCTGCCCAGGCCGCACTGAAGTCGGCGCAGCCGTCGCTCGTGCGGACCGCCCAGAAGGGCATCATGCATCGTAAGACCGCGTCTCGTAAGGTCTCGCGCCTCGCGCAGCGCATCAAGGCCATGGCCTGATCGAGCGTCACGCCGCACGTTCTCCAACACTCTTTTGAAAACACGACCGTCAGCAGCAAGAGTGTGTTGTGTTCGCCACAGGGAAGTCCGCGCGATAGAATCGCGGGCTTCCCTTTTTGCTTCCTAAGTGACGGATTCAAGGGGCTGTCCCGAGTGCGCGCCGTCCATCACCCATTTGACCTCGATCCAGCGATCTCGCCCCGCAAACAAAAAAGTGGCCCCTTGCCGCATGTCACAGGAACGCCGCAATTCAAAATTGGAGCCGGGCGGGCTCTGGCGAATTGGCATTAACCTCAAAGAGTTTCCCCACTGCGCCTGTGGAGAGGACTCAAGTTTTCCACGTTGCGCCCACCGCTCGTCCCGCCGCTCCCGGCCACCTTCTCCACCCATCGCGCCGCTTGATAAAAGGTTACTGACCCGTTAAAAGTGTCCTTGTCAGCGCGACGGGGTCAGATGGGCTGTAACGCCTAATATCTCCCCGCCCGGACTCAGGGTTTAGTTGCGTAGCGTCATCCTGATTTCTTCAGTATTTCAGTGAAGTACAAGTAGCTCGCTGGTTTTGCGAGGTGCAGGCTGTTCTTTACTGCATCAATACTGATTTTTACTTGTGTTAACTGTGTCAGTTTAGGACAGCAGTCCTGACCGATCTGTGGGTAAGTTGAGGGCTAAGGGGTTGGCTGACCGCGTCAATATCGATGACGTGCCTGTTGAAGAAACGTGGGCGCGTCTCAAGGCTGACGCCGGGGCTGTTCTGATCGATGTGCGGACTCGACCGGAATGGACCTTCGTTGGACTCCCTGATCTGAGCACGCTGAACAAGCGTGTTGTGACAGTCGAGTGGCAGACTTTTCCCGACAACCGGATTGACCCCGGCTTCGTCGAGAAGTTGAGCAAGCTGCTCGATGAGGCCGGTGTGGCGAAGGACGCTGAGCTGTTCTTCGTGTGCCGGTCGGGGGCTCGCAGCCAGGCGGCTGCAGCTGCAATGGCAGGCGCTGGATATACGCGCTGCCGCAACGTGGCGGATGGCTTCGAGGGTCCTCTCGATTCCACCCATAAACGAGGACAAGTCGCGGGCTGGAAAGCAGCCGGGCTGCCCTGGCGGCAGGGGTAGACGCGTCTGGAGGAAATGGCCGAGCTCGTTTGGGCGAACGAGCGACGCCGTTAGAGGTGTCCGTCTTTGCGGAAGGCGGACGCAGAACAAGTGCGGGGTACAAAATGCAAGCCATCTCGAAAGCGGAGCTATCTTATTCGACACCCGAGCGCATCGGGCGTGCGCCGTCGGGCGATTTCTCTGTCGGCGACGCGAAGTCTGCCGGTACGAGCACGGAGGCCAGGGGAACCGATGGCGCCGTCGCCGACGGGAAGGGAGCAAAGGTGCGCGCGATGCTGCGCAAGCAGCTCGGAGAGGACATCTACCAGAGCTGGTTCAAGGCGCTTGAGTTCGACGATTTCGACGGCAAGACCGTGAAGGTCTCGGTGCCCGTCGTCTTCCTCCGCAAGTGGATCCAGTCGCACTACATGGATGAGCTGCTGAAGTGCTGCAAGACGGAGTTCAAGACCGCTGAGGAAGTCGTTGTCTCCGTCCGCCAGCCGGGCGCAAGTGCGGCTCGCCTTGCGAACCGTGAAGCCGAAGCCGCCGGCAAACCGCGCGAGGTGGTTGCTGAGCCGCGCGCTCTGGGCGCAATCGAGCCGCAGCGTATGCCCGTGATCCGCCCGATTGCCGGACGCACGAGCATCGACGGTTTCGAGGGCTCGCCGCTCGACCCGCACCATACCTTCGACAATTTCGTCGTCGGCTCCTCGAACCGCATGGCGCACGCAGGCGCTATCCAGGTCGCCGAGACGGTTCTGACCGACAGCCCGGCCTTCAATCCGCTGTACATCTATTCGTCGGTCGGCCTCGGCAAGACGCATCTTCTGCAGGCCATCGCCTGGGAGGTGAAGCGGCGCGCCGAGAATGCACAGGTGCTCTATCTCACCGCTGAGCGTTTCCGTTATCAGTTCGTCGAGGCGCTGCGCGCTCAGGACCCGCTCTCCTTCAAGGAGAAGTTCCGCGGCATCAACATGCTCCTGATCGACGATCTCGAGTTCATGCAGGGCGAGAAGACCGAGCAGGAGTTCGACCACATCATCAACGCGCTGCTCGATGGCGGCCGGCAGGTCGTTGTCGCCTCGGCCCGTCATCCCGCGCAGATCGAGCGGCTGAACGAGCGCATGCGCTCGCGTCTGCAGCGCGGTCTCGTGGCCGAGATCGGCGGGTTCGACCATGAGCTGCGCCATCGCGTGCTAGGCCAGCGTCTCGCCGAGAAGCGGGCTCAAGACCCGAGCTTCGATCTCTCGCGCGAGGTGATCGACATTCTGGCGAGCCGCCTGACCGAAAGCGGTCGTGAGCTCGAGGGCGCCGTCAACCGCCTCTACCTGACGTGGCAGCACATGCGGGCGCCCATCACGCCCGACATCGCCGAGACCGTCGTGCGCGACCTGTTCCAGGGCGTCGAGCCGCGCCGCATCAAGATCGAGGACATCCTGCGCATCGTTTCGCGCCACTTCGGCGTGTCGAAGGGGGATCTGCTCTCGCAGCGCCGCCACCGCTCGGTGGTATGGCCGCGTCAGATCGGCATGTATCTCGCCAAGCAGTTGACCCACCGGTCGCTGCCCGAGATCGGCCGCAGGTTCGGCAACCGCGATCACACGACCGTGCTGCACGCGATCCGCAAGATCGAAGGTGTCATCGCCGGGGATGCGCACCTGCGCGACGAGATCGACGAGTTGAAGAAGCTTATCAGCCACTAAACGCAAGGGGCTGATAACGTTGAAGGTTAGGGCAACGAACGCGGCGTGACGAGGGAGATCGGCGCCGTGTTCAAGCGGGGCGGGAGCGGTGTCCGACGATACCGCTCCCGAAGCTTTGCCGGGAGCGGCCCCAAAAAGCGGCGACACTGGCACGTAAAGCGGCCTAGAAGGCCGCGCGACCCCTTGAAATCCGATACCTGATCGGGGCAAGTTGGCGTCACACGCCCGTGCTTCCATCCATCACGAGAGCTGAAGTCTTCATCCCTCCCGGTTGGTGGAGGACGGACGGGCGCACCTTTAGTCCATATGCGATCTCGTGCTTCTCGGGAGCAGGATCGCGAGCTTCGAGGCGACTGATGCGGCTTGTGATCGAACGCGGTGAACTTCTGAGGGCGCTCGGGCACGTGACAAGCGTCGTCGAGCGCCGCACGACCATTCCCATTCTTTCGAACGTGCTCCTGAAGGCTTCCGGCCAGGCGCTTGAGCTCAAGGCGACCGATCTCGAGCGCGAGGTGATCGAGGAGGTGCGCGCCGAGGTGCAGGCCGCGGGCGCCGTCACCGTCCCGGCGCATATTCTGCACGACATCGTGCGCAAGCTCCCCGAGGGCACGCAGGTCGACATTCGCCGCGACACCGAGAAGGAGCGCCTGACGCTGGCCGCCGGCCAGGCCCGCTTCGCGCTGCAGACGCTCGGTCCCGAAGAGTTCCCCGACCTCAACGCGGGCGATCTCGGCCACACCTTCGAGGTCGACGCGAAGGACCTGAAGCGCCTGATCGATAAGACGCGCTTTGCCATCTCCACCGAGGAGACGCGCTATTATCTGAACGGCATCTACTTCCACATCGCCGAGACCGGCAAGACGCCGATGCTGCGCGCAGTTGCAACCGACGGGCATCGTCTCGCCCAGGCCGAGCTGGCGCGTCCCAAGGGCGCCGAGGGCATGCCGGGCGTGATCATCCCGAGGAAGACCGTGCACGAGCTGCATCGTCTGATCGAGGAGAGCGCCGAGACCGTGAGCGTCGGCGTCTCCGCTTCGAAGGTGCGCTTCGAGATCGGATCGGTGACGCTGACCTCGAAGTTGATCGACGGTACCTTCCCCGACTACGGGCGCGTCATCCCGCAGGCGAACGACAAGGAGCTGCGCGTCGACAACGCCGACTTCATGAGCGCGGTCGATCGCGTCTCGACCATCGCCAGCGAGCGCGGACGCGCCGTGAAGCTCAACCTGTCGAACGGAAAGCTCGTGCTGTCGGTCAACAATCCGGAAGGCGGCAGCGCCACCGAGGAGATCGGCGTCACTTATGCTGCGAGCCCGCTTGAGATCGGCTTCAACGCCAAATATCTCCTGGACATCGCAGGCCAGCTCGAAGGCGAAGAGGCCCGCTTCCTCTTGGCCGATCCCGGCTCGCCGACCATGATCCGCGGCGCCGACGATCAGACCGCGCTCTACGTCCTGATGCCGATGCGCGTATAGCGGGGGCGCCCCTCACCCGGAAGCGATCTCGCGATCGCTTCCGACCTCCCCCACCGGAGAGAGGTGAACTGGAGGCTTCCGCTCGGGCTCTCTTCACCTCTCCCCATTGGGGAGAGGTCGCGCAGCGAAGCTACGCGGGTGAGGGGGCGCCACAGACTCGACACAACGCAAAGAGGCAACACACTTGGCCTCGGCCACCGAACAGCAAACACCGACCGTGCCCGACGCCTCGCCTCGCCTCTGGGTCGAGCGCCTGACGTTGACCGGCTTCCGCAACTACGCGACGCTGGCGCTCGAGCTTACGCCCGAGCCCGTCGTGCTCACGGGACCGAACGGATCCGGCAAGACCAACGTGCTCGAGGCGGTCTCGCTGCTGGCGCCGGGACAGGGGCTGCGCCAGGCTCCGCTCCCCGACCTTGCACGGGCGGCGGGAGACGGAACCTGGTCGGTCGCAGCCCGCGTGCACACGAGCCTGGGCCCCGTGACCATCGGCACCGGACAGCAGTCTCCGCCACGGGACGCGGAGCGCGCATCCGGCCGCCTCGTGCGCATCGACGGCGAATCCAAGTCCGGCTCCGGCACACTCGGCGACTACGTGGAGATGGTGTGGGTCACGCCCGCGACCGACGGGCTGTTCACCGGCCCGGCCTCCGAGCGCCGCCGCTTCCTCGATCGCCTGATCGTGTGCTTCGACAGCGGACATCGCACGCGCGCCGGACGTTTCGAGCGCGCCATGGCACAACGCAATCGGCTGCTCTCCGACGGCGTGACGCGGAGCGCCCAGCTCGACGGCCTCGAGGTCGTCATGGCCGAGATGGGCGTCGCCATGGCTGCTGCGCGCGCCGAGGCGGTCGCAGCGTTGGCATCCGTCATCGAGGCACGCCGTGCGCGCGATCCCGAAAGCCCATTCCCCTGGAGCGACGTGCACATCGAAGGGGCCATTGACCGGGATCTCACCCTGCGTGCCGCCGTCGATGTCGAGGACGACTATGCGCGCCTCTTGCGCGAGGTGCGCGAGCGCGACCGCGCAGCGGGACGCGCGCTCGACGGGCCGCACAGAAGCGATCTCATCGTCGCGCACGGACCCAAGGCCACCGCGGCGAAGCACTCGTCGACCGGCGAGCAGAAGGCGCTGCTGATGGGCCTCCTGCTGTCCCACGCCGAGCTGGTCGCCGCGCGCCGCGATGGCATGGCGCCGCTGCTGCTGCTTGACGAGGTCACCGCGCATCTCGATGCCGACCGCCGTGCGGCGCTGTTCGGCGAATTGCTGCGTCTCGGCACGCAAGCCTGGATGACGGGTACGGACAGTCAGTCTTTTGATTATCTCTCCAGCAAGGCGCAGTTCTGGCGCGTCGGAGACGGTTCCGTGACGCGAGCCGACGGCCCTTGAGCCACCCTACTGCGGACTTGCCGACGCACCCACATAATGCACTGAATAATAACAAGAAATAAGCGTGTGTCAGCGGCCGCAAAACACGCTTTTTTGCGCCGTTCGATTGCGCCCTGTGGTACACTTCCGGCCAATCAGGAGAAACGTCGCGACAGGCACCGAATGAGCGCTCAGCCCGCCAAGAAAACACCCGCGTCCGAAGACTACGGCGCCGACAGCATCAAGATGCTGAAGGGCCTCGAAGCCGTGCGCAAACGCCCCGGCATGTACATCGGCGATACCGATGACGGCTCGGGTCTGCACCACATGATCTACGAGGTCGTCGACAATGCCATCGACGAGGTGCTGGCCGGTCACGCGAAGGTGTGCGAGGTGACGCTGAACCCCGACGGCTCGTGCACGGTGCGTGACGACGGCCGCGGCATCCCAACCGGCATCAAGCAAGACGACGATCAGGATCCGAAGCGCTCCGCCGCCGAGATCGTGTTCACTGAGCTGCACGCGGGCGGCAAGTTCGACCAGAACTCCTACAAGGTCTCGGGTGGTCTGCACGGCGTTGGCGTCTCGGTCGTGAATGCGCTTTCGACGTGGCTGCGCGCGCGCATCTGGCGCGACGGCAAGGAGCACGTGATCGAGTTCCGCGACGGCGTCGCCGTGGCGCCGCTGAAGGTCGTCGGCGACGGCGCGGGCAATCGCGGCACGGAAGTGTCTTTCCTGCCAAGCCCCAACACCTTTACCAAGGTCGAGTTCGATTACGCGACGCTCGAGCATCGCCTCCGGGAGCTGGCGTTCCTGAACTCCGGCGCCAAGGTGGTGCTGACGGACGCGCGCCACGCCGACGTGAAGCGTGAGGAGTTCCTCTATGACGGCGGCACGTCCGCCTTCGTCCGCTTCCTCGACCGCTCGAAGCAGGCGTTGATCTCCGAGCCGATCATGATCCGCACCGACAAGGACCGCGTCGGCGTCGAGGTCGCGCTGTGGTGGAACGACAGCTACCACGAGAACGTGCTCTGCTTCACGAACAACATCCCGCAGCGCGACGGCGGCACGCACTTGGCGGGCTTCCGCGCCGCGCTGACGCGCGTCATCAACAAGTACGCGACCGACAGCGGGATCGCCAAGAAGGAGAAGGTCGATCTCTCGGGCGAGGACGCGCGCGAGGGGCTGACCTGCGTGCTCTCCGTCAAGGTCCCGGACCCGAAGTTCTCGTCCCAGACTAAGGACAAGCTCGTCTCGTCCGAGGTGAAGCCTGTGGTCGAGAGCGTGGTCGCCGAGAAGCTATCCGCCTGGTTCGAGGAGCATCCGAAGGAAGCAAAAGCCATCGTCGGCAAGATCGTCGAGGCGGCGCTCGCCCGTGAAGCAGCGCGCAAGGCGCGCGAGCTGACGCGCAGAAAGAGCGCACTCGACGGCCTGCGTTTGCCTGGCGGCCTCGCTGAATGCCAGGACCGCGATCCCGCCAACACGGAATTGTTCATCGTCGAGGGTGACTCGGCCGGCGGCTCCGCCAAGCAGGGCCGCAAGCGCGAGTATCAGGCCGTGCTGCCGATCCGCGGCAAGATCCTGAACGTTGAGCGCGCGCGCATCGACAAGATGCTGTCCTCCGAGCAGGTGACCAACATCATCGGCGCGCTCGGCACCGGCATCCGCGACGACTTCGACCTCGGCAAGCTGCGCTACCACAAGATCATCGTCATGACGGACGCCGATGTGGACGGCGCCCACATCCGCACGCTGCTCTTGACGTTCTTCTACCGCCAGATGCCGGAGTTGGTGGAGAAGGGCCACGTCTACATCGCCCAGCCGCCGCTCTACAAAGTGCAGCGCGGCAAGAGCAGCACCTACCTCAAGGACCAGCGCGCGCTCGAGGACTACCTGATCGACAGCGGCCTCGAGGACAACGTGCTCGTTGCTGGCGGCGAGGAGCGGGCTGGCAAGGACCTGCGCGATATCGTCGATCAGGCGCGCGGCATCGTCGGTCTCATCGATCAATTGCACTCGCGCTACGCACGCCAGATCGTCGAGCAGGCGGCCATCGCCGGCGCATTCGATCCCAACTTGCTGCAATCCGCGTCGTCGGCGAACGAGGCCGCGTCTACAGTTTCCGCGCGCCTGAACGAAGTAGCGGAGGAAACGGAGAAGGGCTGGTCCGGCAGCTACGGCAACGATGGCTTCCTGTTCCGCCGCGAGGTGCGCGGCGTGACCGAAGCCCATGCGCTCGACCGCGCGCTCCTGGCCTCGCTCGACGCGCGCCGCCTGAACGACAAGAGGAAGCACCTGGCGGAGGTTTATGGGCTCGGCACCAAGCTGCGCCGCAAGACCGAGACGCTGCCGATCCACGGCCCCCGCGATCTCCTGAACGCGATCTACGAGGCGGGCCGCAAGGGTCTCTCGCTGCAGCGCTACAAAGGCCTGGGCGAAATGAACCCCGAGCAGCTCTGGGAGACCACGCTCGACCGCGACGCGCGCACGCTGCTGCAGGTCAAGATCGGCGACGTCTCCGAGGTCGACGAGATTTTCTCGAAGCTCATGGGCGACGTCGTCGAGCCCCGCCGCGAGTTCATCCAGGAGAACGCGCTGACCGTCGCCAACCTCGACGTGTAACGAAGGGGATAGCGAGCGGCCGCTGGGTGACGCGCATCGTTGATGTCCGCACCGACGACGGCGAGACGTCACCTTCCGCTGCTTCGGCGCTCCCGCGTTTGCCGAGTAGATTCGCCGCTGGGTCGCGAACACGCGCGCCTGACGGCAGGCGGCTAGGCAGCAGCAGGCGACGGGCGCACGTCCTTTGCTTCAACCTCGTCGGTCCAGACCTTGAACGTGTTGAGCGTGTGCTGTCCGAAGGTATGCACGAGCGAGACGTCGGTCGCATCGCGACCGCGCGCGACCACGATGCGTCCGATGCGCGGTTTGTTATGGCGCGCATCGAACGTGCACCAGCGCCCGCCGAGGTAGACCTCGCACCACGCGCTGAAGTCCATGGGCGCGGGGTCCTTTGGCACGCCGATGTCGCCGAGATAGCCGTTGACGTAGCGCGCCGGGATGTTGAGGCAGCGGCAGAGCGCGATGGTGAGGTGCGCGAAGTCGCGGCACACGCCGATGCGCTCCTCATAGGCCTCCTCGGCCGTGCGCGTGGCGCGCGCGTGCTGGTAGCCGAATGTGAGCCGCTCGTGCACGAAGTCGACGATCGCCTGCACGCGCGACCAGCCCGGAGCGAGCGTTCCGAACCGCTTCCACGCCATCTCGCTCAAGCGGTCCGTCTCGCAGTAGCGGCTGCCGAGCAGGTAGACGAGCACGTCGTCGGGAAGCTTCGGAATGGGCACTTCGGGAAGGCTCTCATCCACGAGGTCCGGCGCCCCGGAATCCCGGATCGTGCCGTCGAGCGTGAACCCGAATGTCCCCTTGGGCACGACCATGCGCCGGCATATGTTGCCAAGGAGATCGCGGTAGACCTTCACGGGCACCTCGGGCCGCGTGACGAAGGGCCCTTCCGTTATGAGATCGGAGCGCCGGGAATCGTGGACGTCGAGAAGCGTGATAACGGGAGTTGTCTGCGGGACGGTGATCGTGATGTCGAAGCCGTAGTTGATGAGCATGTAAGAACCCTCTCAGCCACGTTTAAACGCCACCATAGCCATCGGCGTTCCAAACCTTAAAGCCTTAAAAATAGGCACTTGAATGGACGGCCGAGCTGACACAGGCTGCGCGCGCCTGAAGGAGCGCCGACTCTCATGACGATTCACCCGCCGGCCGAGGTGCCGCGACCGATTGATGCCATCATGCTCGCCGTCGGCGACGGGCACTGGCTCTATGTCGAGGAGGTCGGCACGCGCGGCGGGATTCCCGCGCTGTTTCTGCATGGTGGACCGGGCAGCGGCGCGCAGCACAGCCACCGCCTGCTGTTCGATCCCGGTCGTTTCCACGCCGTTCTGTTCGATCAGCGCGGCGCGGGCCGCAGCCATCCGTATCTGTCGCTTGAGGCCAACACGACGCAGCACCTCGTGGTCGACATCGAGCGCATCCGCGCGCATTTCGGTTTCGAGAAAATGATGATCGTCGGTGGGTCGTGGGGCTCGACCCTCGCGCTTGCCTATGCCGAGGCCTACCCCGAGCACGTCTCCGCGCTCGTCCTGCGCGCCGTGTTCCTCGGAACGGACGAGGAGGTGGACTGGGCATTCCGCCGCGGTCCTGCCGAGTTGCGCCCGGACCTCTACGAGGACTTCGTCGCGGCATTGCCGGAGGCCGAGCGTGCTGATCCGCTCGCGGCCTACGTCGCGCGACTGACGAGCGACGACCTGAGCTTGCGCGATCCGGCTGCCCGGCAATGGTTCGCGTTCGAGCGCACGCTGTCAGAGTTCACGCCCGCGACAACAACGCTCTCCGAGACGCTCCCGGCCGCAGGCCGTGTGCCGCCGACCCCGATTGTCGAGGCCCACTACATCGCCAACCGTTTCTTCCTGAAGCCGGACGAGCTGCTTGACGGCACGCCTCGTCTCGGCGCCATTCCGGGCGCCATCGTGCAAGGTCGCTACGATCTCCTGTGCCCGCCGCACGCCGCATTCGAGCTTGCGAAACGCTGGCCCGGCAGCCGCCTCGAGATTGTTCCGGCCGCCGGCCACGCCATGACCGATCCCGGAATTTTCGATGCCATGAAGCGCGCGATCGACAAGCTCGCGCCGACCTGAAGACCGCTGCAATGTCCATTACCGTCACAGCCTTCTACAAGTTCGTCTCGATCGCCGATCCGCCGGCGTTGCGCGAGAGCCTCTTGCCCCGCGCACGCGATCTCGGCATCAAAGGCACGATCCTTCTCGCACCGGAAGGCATCAATGCGACCATCGCAGGCGCAGACGCCGGCATTCGGGAGATGCTGGCGCACTTGCGCGCCGACCCGCGCTTTGCCGACCTCGTGAGCAAGGAATCCTACACGGATGAGATCCCGTTCGGCCGCCTGAAGGTGAGGCTCAAGCGCGAGATCGTGACCTTGCGTCGGCCCGAGGCGGACCCGTCACGCTGCGTCGGAACCTACGTCAAGCCCGAGGATTGGAATGCGCTGATCTCCGATCCCGACGTGCTTGTCCTCGATACGCGCAACGCCTACGAGGTCGGGATCGGCACCTTCAAGGGCGCCATCGATCCCGTCACGCGCAGCTTCGGCGAGTTTCCCGATTTCGTCGCCGCAAACCTGGACCCGGAGAAGCACAAGCGCGTCGCCATGTTCTGCACGGGGGGTATCCGCTGCGAGAAGGCATCAGCCTACATGCTCTCCCAAGGTTTTCCCGAGGTCTATCACCTTGAAGGCGGCATCCTGAAATATCTGGAGACGATCCCGCCCGAGCACAGCCTGTGGCAGGGCGAATGCTTCGTCTTCGACGAGCGCGTCGCCCTCGAGCACGGCGTCAAGCCTGGATCGTTTGGGATGTGCCAACGCTGCGGATCTCCTGTCGCAACCGACAAGGAAAGCGGCTTTGTGGTACCGTGCCCCCAGTGCTCAATCGGTCACGAGCTTGAGCCCAGCGATCGAGCCGATCAAAAGCGCGAGAAAAGCGAGTCGCCACGAAGTGGCGGGCTCGCCGAAGTAGAGGATGCCGATCGCCGCCGTGCCTAGTGCCCCGAGCCCGCCCCACACCGCGTACGCGGTGCCGAGCGGGATGGTCTCGGTGGACTTCGCGACGCAGGCGAAACTGACTGCGGCAAGAGCAAGCACCAATGAAGTCGGCCAAAGTTTCGTGAAGCCGTCCGTGTAGCGGATGGCGGTGGTGAACGCGACCTCGAGGCAACCCGCGAGCATCAGATAGGCCCAGCTCAATATCTCGTCTCCCGCACCCGGTTAGCGATAGGCCGCCCAGCGGCGTTCGTCCTCGAGCATCTCGTCGTTGTCGTTGTCGGCGTGCCGAGGTTGCCCGGTGTGAGTGACGCGGGCTTCGATCAGCAACGTTTCGAACAGGCGGACGAAGCTTTCGATTGCGAGCAGCATGTGCATCTCCATCGGTTCGTGTTGCCTGGAGTGTGCGCCGGTGCGCGTGTCGGCACAAACGCCATTGCTTTACATCACATGTAAGGTTTTGTTACATATGCCATGGCCAGAAATCTCCCCCCTTTGAACGCCTTGAAGGCCTTCGAGGCCGCAGCGCGTCACGAAAGCTTCACGGTCGCAGCCGCCGAACTGAACGTCACGCACGCGGCCATCAGCCGGCACATCCGCGAGCTGGAAGGATGGCTCGCAACGAAGCTGTTTGTGCGGACAGGGCGCGGGGTCGAGCTGACCGAGCGCGGCAAGAGCTATGTGGCGGAGGTCACGCGCGCCTTCGACCTGTTGGCCACGGCCACGGACAATATCTCGGGCCGGCGTCGCCGCCGGCGTCAGCAATTGACGGTGACTGTAGAGCCCTCGTTCGCTGCACTTTGGCTCGTCCCGCGCCTCGGCCGTTTCACGGCTGCGAATCCGGAGATCGAGCTGATCGTCGATTCGACGCACCGCCTCGTCGACTTCTCGCGCAACGAGGCTGACGTCGGCGTCCGTTACGGGCGTGGTGTATGGAGCAAAGTTGCAGCCGACCTGCTGACGCGAACAAATCTAGCACCTGTCTGCAGCCCCAGGCTGATGCAGGAAATCCGCTTGCGCACGCCATCGGACTTGCCGCCGAACCTTCTGCTGCAGGAGGAGACGCGCCGGTATTGGAGCGAATGGCTGCAGGCAGCGGGAGCCGCAGATCATGTGTCGCCTGAAGGCCCGACGTTGGGGCTTCACCTCACCATCCCTGCGGCCGAGGCGGGACAGGGCTTTGCGCTTGCCGATGAGGTGATTGCCGGAGACGCGCTCGTCGGCGGACGGCTCGTGCGGCCGTTCGCAGTCTCCGTCGACACCTACGGGTACTATTTCGTGCGCGCCGCGGACCGCAAGGAAAGCCGCGCCGTGGCTGCACTGCATGCGTGGTTGAAGAGCGAGATTGCCATTACGCTGGATGCAGTCGCGAGGGCAACGCGACGCCCGCGCTAGCGGTAGAGCCTGAGCGCCAGCCACAGCCCGACGATCAGTCCGATCACGCCGCCGACCGGACCGATGCCGAATACGGCCGTCATGCTGCGCTCGCCTTCGAACTCGGTGAGCCCGAAATAGCTGCCGAGCAGTAGCGTCGCGGCCGCCGCAACGACCCATCCGGCGATGGCGCCGGCCAGTCCGCCGAGCAGTGTGACAAGAGCTTTCATCAGAGAATGAACTTCGAAAGATCGGCGTTCTTTGCGAGCTCTCCGACGCGGCCCGTAACATAGGCCGCATCGACGGTCACGGTCTCGCCGTTACGGTCCGACGCCTCGAAGGAGATATCGTCGAGCACGCGCTCCATCACCGTCTGCAGCCGCCGCGCGCCGATGTTCTCGACAGTCGAGTTGACGAGCACCGCCGTGTCCGCCAGCGCGTCGATGGCGTCCTCGGTGAAGTTGAGCGTCAGGCCCTCGGTCGCCATCAGCGCCGTGTATTGCTTGATGAGGCTCGCCTCGGGCTCCGTCAGGATGCGGCGGAAATCCTCGCGCGTCAGCGCCTTGAGCTCGACGCGGATCGGGAGACGCCCCTGCAGCTCGG
>CAZDUD010000042.1:0-28650 GCA_964508485.1 uncultured Hyphomicrobium sp. | reverse complement strand
TCCTCCTCGGACGGTCCGCCCTTGCCCTTGTTCCCGTCCAGACCATCAAGGCGACGAAGAAGCTTTTTCAGCTCGTCCATCTTGGGTTCGTCAGTGTGTCCCATCCCGGCCATCCCCACAGATGCTCGTACGCAACTGCGTCACAGCTTGCACACTAATCCGGCCACCTTAAGGTGCGGCCAAATTCTCCCGCATAAGATTAACTCAATGCGCCAAGCTATCGTAGTTCAAGCGGGAGATACGGCAAGTATGTCGCATGGCGGACATTTGAGCAGAGCGCTCAAACGTATGGCAAAACTGGTGCGCTACATGGCGCGCGCGAGGCGTGTTAACGAATAGAAGGGCGCGCCGGATCCTGGTCTGCGATCCGGCATATGGATTGCTCTGACAGGCCGACGGATAACGGGTGGGACGCAGCGAAGCACGCGCTGCGAGATTTGGAGCACACGATCATGATGAAGCCGCGATCTGCAGGGCTGGCGTCGTTGCTGATGGCGACCACATGGGCCGCCCCGGCGCTGGCGGCCGCCGACAAGGGAGACACCGCCTTCCTGATGGTCTCGACGGTGCTCGTGCTGCTCATGACCATCCCCGGCCTCGCGCTCTTCTACGCCGGGCTCGTGCGCACCAAGAACACGCTTGGAATGCTGATGCAGGTCTACGCCACCGTCTGCCTCGTCTGCATCATCTGGATGGTCTACGGCTACAGCCTCGCCTTCACCGACGATGCACGCTCTGCGCCGTTCGTCGGCGGTCTGTCGAAGGTCTTCCTTACCGGCGTCACCGCGGAATCGCTCGCAGGTACCTTCTCGCACGGCGTCCATGTTCCAGAGTACGCCTACATCTGGTTCCAGATGACGTTCGCCGCCATCACGCCGGCGCTGATCGTCGGCGCCTTCGCCGAGCGCATGCGGTTCTCCGCGGTTCTCGTCTTCATGGCGCTGTGGGTCACGATCGTCTATTGCCCGATCGCGCACATGGTCTGGTACTGGCCCGGCCCCGATGCGGTGAGCGAGGCGGCGCGTGCGGCAGCGACGGCCACAGGCGAGGCCAAAGCCATCGCGGAAACACACTTGAGCCAGCTCCTGGCCACCTCCGGCCTCGCCGCCCAATGGGGTGCCATCGACTTTGCCGGCGGCACGGTCGTTCACATCAATGCGGGCATCGCCGGCCTCATGGGTGCGCTGATCCTGGGACCGCGCTCCGGCTATGGACGCGAGCCGATGCCGCCGCACTCGCTGACCTTGAGCATGGTCGGCGCAGCGCTGCTCTGGGTCGGCTGGTTCGGCTTCAACTGCGGCTCGAACCTCGAGGCGAATGGAGCTGCCGCGCTCGCCATGGGCAACACCTTCGGCGCCACGGCCGCATCCGCGCTTTCCTGGGCCTTCGTTGAATGGGCCATCAAAGGCAAGCCGACCACCCTGGGCCTCATCACGGGCATGGTCATCGGCCTGGTGGCGGTGACACCGGCCGCCGGCTTCTCTGGCCCCATGGGGGCCATCGTTCTCGGCATCGTCGCTGGCTTCGTCGGATACGCCACCTGCACATGGATGAAAAGCCGGCTCGGCTACGACGACAGTCTCGACGTGTTCGGCGTGCACTGCATCGGCGGCATTCTTGGTGCCCTTGCGACCGGCATCCTCGTCGATCCCCGGTTCGGCGGAAGCGGCGTCGCCGACTACATCACCGAGCCCGGCAAGATCGTCATCGGCTACGACATGGCCACGCAAATGACGGCCCAGGCTAAGGCCGTCGTCCTGACGCTCATTTGGTCGGGCGTGCTCTCCGCCATCCTCTACAAGCTCATCGATCTCGTCATCGGCTTGCGGCCGTCCAAGGAAAAGGAACGCGCCGGGTTGGACCTCACCGAGCACGGCGAGCGCGGCTACCATTATTGAGCCTGCCGCCGTGATCGCTTGTGGACGAACGGGAATACGGCGCGCGAGCCGGCCAATTTGCGGTGCATTGTTTGCGCATCACCACATATCGGCCATCTCGCGCCCCTACCCATGCCGCTGATCCATTGCCCAGATCGCCTGTCCGGCCGAGCCCGGGAGAGGCGCCGGGGGCCGAAAGTCCGCCAACGCCCGAACGATGCCTTCAGAGACCCTTGCGAACATCGCTCGCCACAGATCCTGTCGTGCGCTTGCCGTGATCATTCTGATCGCCGGACTGGTGGCGGCGCGTCCGGGCCAAGCCCAGGACCTGCCCGCCGACCCCGAATGTCTGGGGATTTCACAGGCATCCGCCGCCACCTACACGATCACCAACACGGCCTGTCCGGATCAGAGCGTGCTCGCCTCGATTGAGCTTGCAGGCGCCGGCAATCTCGCGCGATGCTTCGTCAAGAAAATCCGCACCCAGATTTCCATCGCGAGCGAGGGGTCGGCTCCCATTATCAACTATCAATGCATCGAGGGGGCGCAGGGGTGCTCGGCCGAGATTGTGCGGGACATGTTCCCCGAATGCCATGCCGGCTGACGGCGTGAGCTGGGAAGGGCACCGACACGATGTCTTCATTCGACCGCGACGCCTCGATTGAGCGCAAGCAGATCCACGAGATCTCGCTCAACGTCGCGCGCCGTCTGCGCCACGTGCTCGACCGCAATCATTACATCCCGGCCGCCCTCCGCCCCGAGGTCGAGCAGACGGTGCGCGTCATCACCGGCGTGCAGCGTGACATCGACCAGATCATGGGCGCGCTGCCGTCCAACGAGCCCCTCGACTTCGCCATCCTGACGCACATCATGGGCGGCCAGCGGCACGCCCTCGATCTGCTTGAGATCCTCGAGGAAAAGCTTGCGGGCGGCCGCAGCCACTTCCAGCGTGACTCATCGCGCGTCCACGACGCGCTGATCGCAGTCTCACGCGAGATCGAGGAGGACGCCCGCCGCTACGCCAACGAGGAAGCCGCTGCGCCCTACTCATTCCCGGATCGGCGCGGCCCCTCTCGGCAATCGGCTCCATACGCCGCACCGTCCCGCCCGCAAGCGAACCCTCGGAGAGGTAGGAGCACGGCGGCGAGCCCGAGAGTCCGCAGTCTGCGGGCACTCCTGACCAAGCCCGCACCTATTGCGCTCACCGCGCTCGCCATCGGCGCCGGCCTAGTGATCGTGATCCAGAAGTTCGTGCCGCAGGACGCGCCCACAGAGCCGCAATCCGTCGCGGCGCTGGCCCCCGAGCCGCCGCCCTCCCCGCCCGACGGACGTGTAACGGTGTCTCCACCGGCCGAGACGGCGGCCGTGACATCCCCCGCCGTCGAGCAACCCTACCTCGTCGTGCTCTCGACACGCCGGAGCACGGAGGAGCTGCAGCAGGACTACCGCACGTACAAAAGCTCCTACGCGGACCTTCTCGGCAACGCCAAGGCCCGCGTGGACCGCGTTCAGGGCCAGGACCGCAACACCTGGTACCGTCTCTCGCTCATTCCGCCCCAGTCGCACGACGATGCGAAGGCCCTGTGCAGCAGCTTAAGGAAAGCCGGGCTCAGCGGATGCTGGATCAAGCCGGTTCCGTTGCACTGAAGCCCAAAGCCGGTTCCCAACGAAACGGACGGCTTGCGATGTCCGGCGGATGCCCCTATGTCAGCGCCACGCAGAAGAGGGACCCACGCCCCAAGTGGACGCGCGCATGCCTCCCATCATTTCGGTCAAGGACGTCAACAAGACCTACGCCTCGGGTCAGGTTGCCCTGAAGACCGTCAATCTCGACATCCGCGAGCGCGAGATCTTCGCGCTCCTCGGCCCCAACGGCGCGGGCAAGACGACGCTGATCAGCATCATCTGCGGCATCGTCAATCCGAGCGGCGGCAGCATCACCGTGGACGGGCGCGACATCGCCCGCGACTACCGCCACGTGCGCTCCATCATCGGCCTTGTGCCCCAGGAATTGTCGACCGACATGTTCGAGCCCGTCTGGTCGACGGTCTCGTTCAGCCGCGGCCTCTTCGGCAAGAAGAAGAACCCGGACTACATCGAGAAGATCCTTCGCGACCTCTCGCTCTGGGACAAGAAGGACGCGCGCATCATGACGCTGTCGGGCGGCATGAAACGGCGCGTCCTGATCGCCAAAGCCCTTGCCCACGAGCCGCGCATCCTGTTCCTCGACGAGCCCACCGCCGGCGTCGACGTCGAGCTCCGGAAGGATATGTGGGAGATCGTGCGCACCCTGCGCGAGGGCGGGGTCACGGTCATCCTCACCACGCACTACATTGAGGAAGCCGAGGAGATGGCCGACCGCGTCGGCGTCATCACCAAGGGAGAGCTGATCCTGGTGCAGGAGAAGACCGAGCTGATGCGCAAGCTCGGCAAGAAGCAGTTGACCCTCGACCTCCAGAAGCCGCTGACGGAACTCCCGGCTCAGCTTGCCGCCCACGCACTCGAGTTGGCGCCCGGCGGCAACGCGCTGGTCTTCACCTATGACACGCAGGCCGGACGCACCGGCATCACGGCGCTGCTGAACGACATGCGCGAAGCGGGCATCGCCTTCAAGGACCTGGCAACATCCCAAAGCTCGCTCGAGGACATCTTCGTCGATCTCGTGAGGCAATCCAGATGAACGTCGAGGCCGTGCGCGCGATCTACACGTTCGAGATGGCCCGCTGGGGACGCACCCTCATGCAGAGCATCATCTCGCCTGTACTATCGACATCTCTCTATTTCGTGGTCTTCGGCACCGCCATCGGCTCGCGGATCACCGAGATCGACGGCGTGCCCTACGGCGCCTTCATCGTGCCGGGCCTGATCATGATGATGCTCCTGACGGAGAGCACGTCGAACGCCGCCTTCGGCATCTATTTCCCCCGCTTCGCGGGCACCATCTACGAGATCCTGTCGGCGCCCGTCTCGCCGTTCGAGATCGTGCTCGGCTATGTCGGTGCCGCTGCGACCAAGTCCGTCATCCTGGGGCTCATCATTCTCGCAACCGCAAGCCTTTTCGTGCCGATCCGCATCGCGCATCCGATCTGGATGGTGAGCTTCCTCGTGCTGACCGCCGTGACCTTCTCTCTGCTCGGCTTCGTCATCGGCGTCTGGGCCGACGGCTTCGAGAAGCTGCAGATCATCCCCATGCTGGTCCTGATGCCGCTCACCTTCCTCGGCGGCACCTTCTATTCCATCCACATGCTGCCGCCGTTCTGGCAGACGGTGACGCTGTTCAACCCGATCGTCTATCTGATCAACGGCTTCCGCTGGAGCTTCTACGAAGTCTCCGACGTGAGTATCTGGGTGGCAGCCGGCATGACGCTAGCGTTCCTCACGCTCTGCCTCGCCGGCATCTGGTGGATCTTCCGCACCGGCTACCGCATCAAGGCGTAGCCAAGCGACAGCATCACCGCCGCTCGGAGAGGCCGGTTGCGATGTCGCTCTCTTTGGCGGTCCCCATCAGGATGGCCGCATACTGCCGCGCGCCGTCGAGCATCACACCGGGATGCACGAGATTGGCGAGCGCCCCCGCGATCAAGGCATCGAACCCAAGCCCGGCACGGCCGATGGCGAGCAGCGCCCGATCCCGCACGTCGATCTCCCCCTTGATGGCCTCGGCGTGCGCCCTGTTCTTCACACCCTCGAACTCGGGAGTGACCAGCGCGAGACCGTATCTCTGACCGGAGAGAAAAGCCTGAACGTCGAACCCTGGCTCCGCAGGCGTATCGGCGAAACGCGGCGCGCTTGCGTCACGCGGGCCCGGCACGTGATGGACGAGCACGAACGCGTTGTAGAGATCGAGAAACGACGGCCGGCCTCTCCTGGCAATGTCGTCCGCAATGCGCTCGCAGCCGCCACGCCAAAGCGCGGCCTCGGGATCGTCCTCGCATGTCATGCGGACCGAGTACGCACGCGGCAGATCCATGCGGCCCTGGATGTCGGAAAGCCAGAATGCAAACGCGGCCCACGCACCTGCGAGCGAAAGCGCGGCCACAAGCGGCCACCGCCGCCGGAGGACGTGGAGCAATTGCGTCGCGGATTGGGCAAGGTTCTGCAGCATGACGCGGCGGAGAGTTCCACCGGCCCGCGGCCAAGACAAGCCCCCACCAGCCATAGGGCTAAGGCGCAAGGCCCTGTGCGGGCGGAGGCGGCGCCTCGGGATCGATCACTTCCGCCATCGCTGCCGATCCATCGCGCCGGTAGATGTCGGGGCGGAAGGCGATGCGCCCGTCCGGCTCGGCCCAGGCCGTGATGTAGGCGAAATAGACAGGAATCGGCCGCGTGAGCTGCACGTCGAGCGCCTGCCCCATGTCGATCGTCGCCTGGACCTGCCCCGGATTCTCCCAGCCGGGCTCGTACTTGGCAAGCCACTCAACGAGCTGGAACACGTCCTGAACGCGCACGCATCCGGCGCTGAACGCGCGCGACCGCTGCTGGAACAGCGGCTTCATCGGCGTGTCGTGCATGTAGACGCCGTGCTCGTTCTGCATGTCGATGCGAACGAGACCAAGCGCGTTCTGCGGACCGGGATCCTGCTTCAGCTTGATGCGCTTGGCATCCGCCTGCGACCAGTCGATGGAGATCGGATCGATCTCCGGTCCGTTGAAATCGCCCGTGAGCACACGGATGTGCTCCTTCTGCAAATAGTCGGGCTCGTTCACCAGCCGCGGAAACACGTCGAGCTGTGCCACGCTGTCGGGCACGCGCCAGTACGGGAAGAAGTTCAAGTTGCGGATGCTGGCCTTGAGCGTCGGCGTCTCGCGCCCGTTGCGCCCCACGATCACACGATGACGCAACACAGTCTGATAGCGCTCCACGGCCTCGAGCTGGAAGGCCGGGATGTTGACGAGCACGTAACGCTCTTCCGGCGGCTGCTGCACCAACTCGAGAATGCGCCCGTGATTGAGCTTGAGCTGCGCAAGACGCTCCTCCGCAGTGACGTTCAGCGCCGCCAGCGTCGGCTGGTCGACGCGCCCGTTCGCGCGCAGCCCGTTGTTCTCCTGGAAGCGGACCACCGCCTGCTCGACGACGGAGTCGTATTCGTAGTCGTTGAAGCTCGACGAGCGCGGCATCTCGCCCGAGACCATGAGCCTGCGCCGGAGATTGCCCACGCGCTCGTCGCTGTCGCCGGGACGGAGCATGCGGTTGCCGGGGATCGTCGGCCATCCGCCCTTGTTGACGAGGCGCTCGTAGCGAGCGATGGCGTCTTCCATCGCGGCCAGCATCTCGTCGCTGCGCCAGGGCACCTGATTGGGACGCAGATCGTTGAGGTTGTCCTGACGCGGCGGCGCGCGTTCGAGCGAGGCACGCTTGCCGGAATAGTCGGGCGAGCCGAAAGACGTAATGCCCTCCCACCAGGCGCCGTCCTGAGCGGCCGCCGATGTCCCGGACCACGCGGTCACAGCCGCGAGCAGAGCGAGACCGAGGCCGCGAGGAAGCGTCGTCAGCAAAGTCACCGGAGATCCAATCCTATTCGCCGCAAAGAAGGCTCTTAGACGTGAACCATATGGCCAAACAAAGACCCCTTCGCAATGCGACCAAGACAAACACCCTTGGAAATTAAGCCCCTATCGCGGTGCGCTAGGGGAAATGCCGCCTTGACGCCGGATCAGGCCGGGAAATGGTCCCATCCCGCGCCGCGGACCTCCAGCACGGCTCCGTCCGGCCCGGTGACGGTCACGCTCTGGCCTGGAACAAGCCGGCCGATCTCGGTAACGGCAACCCCGCTCTCCGCAGCGGCCTGGCGAAACGCCTCGGCGTGATTCGGCGGGACGGCGGCCAGCACCTCATAGTCGTCGCCACCCGTGAGGACGGTCTCGAGGAGCTCAGGCCGGTTGCAGAGCGCCGAGCGAGCGGGGAGTGACAGAGGAAGGCGTGCTGCATCGAGCTCGGCGCCGAGCCCTGACGCCCGCGCAAGCCGCCCGCAGTCCTTGACGAGACCGTCGGAAATATCCATCGCCGCCGTCGCAAACGAGAGGAGGTGCGGCGCAAGCGCGAGCCGCGGCTCTGGCCGCAGATAGCGCCTGACCAAGGCACGCGCCTTCGCGTCGTCGAGCCCCATGCCGCGAGCCCGTGACGCATCCTGCCGCAACGAGAGCCCGAGCGCACTGTCGCCCAGCATCCCCGACACGAACAAGGAATCGCCAGCCTGCGCCGTTGCCCGCCGCACCATGCGGCCCTGGGGCACGCAACCGATGGCGGTCACGGTAATGGACAGAGGCCCCGGCCTGCGATCCGTATCGCCGCCGGCGAGCGCAATGCCGAAGGCCGCCTGCGCCTCGGCGAGGCCCGCCGCAAACGCGTCGAGCCAAGCCCGCTCGGGCCGTGCAGGAAACGACAGCGACATCAGGTAGGCGACCGGACGCGCACCCTTGGCCGTGAGATCCGAGACATTGACCGCAAGCGCCTTCCAGGCAACGTCGGCAGGTGCATCGTCGGCAAAGAAATGCACGCCCTCCGCAACGGCGTCGGTCGTAAGCACGAGATCCTCGCCCGGCAGCGGGCTCAGAACCGCACAATCGTCCTTGAGGCCCAGCGCGCCCGCGAAACCGGAAGCCAGTGGCGCGAAGGTGGTCTCGATCAGCTCGTCCTCGCCCCCCGCCTCTTTGGCTGCCACGGGCTTAGTCTCCCTCGCCCGGCGTCTCGAACTCCTTTGCCCGCACCTTGTGCGCGATTCGGTCGAGCACGCCGTTGACGACCTTGGGTTCGTCCGCCTCGAAAAACGCCTTGGCGATGTTGATATACTCGTTGATCGTCACGCGGGCCGGGACGTCGCTGCGCTCGAGCAGCTCGAACACGCCGCCGCGCAGGATCGCCCGCAGGATGGAATCGACCCGCACGAGCCGCCAGCCGGTGCGCAACTGCTGATCGACGAGAGGATCGATCTCGCGCTGCCGCCGCACGACGCCCTTCACGACATCGGCGAAGAAAGTCGCGTCTCCGCCCTCGAGACTGGTCAGCGCCTCCTCGGCCTCGCCATCGTCCTCGACCGCATCCCCGCCGGCAGGCACCGGCTTGGCCGCCATGAACTGAGCGATCACCTCGCTGGCGTCGGTCCCGGCGAGATCCATCTGGTAGAGCGCCTGCACGGCCGCCATGCGCGAGACCGTCCGCGGTTTCGGTGCGGCGCCTGCTGTTTTCTTTTTGCGGGGAAGGCTCATAGCGTGCGCTGTCCCAGCCGTTGCCCGATGCGGATCAGCCTGAGGCATGCCCGCGCCGCATCCCCACCCTTGCCGTCCGCGCCACCGCGCGCGCGCGCAAACGCCTGCGCCTCCGTGTCCACGGTCAGCACGCCGTTGCCGAGCGGAATGGTGTTGCGGATTGCCGTTTCCATGAGCCAGTGATTGGTGTTGTTGCAAACGATATCATAGTGCGAGGTCTCGCCGCGGATAACGCACCCGAGCACGATGACGCCTGCATAGACGCTTTTCTCGCCGTCGCCAAACAGTCCCGCCGCCACCGCCTGCGCGAAAGCCTGCGGAATTTCGAGCGCACCCGGCACCGCGATCCAGTCGTAGCCGGTCTGCGCCGCATCGAGCACGGCCATCGCTCCACGCCCGAGCTCATCCGTGATCTCTTTGTAGTACGGCGCCTCAATGATGAGGATGCGGGCCGACGGACCGGAATGCAGGTCCATCTCGGGGCGTGAGGAGATCTGTGTCTTGACCATGGTGGGACGGACCTACTCGATCGCCCGCGTGCCGACGATGCGCAGCCCATAGGCGTCGAGACCGACATAGACATCGTCGGGAGCGTTAGTCAGCAGCACCATGTCGGTTACGCCGAGCGCTCGCAGAATCTGCGACCCGACGCCGATCTCCACTTGCCGCCGGCCGCGCGCGGCATGCTCGTTGGGCTGCGGCTTCGCACGCCGGTTGATCCAATCGGAAACGCTCTTCGGCCCGAGATCGCGGATGAGCACGATCACACCGCGCCCTTCCCGCTCGATAGCGCGCATGGAGCACGGCACCGCACCGCCCGTGCCCCCGATGCCGAGCAGATCGCCGGCCACATTGACCGCATGCACGCGCACCAGCACGGGGCCGGGAGCCGAGAGATCGCCCTTGACCAGGGCCAAATGCTCAACGGGCTCCACCGTCGTCGCGAACACATGCAGGTCGAACGCGCCGCCGAACGCGCTTTCCACTTTCGTCTGCGCCACCTGCTTGACCAGCCGGTCATGCTTGAGGCGATACGCGATGAGATCCTCGATGGTGCCGATCTTGAGGCCATGCCGCTGCGCGAACGGCACCAGATCCGGCATCCGCGACATGGTGCCGTCCTCGTTCATGATCTCGCAGATGACTGCCGCCGGATAAAGTCCGGCCAGCCGCGCAAGATCGACGGAAGCTTCCGTATGCCCGGCACGGATCAGCACGCCGCCCTCGCGCGCGACCAGCGGAAACACATGCCCCGGCGAGACGATATCGTTCGTCCCCTTGGTGGGATCGATGGCCGTCGCAATCGTCCGCGCACGATCATGAGCGGAGATGCCCGTCGACACGCCCTCGCGCGCCTCGATCGATTGCGTGAAGGCCGTGCGCTCGCGTGCCGCCGAGCTTCGCACCATGAATTCGAGGCCGAGCTCCTGCGCGCGGCTTTGCAGGAGCGTGAGGCAGATGAGACCACGCCCGTGCTTGGCCATGAAATTGATGGCGTCCGGTGTCGCCATCTGCGCCGGGATGACGAGATCGCCTTCGTTCTCGCGGCTCTCGGCATCGACCAGGATGACCATGCGCCCATTGCGCATGTCGTCCACGATCTCGGCGGTCGACGAAAGAAACCCGGCGCCCTCAGAATGCGCGACTTTTCCGAGCCCGATGCTCACTCCCTAAACTCCATGATGCGCGCCACATAGCGCGCGAAGAGGTCGATCTCGACGTTGACGGCGTCGCCGGGCTTTTTGCGCCCCCAGGTCGTCTGGGTCAAGGTCGCGGGGATGAGATTGACGCCGAAACGAGCGCCCATGACCTCGTTAACGGTGAGCGATGTGCCGTCAAGCGCAACCGAGCCCTTGGTCGCGACGTACGGGGCAAGGTGCTGCGGCAATTCGAGTTCGACGCGGATACTCTCGCCGTCCGCCCGCATATCGACGATGCGGCCAACGCCGTCAACGTGCCCCGAGACGATGTGCCCGCCGAGCTCGTCGCCCGCCTTGAGCGCCCGCTCGAGGTTGACGGGGCGCCCGAGCTGCCACGACCCGAGCGTCGTCTTCGAGAGCGTCTCGTTCGAAACGTCGACGGTGAAGGCCGATCCGTGCCCGTCCGGACGCACGGTCACGACCGTGAGGCAGCAGCCATCACAGGCGATCGACGCACCGAGCTCAATGCCATCGGCATCGTAGCCCGAGCGGATGGCGAACCGGCCCCCCTCGTGACCGATCACTTCACCCACGTCTGTGATGATGCCCGTGAACAAGAAGATCCTCCACTCCTACGCGCTCCGCCCGACATCGGGGCGCGGCAGATCGACGACCCGATAGGTCGAAACCGCGTCCGCGCCGACGCACCGGTGCGTCGCGAGCGCGAGATCTAGCCCCGGAGCATAGCGGGCGGCAAGCGCTGCCGGCGAAAGGTCGCCCTTGCCGTCTCCATGCGCCTGAAACAGCACGACCTCATCCACCAGTCGCTCCGCGGCAAAAGAGGCCCAGACCGCCTCGCCGCCTTCGACCAGGAGCCTCGTCACCCCCTCGTCGGCAAGCCGCTCGAGCACGCTTTTGAGACGCAATCGGCCGCCCTCGGACGGCAAGCGAAGAATGCGCACGCCCTGAGCCTCGAGCACGCGCGCCCTCCCCGCGTCCGATGCCTGATCGGTGAAGACCCAGACGGGGACATCCCGCGCCGTCCGCACGAGCTTGAGATCTGGCGCGAGATCGAGCGTCCGCGACAACACCATCCGCACCGGCGAGCGCCCCGCGAGGCCGGGCAACCGGCACGTCAGCTCCGGATTGTCGTCCCGCGCCGTACCTGCACCGATGAGGATGGCATCGCTCTCCGCCCGGAACCGGTGCGCCAGAGCCAGCGACTCGGGCCCCGTGACGAACAGCGCCTGCCCCGCCGCGCCACGTGGCAGCTCGCCATCGTGCGCGAGCGCCATCTTGAGCTGGACGAATGGACGGCGCGCACTCACCCGCAGGATATGACCGAGCGTCGCCCAGCGTGCTTCATCCGCGCGGCACCCGACCGAGACACGGACGCCGGCCTCGCGCAGGCGCCGAACACCCTCGCCGCCCGTGCGCGGATCCGGATCCTCGACGCCGACAACAACACGAGCAAGACCCGCCGCGATCACGGCATCCGCGCAGGGCGGTGTCTTACCGTGATGCGCGCAGGGTTCGAGCGTGACATAGAGCGTCGCACCGCGGGCGCGCGGGCCGGCGTGCCGCAACGCCTCCGTTTCCGCATGAGGCCGGCCGCCGGGCTGCGTCATGCCGCGTGCGATGACCTCGCCTGTCGCTTCGTCCGCAATGAGGGCGCCCACGGACGGATTGGGCGCGACCGTGCCGAGCCCCCGCCGCGCGAGCATCAGCGCAATCCCCATCATGTGCTCGTCGAACGGCGTAATACTCATGATCTCGTGATCTCGCTCCCCCTCTCCCCATTAGGGACGGGGGGAGGGAATTCCGTGCCTCTAGCTGCCTGCGACCGGTTGCTGGCTGCCTTGTCTCAATGCTTTTTCGCGACCCGAACCAACTCGCCCGTGCCGTCGTCGCGCGCGATCTCGCCGAGCACTTCTTGGAAATCCGCCGCTTCGCGGAAGTCGCGGTACACGGAGGCGAACCGCACATAGGCCACCGGGTCGAGCGCCCGCAAGCCCTCCATCACATAGGCGCCGATGGTGGAGGACGCAATCTCGGTCTCGCCTGCGCTTTCGAGCTGACGCACGATACCGGACACCATGCGGTCGACACGCTCGGTCTCGATCGGCCGCTTGCGCAGCGCCACCTCGACCGACTTCTGCAGCTTGTCGCGATCGAACGGCACCTTGCGCCCGCTGCGCTTGACGACGATCAGCTCGCGCAACTGCACGCGCTCGAACGTCGTGAAGCGCCCGCCGCAATCGGGGCAAACCCGGCGCCGGCGGATGGCCGCATTCTCCTCCGTGGGACGGCTGTCTTTGACCTGCGTTTCCTCGCACGAGCAGTAGGGACAGCG
The DNA here is from genome assembly GCA_964508485.1 of uncultured Hyphomicrobium sp. GTDB lineage: Bacteria > Pseudomonadota > Alphaproteobacteria > Rhizobiales > Hyphomicrobiaceae > Hyphomicrobium_C. Next base: position 15,575 of record CAZDUD010000042.1, on the reverse strand, counting down.
CATAGCGCGACCGCTCCTTTTATTTTGGTGGTTCGACCGAACCGGAAGCTGCCGGTTCGAGAGCCGAGTGGTAGCCGGATTCCGGCCCGCGTGAAACTGCGGACACAGACGGGCACGGCAGGCGCGAAACCTTACGGCGTTTGAGGATCGCCCTTCTCACGGGCCTCGAACGCGGCCCGGGCCTTGAGCACCTCGGAAAAATTGGCCTCCGCCCATCCATCGAGCTTGCGCATGAGGTCCGAAAGCGAACGGCCCAGCTCGGTGAGCTCGTATTCGACCCGCGGCGGCACCTCGTGGTGATCGATGCGGTTGATGAGACCATTGTGCTCGAGTTCACGGAGCGTTTGCGTCAGCATTTTCTGGGACACACCGCCGATCAGCCGCATCAGATCGCCATTGCGCATGCGGCCGCGGCGCAGCGCGGGCACGATCAACAGCGTCCACTTGTCGGCAATGAGCTCCAGGATCGCGCGGGACGGACACGCCTCCGCATAGACGCAAGCCTGCTCCGGCCCGGAGGCCGCAGGCGGCTCCAGCTCGCCGCGTCCGAGAACGATCTTGCTCACCATGTCGTTGTCTTCATAGGGGATAGTTACCAAAAGGTGCGTACTTTACCAGCAGTGCCCTCAACATATATCCCGCCCTGGACCCATCAACAAGGACGGGAGCCTACCCATGACCAAAGTCGCTATCGTCTATCACTCCGGATACGGCCATACGGCCGCAGTTGCAGAGCATGTCGCCAAGGGCGCCGCTTCTGTTCCGGGCGTCGCCGTGCAGGTTTACAAGGCAGACGACCTGTCTTCGCCCGATGCCGGCCCCTGGGCCGAGCTGACGGCCGCGGATGCCATCATTTTCGGCGCGCCGACATACATGGGATCGGCATCGGCCCCTATGAAGCAGTTCATGGACGCCTCCTCCAAGATCTGGATCAGCCAGGGCTGGAAGAACAAGATCGCGGCAGGGTTCACCAACTCGGCAAGCTGGTCCGGCGACAAGCTCTCGACCCTCGAGCAGTTTGCGGTGTTTGCCGCCCAGCAGGGCATGATCTGGACCGGCACGGGCCTGCTGCCCGGCAACAACTCGAGCACCGGTTCGCCGGAGGACATCAATCGCCTCGGCTCGTTCCTCGGCCTCATGACGCAGTCCAACGCCGACCAGGGCCCGGACGTCGCGCCGCCGCAAAGCGATCGCAGGACGGCGGAGCAGTTCGGCCGACGCATCGCGGAAGTGGCGTTGCGGTGGGCCAATGGAGCAGCCACGGCGCGCGCCGCCTAGAGTATGGGACGCACGAAATGACAAAGCCGGCCGCAGAAGCCTCCTGCGGCCGGCTTGCTATTGTGGATCGAGCGGCGATCAGTAGATCGGGAAGCGCTTGCAGAGCTCGGTCGCTTCCTTCTTGACCTTTTCCTCGACCGCGCCGTTGCCGGCCTCGCCATTCTTCGCAAGGCCGTCCAGGACCTCGGCGATCATGCGACCGATGTCGCGGAACTCTGCCTCGCCGAAGCCGCGCGTGGTGCCGGCCGGCGCGCCGAGACGGATACCCGACGTGACCATCGGCTTCTCGGGATCGAACGGCACGCCATTCTTGTTGCAGGTGATGTGCGCGCGCCCGAGCGACTTCTCCGAGATGTTGCCCGTGAGCTTCTTCGGTCTGAGGTCAACGAGGATGAGGTGCGTATCCGTGCCGCCCGAGACCAGCGCGAAGCCGGCGTTGACGAGCACCTCGCCCAGCGCCTTGGCGTTGACGATGACCTGCTTGGCGTAGGCCTTGAACTCCGGCGTCAGGATCTCGCCGAACGCCACCGCCTTGCCGGCGATCACGTGCATGAGCGGACCGCCCTGGATGCCGGGGAAGATCGCCGAGTTGATCTTCTTCGCAATGTCCTCGTCGTTGGTGAGGATCATGCCGCCGCGCGGACCGCGCAGCGTCTTATGCGTCGTCGTGGTAACGACGTGGGCATGCGGGAAGGGCGAGGGATGCTCGCCGGCCGCGACGAGGCCCGCGAAGTGCGCCATGTCGACCATCAGGTGTGCGCCGACCTCATCCGCGATCGAGCGGAACGCTGCGAAATCGAACTGGCGCGGATAGGCCGAGCCGCCGGCGATGATGATGCGAGGGTTCTCCGCCTTCGCGATCTTGCGCACCTCGTCCATGTCCACGCGATGCGTGTCGGGCTGGACCTGATAGTGCACCGCGCGGAACCACTTGCCGGACTGGTTCACCGTCGCACCGTGCGTAAGGTGGCCGCCGTGGGCGAGGTTGAGGCCGAGGATCGTGTCGCCCGGCTTGGCGAGCGCGTTGAACACGCCCTGGTTGGCCTGCGAGCCCGAGTTCGGCTGCACGTTGGCGAAACCGCAGCCGAAGATCTTCTTGGCGCGCTCGATCGCAAGCTCCTCGACGATATCCACGTACTGGCAGCCGCCGTAGTAGCGCTTGCCCGGATAGCCTTCGGCGTACTTGTTCGTGAGCACGCTTCCCGCGGCATCCAGGACCGCACGCGAAACGATGTTCTCGGAAGCGATCAGCTCGATTTCGTACTGCTGGCGCCCGAGCTCCTTGTCGATCGCCGACGCGACCTCGGGATCGGTTTCCGCAACGTGGGATTTGAAAAAGCGCGTGGTCGGGCTGTTACCCTTCAATTTGAACATGGCGTTTCCTCGTGTCGGCTTGAATGCGTGGGGAGCGGCGCTGATTGAAACCTTCTATCGAACAACGGGCCCGCGCGCTGTCCCCCCGATAGGACGGCGCTACAGAGGCTTGCGCCAGACGGGTCTCGCGCATGGAAATATCATGCGACAGGCAATCGCAACAGAGAAGTCGCGTCGCACCCAGTTGGGTGGGCGTGCAGTGCAATATGGGTAGGTACGGGAGCGCGCTGGCTATTCCGCGGCGAGCTTGCCGGTGCGCCCGACGGAAGCCGGGCAGGCCGCCCAGAGCTCGCTCAGCGCCGCAGTCAGTGCATCCATCTGCGCATCCGTGTGATACGGCCCCGGAGTAAGCCGGATGCGCTCGGTCCCGCGCGGCACGGTCGGATAGTTGATGGGTTGCACATAGATACCGTGTTGATCGAGCAGACGGTCGGTCACCTCTTTGCAGTGGACCGGATCGCCGATCAGCACCGGCACGATGTGGCTCTGGTTCTGGAACACGGGAAGCCCGGCGCCGACGAGGCGCGTCTTCAGTACCCGGACCCGCTCCTGATGGCGCGCGCGTTCGAGCGGGCTACCCTTGAGGTGACGGATGCTGGCCAGCGCGCCGGCCGCAATCGCCGGAGCCAGCGACGTGGTGAAGATGAACCCCGGCGCAAACGAGCGGATGGCATCGCAAAGATCGCGCGTGGCGGCGATATAGCCGCCCATCACGCCGAAGCCCTTGGCCAGCGTGCCGTTGATGATGTCGACGCGGTCCATGACGCCGTCGCGCTCGGCAATGCCGCCGCCGTGCGGACCGTAGAGGCCCACCGCGTGCACTTCGTCGAGATAGGTCAGCGCACCGTACTTCTCGGCGAGATCGCAAATCGCACCGATCGGCGCGATGTGCCCGTCCATCGAGTACACGCTCTCGAAGGCGATGATCTTCGGCGCATCGAGCGGCACCTGCTTCAGCTTGGCTTCAAGATCGGAAAGATCGTTGTGACGGAAGATGTGCTTCTCGCCGCCGCCGTGGCGAATGCCCTCGATCATCGAGGCGTGGTTTTTCTCGTCGGAGAAAATGATGCAACCGGGCAGCAGCTTCACGAGCGTCGACAGCGCCGCCTCGTTGGCGACGAACGCCGAGGTGAAAAGCAGCGCCTGCTCCTTGCCGTGCAGATCCGCCAGCTCCGCCTCGAGTTCCACGTGATAGTGGGTCGTGCCGGAGATGTTGCGCGTACCGCCCGACCCGGCGCCCACGCTGTCGATCGCCTCGTGCATCGCGGCGATGACTTTCGGATGCTGCCCCATGCCGAGATAGTCGTTCGAGCACCAGACGACGATGGGCTTGGTGCCCGTGGGCGTAACGTGGTCGGCCGCAGGAAAGGCACCGCGATGGCGCTTCACGTCGGCGAACACGCGATAACGCCCCTCGCGCCGGATCGTATCCAGGGAGGCCTTCAATTGCCGCGCGTAGTCAACCATTGACGTGTTTCCTCGAAGCTTTGTTCTTTTAGGCTGCCGCCGGTTCTAGCGGCATGAGACCTTCAATGCCAGCATCCATTGAATAATGTTACAGTGCAACGGAACTTATGTCGCGGTGATCCCCTCCGTTACAGGCGCGAGCCTGAACGTCAGCCCAACGAATACCCAGTTTATGGAAGTATTGCGGCGCAGCACATTCCGCGCATTGACGATGATCAAGGGCACGGAAGAGCTCAGTAGGAGGTTGCGATCTCCGCCACACCGTCGCGACTGTAAAGATCCCTGCGGAACTGGATGGCGCCATCCTCGGTCGCCCAGGCGGTAATATAGACGAAATGCAGGGGCACCGGCGTCGCGAGGCGAACGTCCTTGCGCTCGCCGGTCGCCTTCATCTTCTCGACCTTCTCCTGGTCCCAGCCATCGTTCTGACCGAGCAGCCAGTACGCCAGCCGCTCGATGTTGTGCACGCGGATGCACCCTGAGCTTGCCGCTCGGAAATTGCGCCCGAACAGACCCTCCGATGGGCTGTCGTGCATATAGACGGACTCGCCCGAAGCGAAGTTGATCTTCACGAACCCGAGCGGATTGTCTTTTCCTGGCGGCTGCCGGTACGAATAGGATTTCACCGCCGACGAGTTCCAGTCGATTTTCTCCGGATCGACTTTCTTGCCGTTGCTGTAGGCCTCGATGCCGGTCTTGATCAGCACGTTCTCGCCCTTGGCCTGCATCTCGCGGCCCTGAGGGATGAGATCCTTGCTGATCACGGTCGGCGGCAACCGCCAGATGGGGTTGAAGTTCATCTCCGTAATCGACGAGCGGAGCAACGGCGTCGGGCGATCCACCTTGCCGACCACACCCGTGTGACGCGAGATCACCTTGTTGAGCGCCACGGCCTCCACCTGCGCCGCCGGAATGTTGACGATCACATATTTGCGCTGCGGCTTTACCACCGCGGCCATCTCGGCTAGCCGCTTGAGATTGGTTTTGAGCTGCTTGAGCCGGTCCTCGGCCGAGACGTTGAGCGCCGCCGCCGTCGTCTCATCCAGCCGGCCGTTGGGCGTCAGACCGTTTGTCGTCTGATACGCCTTGAGCGCTTCGACAAGCGTGCCATCGAGCGTCTCCCCGCCGGCCGCATCCGGCGCAAGCTCGCCCGAGACGATCAGCCGGTCGCGAAGCTCGACGATCGCAAAATGACTTTCGCCCGGCTTCACGCGCGCGGACGGCACTGTCTTCCAGCCGCCCGCCGCGACGATCTCCTCATAACGCGCAATGGCCGCCTTCGTCGCTGCGATGTTTGCGGAGGCGAGCGTCGGGAAGCCGGGCGGCGGATTGCGCTCGATCTCCTTGAGCTTCTCGCGCTCGGTCACGACATCGTTTGCGCCGCCGTCCGTCGGACCGAACTGCAGCGACCAAAAATCGTCCGTCGCCCCCGCAGCGGTGACAGAAAGCATCAGCGCAGCCGCTGCGACACCGAGCCGCCAGCAGCTCCTGAAACGGACGTCTTCAAGCGATGTCACCATGGAGTTCCCCCCCGCCGGATCACGTTGATCTGCTCCGCTCGCGCACATGCGCCGCGAGCCCAAGAGCTACGCCCCTTCGAGACACGGATTCTGGCGAAGAATTGCATGTTCCCGCTTTGACAAAAAGCCCCGCCGGCACCTGAAACCGGATCTGATGCGGTCCGGCAACAAGGGATTAACCCTAGCGGCAAGCGCAGGAACTAGCTGCCGATTTCCCTCTGCAACGTGGTGATGGATCGAACGGTCCGACCTCGCCGTCCACAGCCATCCACCGGACCCGAGCGAGGCAAACACAAAAAGACAGGGGCGCGGCGACCCGCACCCCTGTCCTGAACCTGTCTGAGAGAGCCCTAGAGCCGGTAGCGGATCTGGTCCGTCCAGAAGCGCTCGAGACGCGCAAGCGCCTTGTTGAGACCCGCAAGCTCGTCGCTCGTCACCTGTGCCACGGCCTCGACGGAGCCGAGCTGGCGCTGATAGAGGCGCTGCACGACCTCGGCCGCCTGCCGCCCCTTGGCAGAAAGCGATACACGCACGCTGCGCTTGTCCGTATCGCTGCGCTCGTAGTCGACGTAGCCCATCTCGACGAGCTTCTTGAGATTATACGACACGTTCGAGCCCATGTAGAACCCGCGGCTCTTGAGCTCGCCCGCCGTCAGCTCGTTGTCGCCCATATTGTAGAGCAACAGCGCCTGCACGGCGTTGAGGTCCGAGCTGCCGGTGCGGTCGAACTCATCCTTGATGACATCGAGCAGCAAACGATGCAGACGCTCGATGAGATGAAGGCTCTGGACGTACTCCGAACGGAGATTGGGATCCTGATCCACGGCCGCGCGATCGCGCGCCGCGTTGAAAGCGGTACTCATAACCCTGCCTCACTCACTACCTGTTTGACGCGACCGGTTTTCCGGTTCTGATCCTCGGAGGCTACGGGAAACCCATAAAAATTAGCTCAATCTCTTCGGTAAATTGCGGGTAAAACGAAGCACCGTTTCAAGGCGCTCAGGCGCGCAGCTCCTGCATCTCCTCGCGCGTCGGCAGCACAAGCTCGCGCGCGCCGAGGGGCGCAAAGCAGGCATCCAGCATCGGAGGCGTGATGTCCTCGAGGCGGGACGGCGCCCAGCGCGGCGCGCCGTCCTTGTCGATGAGCGCCGCCCGCACGCCTTCGTAGAAGTCGCCGCCGCCCGCACCGTCGCCCTCGATACACCGGGCCGCCAGGCGGTGGTCGATCACGAGCGTCTGCCTGAGATCGCGCGCCCGCGCCTCGCGGATGTGCCGGTGCGTGACCTTGAGCGAGAGCGGCGATCGCCGTCTGAGCTCCCGAACGACCCCCTGCGCCCAATCCTGATGCTCTCCGTCGACCGCTTCGAGCCGCGCCACGATGTCCTCGACACGGGCAGCCGAGAAGCACCGGTCGATCAGCTCGCGGTAGGGCGCAAGCTCGCCGAGCCCCGGATCGCGGTGGCGCTCGTCGAGCACCGTATCGACGGGCCAGGTGTCCGCGAGCGCCGCCTTGATCGCCTCGAACTCCGTCGAATCGATGCAGTGCGTGACGAGCTCGAGCGCATAGGCTTCGGCGCGTCCGATGCGAGCGCCCGTAAGCCCGAGGTACATGCCCACATGATCGGGCAGCCGCGCCAGCACGTGGCACGCTCCGACGTCGGGAAAGAGCCCGATCAGCGTCTCGGGCATTGCAAAAGAATAGGCTTCGCCCGCCACACGATGCGTCCCGAACTGCGTGATGCCGACCCCGCCGCCCATGACCATGCCGTTGATGAGCGGCACCGTGGGCTTAGAGAAGCACTCGCATTGCCAATTGAGCGCGTACTCATCGGCGAATGCCTTGATGCCTTCCGCCAGATCACCCCGCGTCAGTCCAATCACCTCGCGCACGTCGGAGCCGGACGAGAACGCGCGCGGGCTCGTCGACTGGATAGCGACGGCATAGACCTGCGGATCGCGCGCCGCTGACCACAGGCACTCGGAGAATTTCGACCGCATGTGTACCGTCAGTGCGTTGAGGGCCTTCGGTCTGTTGAGCGTGACGAGCGCCAGCGTCCCTTGAATCTCGACTTTCAGCGTCTCGTCGGCCGTATCGGTCATTCGTCTCTCCGAGGGGTGCAATTCGTCCCTGCACCACCAATGTGATGAGTGGGGACAGTTGCCTTTTGGGGCCACATTTGGCGGCTATACAGTCTCCGTCGACGAGATGAAACTGCCTGCCTGATTCGCCCATCCCCGAGACGGGGTGTTCCGTCGCGGCCCGCGAGGTCCCGGCAGGCTGCGTGAAGCCCTCGAGACCAGGGAACAGGATGAGCCTCGAGAACGCGATCCAGATGCGCCTCTGCGCTGCCGTTGCCATGCTCCTCGCGTCCGCGCCTGTGACGGCACGCGCGGCCGACAACACGCTGACGGGCACCGTCACGGGCGCATTCGAGACCATCGTCATCGACGCCACCAAGGCCGCGTCGAAGGCCACGGCCGCCGCCAAGGACGCGCTCGCGTCCGAGCCCGGCAAGCAGAAGAAGCGCACCAAGGACACGGCCGACAAAAAGAGCGACGGCAAGGAGACGGCGGCCGAGGACAAGGCTGCCGCCGGAATCGGCAAAGCCGCCGACGAGAAATCCGGCAACGCCCCGGCTGCAAGCGACCCGAAGGCCGAGCCTGCGGCCAAGGCCGCCGGCGAGACGAAAGACGCCGATCCGAAATCCGGCAAGGACGAAGCCAAGAAACCGCCCGGACCGCCGACCGAATGGCCCGCCGTCGAAGTCGGACTCGCCAAGGCCCGCTGCACGCAGCTCCTCAAGGGAGTTGACGCCGTGGCGATCCCGGAGGAGCCGTTCCGCAAAGGCGACTGCGGATCCATGGCCCCCATGCGGCTGATATCGATCGGGAAAAATCCCGAAGTCACGTTCTCTCCGCCGCCTGTCGTTTCCTGCGACCTCGTCGTGGGGCTCTCCAAGTGGCTGAAGGACGAGGTCCAGCCCTCCGCGAAGAAGCACCTCGGCTCGGAGGTGATCCGCATCGAGTCGATGAGCGACTATTCCTGCCGCATGGCTTACGGCCGTATCGGCAACAAGCTCTCCGAGCACGGCAAGGCGAACGCGCTCGACATCCGCGGCTTCATCACGCGCAAGGGCGACCAAGCCGTCGTGCTGACCGATTGGGGTCTGAATAAGCGCGACGTCGCCAAGCAGATTGCAGCCGCCAAGGCAGCAGCCGCAGCCAAAGCCGCGGCCGCGAACGCCGCCGCCGAAAAGGCAAGCGCGGAGCGTGCACAGGCGGCCGAGGCAACGGCAAAGTCCAAGACGACCGGAACCAAGCTTCCGCGCAAGACGCTCGTCGAGGGCATTGCGCCGAAAAAGGACAGCCTCGCCCTGCCGGTCTCCGTGACCAAGGAAGGCCCCATCGATACGGGGTCCGCTGTCACGGAGAACGGCAAGAAGACCGACAAGGCCAAAGGCCGCAAGGACTCCAGGAAGGGCAAGAACGGCGAGACCGTCGCCGCGCTCCCAGGCGCCGCCGACCTGGGAGAGATCGTCGTACCGCCACCCAAGACGCCAAGGGGGCGTTTCCTGCACGAGATCCACGCCTCGGGCTGCCGGATCTTCGGTACGACCCTCGGCCCGGAGGCCAACGAGGCCCACCGCAACCATTTCCACGTCGATATGGCCGAACGGAAATACAAGAAAATCTGTGATTGACCCTGTCGGGCGCAAGGAGTTGCATCCGGCCGCAAGAGGCGGGATGGTCCCGCCACGCTGAGCCGACCGTCAGCGGACGTCCTTGCCAAGGTTGAGATCGTGACCCTGCAGAAGCCTCTCTCCGCCAGCCGCGCCGCGACGGCATTCCCTGCCGCCGGCGCCTATCCGGCCGTTCGCATGCGCCGCAACCGGCGCGCGCCGTGGTCGCGCCGTCTGGTCGCCGAGAACACGCTCACCGTGAACGACCTCATTTGGCCGCTGTTCGTCATCGACGGCAAGGACCGGCGCGAGACCGTCGCCTCCATGCCCGGCGTCGAGCGCCGCAGCGTCGATCTCATCGTCGAGGCCGCGCGCGGTGCCGAGCAACTCGGCATCCCCGCCATTGCGCTCTTTCCGAACACCGATCCCAAGCTGCGCTCCGACGACGCCCGCGAGGCCTTGAACCCCGACAACCTCGTCTGCCGCGCCACCCGCGCCGTCAAGGAGGCGGGCATCGACGTCGGCATCATCCTCGACGTCGCCCTCGATCCCTACACGAGCCACGGCCACGACGGGCTTCTGGTCGGCGGCGAGATCGCAAACGACGCTACCGTCGAGGCGCTCGTGCGCCAGTCGCTGGTCCAGGTGGAGGCCGGCGCCGACATTCTGGCCCCTTCCGACATGATGGACGGACGCATCGGTGCCATCCGCCGTGCGCTCGAGGAAAGCGGGCACACAAACACGCAGATCATGTCGTATGCCGCTAAATACGCGAGCGCGTTTTACGGGCCGTTCCGCGATGCGGTCGGCTCCGGCGGGCTTCTGAAAGGGGACAAGCGCACCTACCAGATGGATTCCGCCAATACCGACGAGGCGATCCGCGAGGTCGCGCTCGATCTCGCCGAGGGCGCCGACATGGTGATGGTGAAACCCGGCATGCCCTATCTCGACATCGTGCGCCGCGTGTCCGAGACCTACAAGGTGCCGACCTTCGCCTATCAGGTGTCGGGCGAGTACGCGATGATCATGGCCGCCGCCGAGAGGGGATGGCTCGACGCAGACAAGACGATTCTGGAAAGCCTGATGGCGTTCAAGCGGGCGGGCGCCGCAGGCGTCTTCACCTACTTCGCCCCGCACATCGCCAAGATCCTTGGTTGAGCGAAGCAGCGGATCGCTTTAAGCGGCCGATTTCCCTTTGCCTTGCCGTTCGACTTTATCTGCCGGCACCGGAGCATATGTCACCCGATTCCGGCCCAGGTGCTTCGAGCGATAAAGCGCGCCATCCGCCTCGTTGATCAGGTGATCCAGATCCTCGACGCTGTCCGGAACGCCGGCGGCGACACCGATGCTCACAGTGACCTTGGCGTCGCGCGTCTGCGGATGCGAGATCGCGAGCGCTTCGATCGCTGTACGAATCCGCTCGCCGAGCGCTCCTGCGGCCGCGTTGCTCAGACCCGGAGCGAGAACGACGAACTCCTCGCCACCGTACCGGGTCACGATGTCCTTTCCCTCGCGCACATTCCCGACAATCGCCCGGGCGACGTCGCGCAAGCACGCATCGCCCGCCTGGTGCCCCAGAATGTCGTTGTAGGCCTTGAAGTGGTCGACATCGACCATCAGAACGCCGAGATGAGTATGCTCCGCGATGGCCGCCTCACCCGTGGCCTTCAGGGCCTGATCGAGATACCGGCGGTTGTAGACCCCCGTGAGCGAGTCGATCTTGAGCAGCCGTTGCAGTTCCTCGTTGGCGCGGGTCAGTGCCGCAGCCTGCACGTCGATCTTCTGGCTGGCGAGAAAAGCACGCCGGTCGGTGACATCGTTGCGGTAGCAGACCGCAAGACCAACGACAGCGGCCATCGAGTACAGAAAAACGACGTCGATGACCGCACGCGGATCAACGCCCCCGAACCCGGATAGAGCCATGAACAGGTATACGGGGACCGAAGCGGCGGTGAAGGCCAGCCCATGCTGGAAACGCAGCGGCATCACGAGGTTGATAGCCACGATGTTCACGCCAGCGAGAAAGAAATAGCGCACGTCGTTCGGCGCCGGAGCGACCGTGCCGAGCAAACAAATGCCGACGACGCAAATGAAGGGCGCCGCCGTCGCCGCGAGCCCCTGCGTGACCAGGGAGTACCGCGGAGACAGGAACCAGAGCGAGACCAGCACGATGGGCAACAGCACGCCCAGACGGAACACGAGGCCATAGACCGGCATGTCGCCGCCGATGGAGAGTTCGGTCGCTAGACCCAATACCCTCAGCACCAGTCCGAAGACGAGCCAGAACCTCAGCGCGCGATTGCGCCGCTCCGACGAGTAAGTCTCGTACTGCCGCTCGAGGATCGGCTCGAAAGAGGGCCAGAGCCGAAATCGGCCGAGCGCGGTCTCGGCGCATGTGAGCGCATCAATCGGCTCTCGCTCGGCAGTTGCAGAGATCACGGGCCAGCCCTTCCCCCTTGGAAGGGCAACCCTTTCCACGAATTGCTGAAGGATGCCTTTTACAGAACGAAGCGCCGGGCTTCGAGTTGAGCCTCAGCGTTAACAAACGGTTGGGTTGCGTTTCGCTACGAGTGCACCGTCCCTACGGCGCCGCGCGAAACATGCGCCAGATAGCCTTTAAAGTTCGCCGCCGAGCGCGCCGTTGCTGCGCCACGAGAACGGATGGCCGACGACGCGGCGATAGAGGCGCGGCGCGAGCGGCAGCACCGACCAGCCGATCAGATTGGCGATCGCAGCGCCCACCTGCAGCGGGCCGAACTCGATCTCGAGCACGAACAAGGCCAACAGCATGATCGACAGCACCGCCATGGCGGCGGTGAGGCCGATATAGAGGATCATGAACGTCGCGTCGTACGCGATGGAGCGTGAATCGTTCATCGGAAACTCCGAGCGGCTCGGCGGATACCGGGCGATTAGCGGCACGCATCCTAAGAAAGCCCTACGCTGCCGTCGGTTCCGCGAGGAACAACGGCGCTGCCATGGATGCGGGACAGGTTCTGATTTGTTTGCAGAAAGAATGATAGAGAAGCGGGATTCGCGATAGCAAAAACCGCAAAATCATCAGTTGACCGAGGCATTTCACCCTCGGTGTGAGTCATTGCTGTCACAGATGATGAAACGTAAGGCTCAACCGCGATCTTAGCGGCGCACGCGACGACGCTGCTGATCGAACGCGTCGTCCTCCGGAGGCACGTAATAGTCCTGGCCATCGGAGGGCGCGGTGCCGTCCGCGGTACCGGCAGCAGGCGGCGGTTGCTGCTGCGCGATGGAATTGCGCGGCTTCTGGCAATCGGTGAGCCAGACGTCGAACACCGGATGTTCCACCGCGTTGAGCCCGGGGCTTTGCGCAAACATCCAGCCGGTGAAGATGCGCTTCTCGCCCCCATCGAGCCCGACCTCGTCCACTTCCACGAACGACGTGGTCTTCGGCTGCTCTGTCGGCGGGCGCGAGTAGCACACGCGCGGCGTCACCTTGAGCGCGCCGAATTGCACCGTCTCGTTGATCGGCACCTCGAGCGTCTTGATGGTTGCCGTCACCTTGTCGAGCGCCGAGAAAACGGCAACACGGTTGTCGAGCCGCGCATCCGCACCGGCAGGCGCCGCCAGAAGCACCAGAGGCGCCGCAAGCGCCAAGGTTCGTGTCGCAAACGTCACCAGATCTGGCCTTTGGCCGGTCATGCGCGAGCGGTTCCTGTCAGGCGGGCCGGTCAGCCCAGGCGAGTTGCCCATCTGCACCCGAACGATGGCGCAGCCAAGACGGATCGGTCCGGGCGCGGCATCTACTCTGGCCGCCAGGGCTTGTAATCGCCCGTAGCCTTGGGCCGGTGACCGGCACCGAGGATCGAGCCGGCGGGCCTGTAGGCGTCGGGCGTCCCCGTCATGTTGGGGCGATGCGGCTTCTGCCAGGGCTTTGCCTGGTATCTCTCTTCGGTCGGCGGCGTATCGACCGTGTAATGCAGCCAGCCGTGCCATTCGGGCGGCACCTTCGAGGGGTCTGCGAGATCCGTGTAGGTGACCCAGCGCCGGAGCTGGCCGAGCGGCCCCTCGGGCCCCACGCCCTTGATCTGCTCGTAGTAGCTGTTTCCGAACGAATCCCTGCCGACGAACCGGCCCTGGCGCGCGATCGTGAGCCGCGTACCCCAGGTGTTGCCGCCCCACCAGCTGAAGATCTCGCTGAAAATGCCCATGAAATCGCCTCCCGCTTCGCTCTCTTCGATTACCGCGCTGAAGCGCCGAATGCCAGCGCGCCTTTCGTCTCGACGCCACCGCCCCGCTCGGCGCCGCGGCCGGAGCTTGCGCGAAGGTTGCCGACACAGCTTTTGCGGCAGAATTACAACAGCGGTGTCAGTACCCGCGCCAAACGGAATCGGATTATCGTTTGATCAGCCGCCGGCAACGCCCGCATTTCGGGCTTTTGCACACGCCTGAATCTCCGGCATCCGCGGTGAGGCCCCAATCTACGGGCGATTCCGGCCGTCAATCCCCAAGTCACCAACACCACTAGATCTAGGTGCGGTTGTGTCTGCGACACACAAAATCTAGGCCATCACAGTTTCGCCCTGACTCGAATCATCTTACGTTTGGGTCATCGCCGACCTGCGTCGGGGGACTATGGTCGCGATCCGCTCTGAGTACCCATCAACACCAGCAGTAATCACCTGAGTCAGCCGACATTTTGAGCGCTGATTGGAACGCCGTGTCGCGGCGGGCCACGGGTGAAGTGTGTCCCGAATACAACCAACCGCGTCGCCATCCCGTACCTCGTTGCGCCGCACGTTCGAACTTCAATCTGCACGAGGGAACTATGAAGATCACGCGGCGCTTCACGACTGCTGGCAAGTCTCCGTACGAGAATATTTCCTTCCGCCGCGCCACCTCTGAGATCAAGAACCCCGACGGCTCGATCGTTTTTCGTCTCGAAGGCTTTGAGGTGCCCGAGGAATGGAGCCAGGTCGCAGCCGACATCCTGGCCCAGAAGTATTTCCGCAAAGCGGGTGTGCCGCGCCGTTTGAAGAAGATCGAGGAGACGCAGGTTCCCTCCTGGCTCTGGCGCTCGGTCGCCGATGAGCGCGCCCTCGCCGCGCTGCCGGAAGCCGAGCGGCTCGGCGGCGAGACCGACGCACGTCAGGTCTTCGACCGCCTCGCCGGCACCTGGACCTACTGGGGCTGGAAGGGTGGCTACTTCACAACCGAGGACGACGCCCGCGCCTTCTACGACGAGCACCGCTACATGCTGGCTCGTCAGATGGCCGCCCCGAACTCCCCGCAGTGGTTCAACACCGGCCTCTTCTGGGCCTACGGCATCGACGGCCCCGGCCAGGGCCACTTCTATGTCGACTACGAGACCGGCAAGCTCACCGTCTCCGCCTCGTCCTACGAGCACCCCCAGCCGCACGCCTGCTTCATCCAGTCCGTGAACGACGATCTCGTCAACGAGAACGGCATCATGGATCTCTGGGTGCGCGAGGCGCGTCTCTTCAAGTACGGCTCCGGCACCGGCTCCAACTTCTCCAGTTTGCGTGGAGTAAATGAAAAGCTCTCAGGCGGCGGCCGCTCGTCCGGCCTCATGAGCTTCCTCAAGATCGGGGATCGCGCGGCCGGCGCCATCAAGTCCGGCGGCACCACGCGCCGCGCGGCCAAGATGGTCGTCGTCGACGTCGATCATCCGGACATCGAGGAGTACATCGGCTGGAAGGTGAAAGAGGAGCAGAAGGTCGCTGCCCTCGTCACCGGCTCGCGCATCTGCCAGAAGCGCCTCAAGGCCGTGATGAAAGCCTGCGTCAACTGCGACGCGGATGGCGATGCGTGCTTCGAGCCCACAAAAAATCCTGCGCTGAAGCGCGCCATCAAGGACGCCCGCCGCGACGACGTGCCGATGAACTACGTCCATCGCGTCATCCAGTTCGCGCGCCAGGGCTACAAGGACATCGAGTTCGCCACCTACGACACCGACTGGGACAGCGAGGCCTACCTCACCGTCTCCGGCCAGAACTCGAACAACTCGGTGCGCGTCACCGACGAGTTCCTGAACGCAGTCGAGAACGATGGCGTGTGGGCGCTGACGTCGCGCACCACGGGCAAGACGGTGAAGACCGTACGCGCCCAGGACCTCTGGGAGCAGATCGGCCACGCGGCATGGGCCTCCGCCGACCCCGGCATCCAGTTCCACACCACCATCAACGACTGGCACACCTGCCCGCAGTCGGGACCGATCCGCGCCTCGAACCCTTGCTCGGAGTACATGTTCCTCGACGAC
>CAZDUD010000041.1:5680-28866 GCA_964508485.1 uncultured Hyphomicrobium sp. | reverse complement strand
GAGAACGGGGGCAGATCTCAGTTATTAAAAGAGGCCCGCCGCATTGACGCAGGAGGAACTCAGAATGTCCATACGGACACCGGAACAGATCGCCCAACGGATCATGGAACTGCTTGATCAAAGGCACACTAAGCCCGGCGAGCACGATATGTTTGGTGCCATAGCGGCGCGGCTCGCCAATGAGGAGATCATGGGGACGGAATTGAATGATGGCGTAGAATTTGGAGTGGCGAACGGCTGGTTCAGTTTGAGAGGTCCCCGAATTTGGCGGAGGTCTGCAATCTCGGGGCAGAAGACATGACTGCCCCACGGGGACGTTCCCGCCCCGCAAGCCGTTGATGCCCCAGCATCTGTCCTTGTGTTCTGAGTAGATTCCGACTCTAACGGGCAATGCCCTTCCATCCTACTGTCGGGTCTGACACGTGCGTCCGGATTTGAGCATGCATGGGCACTGTCGCCGTTCACAATGCGAGACTGAGCGTCAGAAACAAGGATTTTTCCCCTATGAACGACCCGGCTCCTCGCTTCGTTGCCGAGAAGACAAGCTGGCGGGCGCTTGCGCCGTGGATCCCGTCATTGCTCGTTCCAATCGTACTTGCACTGGTGCTCGTAGCATACGTGGTGTTCCAGGCCGCCAGCTAGAGCAAGGAGGAAGGAGACGTCGCACAATGACGCTGAGTTTTCCAAATCGAAGCCGCAGCTACGACGCGCGCGGACGCCGTGTGCGGTTTTGGGGCTACGACGGCGCGATCGAGATCAGCTTCTTCATTGATCAGCACGCCTTCACCCGCATGAGCCCGAATCCGAAAATGGACGAAGCCGGAATTCTGATTGCGTTCGACCGCTATCGGGATCAAATCCTCAACGTAGCGGCCAGAATCTATTCCGGCCGCCGCAGAGAGGCCTACACGTTGCTGGCATCAGACTTCTAATAGTGCGCCTGCTCAAGCCGCCGCGATCGCCGTCCGGATCAAGGCCGAAAGCGATTTAGATCCGGTCTTTTTCATGATCGCCGCTCGATGGTTATCCACGGTGCGCTGACTGATGCCAAGGTCGGCAGCAATGTTCTTGCTCGGATGTCCGGCCATGACGAGATCCATGATCTGTCGTTGCCGCGCCGTCAGGCCAGCGATAAGAGAGATAGCCTGCTCCCGTGCCGCAGAGGGTCTGCCCCCATCGAGCTCGAGTGCGCGCGAAATACTCGCAAGCAGCTCCACGTGACCGACCGGCTTTTGAATGAAATCGGAGGCTCCCGCCTTCATCGCCTCGACCGCCAAAGCAATGTCTCCGTCGCCAGTTATCATGACCGTGGGCAGTGTAAAGTTCTCCGCTCTGAGGCGCTCGATCAGTTCGAGACCGGTCATGCCGGGCAATCTGGCATCGACTAGCAGACAGCCGTCGGATCGCCTGGCGCGCAAGAACTCTTCGCCATCTGCAAAGATTTCTACCGCATACCCATGCTCTTGGAGCAGATCCCGCATCGCTTCGAGGACAACGGCGTCGTCGTCAACAACAAACACCCTCTGTACAGCGGAAGGGTCCGCGGGCGATGGCCTGTCGATCGTGGTATTGGGACTATTTCGCCGCGCCTTGGCCAGAATGTGTTGGACAAGACTTATGAGTTGCTGCGATTTCACCGGTTTGTTGAGCTGAATGTGCCCTTGGTCAGCAACAGCGCGCAACGTGACGGTCGCGATGTCGCCGGTCAGGATGATGGCGGGGATGTCTCGCCCGAGCTGCTTCCGCAGGCTCGCAATAGCATCGAGGCCGCTCGCCCCGCAGGACAGGTTATAGTCCGCGATCACGAGATCCAGTTCCGCAGCGTCTTTTCCGGCCATATCGAGTGCTGTCGCGACATCGCCTGCGACCCTCGTCCGATGTCCCTCGTGATCGAGAAGCATTTTGATCATATTCCGCACGATTGGATCGTCGTCGATGATCAGGATTGCGCCGACAACGAGTACCGAGTCATCTTGGACCGCGCGCATGGGCCGCGTATCACCGACTTCGCCTGCGTCGCCGATCTGTACCTCTACCGCAAATGCCGACCCGTAGCCGGGGATCGAGCGGACGTCGATCGAATGCCCGAGAAGATCTCCTATCCGCTTGACGATTGAAAGGCCGAGGCCAAGACCCAAACTGCTATCGCGAGCTGGATTTGCGAGCTGGTGGAACTCCTCGAATATCTTCCGGGCCTGATCCATGGGTAGGCCGATGCCCGTGTCAAGCACCTCGATACGAATGATCCCCTTTCGCCGCCGGCAGCCCAGAAGCAGCTTGCCTTTGCTCGTGTATTTGACGGCATTGGAGATCAAATTATGAAGCATCTGTCCGAGAAGCTTGGGATCGCTCTGCGCAACAAGGCTGCAAGGGAGGACATGCCACTGCAGCCCCTTTTCCTCCGCAAGGTAGGCGAAATCGGCTTTCAGTCGGGCGAGAAGGCTGTTGATGGGGAAATTGACGATACTAGGTTGCACAACGCCGGCTTCGAGCTGGTTTATGTCGAGCAACTTGTCGAGCATGCTCGACATGGCACCAACCGTGTCGTCAAGGCGCTCGAGCAGCTGCAGCGTATCTCCGTCACGCGCACGTTTGGTCAATATGCCTTGCAGCAGATTGATGGTCTGTAAGGGCTGGCGCAGGTCGTGACTGGCAGCGGCCAGGAACCTCGATTTGCCGATATTGGCATTCTCGGCTAGCGCCTTTGCAGCTGCCAGCGCCTCGCTCTCGCGCTTCGCGTCTGTGACGTCGATGATGGACAGAAGCACGTTCTGGCTTGCCAAGGGGCCGTCTCCGATGGCACGGGCGCTCACCATGAAGGACCGAACGCCGCACGTCGGCAGTTTAAGCGTGATTTCCGTATCGGCCACTCCCGCGCCGCTCGAAAGAAGCGCGGTAAGATACTTTTGCATCTCCGGCACATCGAGATGGGAGCCAAAGTCTAGGAGGTGGCGACCGATCATTGTCGCCGGTTCGATTTCGAATACCCGGTAGAAGGATGTCGAGGCAGAAACGACGCGAAGCTCTGTATCCAAGACGACGAGAGGCTGTTCGATGGTAGCAATGATACCTTCGGAATACGCGCGTGCGGCCTGGATCTCTTTCTGGACTACCTTGACTTCGGAAATGTCGGCAAAGGTGATGAGTACTCCATCGACATGCTTCTCATCGCTGCGATAGGGCAGGATGCTGCAGATATACCAAGTCCCGTCATCGGCTTCGACTTCGCGCCGAACAGGAGCAAACGTGTTGAGGACTGCACGCGCGTCGGGCAGCACATCGTCGTTTCTGAGCCGATGCGTGAGGTCGCCGAGCGGGCGCCCGACGTCGCTCGCTATGAAGTTGAACAGCGGCTTGATCGCCGGTGTAAAGAAGCGGATCCTCAAGCCTTCGTCGAGGACAATGACGGCTATGTCGGAGGTGTTGAGGATGTTGCTGAAGTCGTCGGACGTCACGCGCAAATACTTCGCCGTTTCCGGAAGCTGGCTGTTCGGCGTTGTGGACTTCTCGTTATTGGTATTGCGTTTCGGCGCACACACTCCGGACGGAAGCTTTCGGGGTACGTCCGGTGCACCAGGACGAGGTCCAGTCATGATCCTGCTTCCTGTGCACGCTCGCGCCCCACAATGGGATGATGCAAGGGAATACATCCTAGCACGTATTGTCCCGCCGCGGCGTGCGCTAACCCGGAACGTGTCGGAAAGCTATCTCAAATCGCTCAAATCGGCGCTCTACACGTGTGCCTCCGTAAGGCACCAGCGCGCCATAGGTACATTCCGAGTCTAAGCTTTGCCCGAGCAGAGGCGCACTGTCGGCATGAACTGAACCATCAAACCGGTGACATTCATGATCGACAACCCAACAAAAGCCTCTGACACTCCGATTGCCGCGGGACCCGATACACCGACTGAGCCGTCTAAGACACCGACCGGAAATCCGCCACCCGTCGGCGAGCCAGAAACAGTTGCCGACCCCGCCGTCAAGTCGGAGCAAAAGCCAGCGGCGCCCGCACCGCAGAAAATCTAGGTCTGCGCGCGACCGACGTCTCAAAACGGCCAGTCGCAGCGCCGAGCCAGTGCACCATGTGCACTGGCTCGCTTTTGGTTCGTTCGACGACGGAGGCCCCGTATGAAGGCATTCATATTGCCCTTTACGACGCTGGCGGCGATGGTGCTGGCCTC
Source organism: uncultured Hyphomicrobium sp. (assembly GCA_964508485.1). Lineage (GTDB taxonomy): Bacteria > Pseudomonadota > Alphaproteobacteria > Rhizobiales > Hyphomicrobiaceae > Hyphomicrobium_C. The sequence goes on along the minus strand of CAZDUD010000041.1, from coordinate 24,685 downwards.
ACCCGTTTGCGGACAGCAGCCGGCCCCCAAGCCCGAGATGCCCCCTTGGAACGGAGCCGTCTTCGCCAAAACTGTGACTAGCGTGGCGATGCGCTCCCATGCCCGGCTCGCTCACACCTACGTCCTCAGCCGTTCTTTGGAAAAGTGAGACGATGACGACGCGCACCATCCGATCGGTTGCAGTATTCAATGATTCCTTCACTCTCGGCGGGATTGATGGGGAGTTGCCAGCCGGAAGTTACCGGATCGAGATCGAGGAGGAGCGAATCGAAAGCTTGTCCTTTGTTGCCTTTCGGCGGCTGGAAACCACGATCGAGATCCCTGCAATCGGGTCTGTTAGCCTTAAGAGACAGATCGTCGCTATTGATCCTCTCGATCTTGCGGCAGCCCAGGAGCGGGACTCCGCTCGTCCACTAGAGGCGCCACAGTAGCGCAACGCTAACGCAAATGGGCGCCGTGACCTAAATGCGGAGCGCTCCACATTCATTGTCCCAACGAACGACGCTGGCGTTATCGGGCTCCCGACCTCGCGCTACCTCGCTGTACGTCACGATGTACAATTGGCACCTTTTTGCACAGGCGCCGAACTGAGACCGACGTAGCACGACGCACAGCGGTTGCGTCAGTGATCGCCGCTCTCCAATGCCGTATCGCGTTAGACGAGGTCGATCTCGGCCGGCAGATAGCTCGTAACCTCGAGACCAACGGCCTGCTCGCGCACCTGCGGTGCGTTCCAAGTCCCCATGGTAGTCTCCATTGGTTTGGACGGATGCCCATTGCATCGGTCGCTATAGTGCAAATGGGGATCCCACCCGAAAAGCGCCAATCACGTTCGCGTTTTTCTTCCAATCAGCACAACGCGCCATGCATTTGGGGATCTGAGTAGTATCCGACTCTGATGCCGCATTCGCGCTTGCGCTACGGCTAGTTTGTGCCATCCGCGGTCATCATGGAGGCTCGTAACGCGAGGAGCATTGCCCTGTTGAACTTCGGACATCATAGCTTCTTTGCCGCGCTCGCTATCGCCGTCTGCGTAGCGGTCTTTGCCGCCGTTCCGGCAAGTGGTCAGGACACCACGTCTGCGCCCACCGTACCGCATGCGCAAGAGCCTCCGCGGCTCGGCAACTATGGTCGCGCGACAAAGGAGGAGAAATTGGCGTCCTGCATGGCCCTCTGGGAGCCTGCGACGCATATGACTAGAGAGCGGTGGAGGACCGTGTGCAAGCGCGTTCAAACCGACGACTGAGTTGCCGAAGTGATCGCTCATCGGTGGTTTCACAACGCACGCACTTCCGAGTTTCAGTCGGCTATCCCACATCACGGAATTGACGCATGGCAGCAATGGAAATCACGGGGTGGCGAATTGAAGACGCTCTACAAAAGGGCAAAGCTCATCACAGAAGCAGAAGCCCGCTACATCATCGCTCATGGGACCGCGTCATCCAGTGAATGGGTTGTCGTCCAGCATATGGACCAATGGCTCGACATACGTGGGATGACAAAACAGAGATCACAGAGCTGATCGAGGATCTAGATCGAAAATTGGCTGCGGATCTTGCAGCCGGAATCGCAAACCCGCATTAGGGCGTACCCTTTTTGTCGATCTCAGTTCACTCTACCCCACTTAGAGGTGCCGATCATGTTCGGCATATTTTCAGCGAGAGCCTTTCATGTTTCCACACAAGAAGTCGATCGACCCTACACCGATACAAGATCCCGTCATTCCCGTTGGTCAGAGAAAAGCGATGGAGACGCTGATGGTAGACGACTGCCGTTGGCCGATGGGAGATCCGCAAGGGTCTGATTTCCATTCCTGCGGCATCCGTAAGGTCGATGGGCATCCTTACTGCGATTTCCATCTTCGTCGTGCGTTCCAGCCGACAAGGCCTCGCGCAGTGGCCTATCCAAACTTCGTGTCGTAGAAGGCATACAGGCATCCGTCTGGGGCGGTGCGCGCGAATGCAGGCTGACTCTGGAGCGATCACGCAGAATGACTGAGTGTCTTGAGGTCGCCCGTGAGCTCGATCGCTTTATCACCCTAGGCCATCAGGACGCCAGCCTTTTGACGGCACTGCGGCGCAAGTTTCCTGGTTTGACGCAGTCCGTCCTTGAGGCGGCTTTCGATAGGGTCATTGCCGACCATGGGCTTACACTCGATTCCGAAAAGACCCTGTGAGCGCTTCAAATCGGGCTGTTCACGTCCGGTGCCGAAGACGCTTGCCGATAGCGTTGGCCTGATACCCCGTGGTACGGCCATTCACGGTACAGTGGCGGTTTGGCGGTCGTCGGTTGGCGGCCGATCTGGATCAAAAGGAAGACCTCATGCGGCGTCATCTCATCGTGCGCCATACGACCGAATATCACTATGCCGAACCGGTTTCCTTTGGGCGCCATCGCATGATGTTTCGGCCGCGCGACAGCCACAGCCTGCGGCTGTTGAATACGGAGCTTTCGATCACGCCGGCGCCCGCAAGCATCAGATGGATGTACGACGCCTTCGGTAACTCCGTTTCCTACGCCGCGTTCGGAGACGAACGCGCCACGTGCCTGCGGGTTGTGAGCGAAATCAACATCCTTCACTATGAGGCGGCCCAGCCAACCGATCTCCTGCTCGACTCCGCTCAGCGTTTTCCGTTCGCCTACGATGCCGAAGAGGTACCGGACTTGCAGTCGGTCATGAGAGTCCACCGCCCGGATCCAGATGGCCAGCTCGCCGAATGGGCGGTCAACGTCGCAAGATCGAGCGATGGCGGAACGCTATCCGTCCTCGTAGGCATGATGGAAACCATCCATCGCAATTTCGAGTACGTGAGCCGTCCGAAGGCCGGGACGCAGGAGCCCGTGCAAACGCTCGCGCTTGGCACCGGGAGCTGCCGCGACTTCGCATTGCTTATGATCGAAGCACTTCGATCTTTGGGTTTCGCCGCCCGATTTGTGACGGGATATATCTACACGCCTGGGAGCGCCAACCACCAGGGTGGTGGCGCCACCCACGCTTGGTTGCAGGTTTACTTGCCAGGATGCGGCTGGGTGGAGATGGATCCCACCAACGGCATATTCGGCAATCGAGACCTCATTCGCATCGCTGTCGCGCGCGACCACCGACAAGCCGTGCCGTTGTCAGGCAGCTTCGTCGGCACGTCGTCCGCATTTCTGGGCATGAGTGTGTCTGTCTCCGTAATCGGCGCGGAAGCCGAAACGGCTCTGGCGTAGTGATTGGCGCGATTGCCCTCGACGAAAGGGGGAAAAGGTCTACGATGTCCCGTCGCGGCAGGTTGTCGAGCGGCCAGAGCGAGGATGACCTTCCATGAAGCTGCGTGTCGGCTACGAACTGGACTACGCGTTTCCCCAGCCCACACCCGTCATCCTGGTGCTAAACGTGCACCATTCCCGTGTCTCCGATTTGCAGGCGCCGGATCATGTCGTCACCAGCCCGTCGGTTCGGATGTCTGGCTATCGGGACGGCTTCGGCAATTGGTGCAATCGGCTCGTTGCTCCGGCAGGAGCGATGCGCATTCGTTCGGATTCGCTCGTGCAAGATTCCGGGCTTCCGGATCCGACCGTGCCGGAAGCCACACAAATCTCGGTCGAAAACCTGCCCGAGGAGACACTCGTCTTCCTGTTGGCAAGCCGCTTCTGCGATTGCGATCAGATGCTGGATCTGGCGTGGACGCACTTTGGTAATGGGGCAACCGGTTGGGCCCGTGTGCAGGCTATTTGCGACTTCGTGCATCAGCACATTGCCTTCGGCTATGCACACGCCCGCGTGACGCGCACGGCCTCCGAGGCTTACCGGGAGCGGCAGGGTGTGTGCCGCGACTATGCCCACCTCGCGATCGCATTCTGTCGCGCCTTGAATATTCCGGCCCGCTACTGCACGGGCTACCTGGGTGATGTCGGCACGCCTCCGCCCTATCCCCCAGGTGACTTCGCCGCATGGTTCGAGGCCTATCTGGGCGGCGAATGGCACACGTTCGATCCGAGGAACAACGTGCCACGCATTGGTCGCGTTCTGATTGCACGCGGCCGCGATGCCGCCGATGTCGCGATCGCCACGACGTTCGGCCCCAACACGCTCAAGTCGTTCCGGGTTTGGACGGACGAGATCGCGAATTCCTGAGACCAAATGGAAATCTTGGACGACGCGCCTTTGTTTGGGAGCGTGCGGAGCCTTGTCTAGAAATGAACCATGCTCGCCGTCTTTTGCGTGCCCGCCGGATGATAGTCAATTAACGGCCTCCATTCTCTCCTGTGGCCACTCCGTGAGTAAGCAATGTCTGCTACTAGCCGCGCTGCCGTCATCACCGGAATAGTCGGTCCGCACCTCGACACCATCGGACCAATGTCCGCAAACTCGGCGTCGCGGTCGTCTGCCTGTCACTCTTGCTGCAACCGCTCAGGTCTGTTCAGGGTCATGAAGGACGGTTCGAGGCCATGCCGTTTCTCCTGCTATGCCCCCGATAGCTGCCATGCCTGGACGAACAGCGAACATGGTGGACGGCAGGCGACGGCAGCCATCAGACTTGCTAGCGGTCGTCAACCTCAATACCGTGACGTACGAGCAGCGGCCCCGGCTCGAAGTTCAACAGAGTTCGGGACATCCCCGCGACCCAACCAAGACGTTCAAGGCAGGAGAATTGCCATTATTTGTTACGGTATAGGCAACACTAACCTTGTGATCCTGATGGTCGATATTGACGACCACGTCGTGCGCCGTGAGATACGCTCGAACTTGTGCCTCTCCTACTCGTTTTGTCTCGGCAATGGAATCCTGAGCCGCTTTTGTAGTCAGCTTAGCCTCTTGCACCATGTCGCTGGCGAAGTCAGCCGCACGCCGCGTGTGAACCAGGGTTCGATAGATGAGGAACAAGCCTGCGGCGGTCAGAAAGAGGGATGCGACCGTCGCGTAAAACAGAAGGCGCGCCCAAAAAGCCATACGGTCTTGGGCATCGAGATCGCGGTCAGCTCGTTCTCGATCTTGCTCGGCATATGGGTCATGCTGACTGGATTCAATCGCGCGGGTGATGCCCTTGAGTTGGTCCTCGATGGGCGAAAGGTCTATTGGCTTACTGTCTTGCTTTGGCTGCTGAGCGCCGTCTGTGGCGCCTTTCTGTGCGCAAGCGTCTTGGCTTACTGGATTGAGTATCGCTAGTCCGACAATCGTAGCGACGAGCAGCCTATTGCTTCCAAGCATTGGACCACAGTGCCCGCGGACATAGACCGTTTGGTGCCCCTCGCGGGGCCGTTTTTCCATGCGAACCTCCATTGCTGTTGTGGTCCTGTTGCCAATGACAACCGATGCGTCATGTGCGACAGGCAGCAATAAAGGACGGATGGTCCCCGCGGGGGCCGACTAGTTATCAGATTCCGTCGGCATTTTCCAGAGAACCACTCCGTGATTAGCGCGGATGCACTGTACCAAATCTTGCTGCATCAGCAGCTTCAAACTCTTCCCCACACGCTTGACCATATCGTTCCGAAGCTGCCGATCTGCGCAGTCTTTTCCTTCAATCCCTATGATCTTCTCGGCTATGTCTAGGCTTGAGATCGGCCCCTTGGCCTTCCTCAACTGCTCAAGGCAGGACCGCCGCAACTCGTCTCTGTGGAAGTAGACGACGCGGTTTCCCCGTGGCGCGACTGACTTGAGATCGCCCTTGTAGCCGAGCGAGATCAGCGTTCGGTCTAGGGCTTCAATGTCATTGCCGAGCTTGGCCATCTGCTCGCGCAAGGCTTGTGCCTCGGACATCATCTCCGAGCGCTTCCGCAAGAGACCGCTGATGGTGTTCTGGTATGGAGTGCCCATGGCCGGACACTAGGCCAAGCAGGCCCCCGGCACCCGGTACTCTTGCGCCAGAATTCCGCAGAATTGAGGTAAGTCCCTAGCGGCCCCCCGCGCTCACCTCTGCCCCACCCCTGGGCTGGGAAAAGGCTTGACCCGCGTTTGCCCCAACTGCGCGTTGTGTCCTGTTCCGAATCGAGCTCAATAATTCTGAGCGCTCCGGAGATCGAGAGCGACGAGGGGCATCTGTGGCGTTTAATGTGCGGTCAGCGAGAGGTGCAGCGAGGTCAGTAATTCTGGGCCTCGCACGGTGCCTCGCACTCGTCTGGCTGGTGCCCGCCCTCCTCTTCAACGTGGACTGGACCGGCCACGGCAGCTGGCAGACGAACGCCGCGGCCATGCTCATGATCCTCGGAAGCGCCCTGTTTATCGAGGGAGCGTTGCGGTTTCGGTCCTTCGTGCTCACTCCGCTCTGCGTCGTCGCGGCCCTGTTCCTGGTGTTCGTCAACACGAAGGCGGCCACCCGGAACCTCTCGCTTGCGAGCGAGGCTGCGAGCGAGGCCAAACAAGCCAGGATCGACGGAGCCTCGCACCTCGCCTCGCAGAGGTCGCACCTCCTCGCGCAGCGTGAGGCGCAGGTGCAACTCGCTGGTGAGATGGCGGTCGGCACGCTCGAAGCGGCGTTGATGCAACTCAAGTCCACTAAGGCACGCATCTGGAACGCGACCGACGGCTGCGCCACCGAGAAGATCACCACGTCGGCCGCCTTCTGCGCCCAGGTTGCGGAAGCGACAGGACGCATCGAGGCGGCCCGGAAGCGGGATGAGATCGACGCGGATCTGCGGAAGCTCCCGGCAGCGCCGGTCGAGCATGGGGTGACGGTGGTCGTGCCGGCTGTTGCCGACAGCTACGTCGCAAATATCAAGGCTCTCGCCAACGAGATTGGCAGCAATCCCTCCGAGCGGATCATCAAGGCAGAGGAGGCATTGAGCCGGGCGCTGGGCTTCGAGTTGCTGGCTGCGCTCGGCCCGACGTGCTGGCTGGCCTTCGTGAGCGCGCTGATGGGCGTCGGGCCCGTGCTGGGCGCTCCGCGCCGTCAGACTGCTCCCGCGCGGCGGGAGAAGGCCGAATCACCTCAGCCTACGCTGAAGGCGACGACTGACGACATCGACCGCTGGATCGCGGACGACCTCGAAGAGGCGCCCGCGTGCGCGATGAGCAGCGGAGACATTCGCAAGCTCGCACACGCGTGGTTCGCGGCGCGCGGACTGCCCAGGCCGAACGAGCCGGACCTCTGGGTGCGCATGAAGCAGCACTTCAAGCACGACCCGAACAACGGACGCCCGCGCTACCTCAACGTCCGCTCTAAGCGCTCCGCTCCGTCGCTCCGGCTGGTAGCGAGTATTTGAAGGCGCGCCGATGTTGGGGTGCTTGTTGGGGTTGGACACTAGATACTTTTTGTTTTTTGTGTCTTGTTAGAATGTTAGTAGCCCAATTTGGATTTTGATGTCGAATCCCAGCTCGTAGGCCTGGTAGCGCTCGTTTCGCGCGAGCCACAGGTCGGCGGCTCTGCGAATGCGCGTGCGCTGGGCGGCCGTTACGGCCGCTTCCGCTGCCTCCTTTGTGGCGCGGCGCTTGACCTCGACGAACGCCACGCGCCGGCCGCGCACGGCGATGAGGTCGATCTCGCCGAGTGGGGTTTTTTCCCGGATTCCGAGAATGCGGTACCCGCGCAGCCGCAAGCTCAGCGCAGCGATCCATTCGGCATGGCGGCCTTGCCGCTCGCGGTCGCGGCGCTTGTTGCGCCGTCTCTCATCCGGTGCGGACGCGCGGCGCCTCTGCATCGGGTCAGGTCCGCCCACGGCGTTTCAGGGCAAGCGCCACGTCGTAGACGCGTCCCTTCGGAACCTTCAGCGTATCGGCGACGATGCGCGATGCGTCGCGGATGCTCAGGCTCTCGAGAATGGGCGTCAGGCTCGCCTCGATTGCGGCGTCGCTCACCTCGGCCTGCTCGGGAGGTCCGACCACGATCACGACCTCGCCCTTGGGCGGCGCGTCCGCGAACTCGCTTGCGAGATCGGCAAGGCGGGCGCGGCGCACGTCCTCGTGTAGCTTGGTGAGCTCGCGTGCGAGGGTCGCTTCGCGGTTGCCGAGCTCGGTTGCAAGATCGGCCAGCGTTTCGGCGGCGCGGGTCGGCGCCTCGAAAAAGACGAGGGTCGCCGGAACCGCTGCGAGCTCGGCCAGGCGCGATTTTCGCGCGCCTTCCTTCGCGGGCAGGAAGCCCGCAAAGAAGAACGCGTCCGTCGGCAGACCGGCGACGGTCAGTGCTGCGAGTGCGGCGGAGGGACCGGGAACGGCCGTCACGGTGTGGCCGGCGGCGGTGGCTTCGCGCACGAGCTTGAAGCCCGGATCCGAGATGAGCGGTGTGCCGGCGTCGCTGATCAGCGCAACGGCGCGTCCGTCGGCAAGGTCCTTCAACACGCGCGGGCGCTGCTCCTCGGCGTTGTGCTCGTGGTAGGGGCGGAGCGGCGCGCGGATTGCGTAGTGGGAGAGCAGCGTGCGGCTGTGGCGCGTGTCCTCGCAGTAGATGACATCAGCGCGTGCGAGGATGGCGAGTGCGCGCAGCGTGATATCGGCGAGATGGCCGATCGGCGTTGCAACGATGTAGAGGCCTGGGTCGAGCGGAAGACCCTGCTGGCGCGCGATCTCGAAGGCAGCCCGCCTCGCTGTTTGAGGGGCTCCGTCCTCTGATGTCTCAGGGGGCTCGTCAGTCATGCGTGCGCCTCGCTCGCTCCTCTTTCATGCCTTCACTCCCGGAAATCCAGGACATATTTGAAAAGGTGCAATATTTCACTTCACCCCCGTTGTCTTAGCCTGTAACCAGGGTCGTGCATGCCACGCGCGGCTCGGGGACGCCGCACGACCAAGAGGCGAACCTGTTCAAGATGCGCATGGTACCTGCGTGATGAGCCAATCGCGCCGGCTGCAAGGGGCCGCAACTATGGCAGAGACCGGTTTCCTGCGGGGGATCGGGCGCATCCGTCGATGGATGCGCGTCATCGGCCGTGCCGGCGCGGCGGTTGTGGCCGCCGGATTGCTCGCCGGTTGCGCTACGAATATGGGCGGCAACGTCACGAATGCGCTTGGCGAGGCGCCCGCGCTTCCCGACGGCAAGCCGCAGAAGCCAGTCCGCATCGGCATGCTGCTCTCGATGTCCGGCTATGGTCCGCAGACCGTGGCGGCAAAAGGCCTGAAGCAGGCCGGCGAGCTGGCGCTGTTCGAGCTCGACAATCCGCTCGTGCAACTCATCGTCAAGGACGACAAGGGCACGCCGCAAGGAGCGGCAAAAGCGGCGCAGGAGGCGATCGGCGAAGGCGCCGAGATCCTCATCGGCCCCATGACCGGAGCGGCGGCAAGCGCCGTGGCTCCCGTTGCGCGCCAGTCCAACGTGCCGGTGCTGACATTCTCCAATGACCGGCGCGTGGCCGGTGGCGGCGTCTATCTCATGAGTGTGCTGCCCGAGACCGAGATCGAGCGCATCGTCGCGTATGCGACGGGTCGGGGAAAGCGCAGGTTCGCAGCGCTCATTCCCAATGACGCCTACGGGCAGGTCGTCGAGCCGGCGTTCCGGCAGACGGTCGAGCGCAACGGCGGCACGGTCGCGGCCGTCACGCGCTATCCGCTCGAGGCCAACGCCATGCTCGGAACCGTGCGGGCGCTGGCGGATGAGGTGAAGCAGAGTGCGGACTCCGTAGCGCCTATCGATACGCTGCTCATCGCGGCCGGCGCGGACATGCTGCCGCAAATCGATCCGATCCTGACGTATGCGGGCATCGGCGGCGATCGGATCCAGCTTCTCGGCACCAGTGGATGGGATTTCCCCAACGCAGGCCGTAGCGCGGCGTTCGTGCGCGGCTGGTATCCCGGTTCCGATCCGCACGGCTGGGCCGACTTCGCCCAGCGGTTCACGCGCTCGTTCGGGCAGCCGCCGCCGCGGATCGCGAGCCTCGCCTACGACGCCGTCAGTATCGCCATCACGCTTTCGTCCGCGGAGCCGGGGCAACGGTTCACGACGGCGGCGCTCACGCGGCCGAGCGGTTTCACGGGTGTGGACGGAAGCCTGCGGTTCCGGCCGGACGGTCTTGCGGATCGTGCGCTGGCCGTGCTCGAGCTGCAGACGTTCGGGGGCAACGTGATCGATCCCGCGCAAGCGCCTGCGGGGGACGACGGGCGTGTGTCGGCACGCTGAAGGCGAGTGCCAGGTTCGTCGCGTTATGCGGCCGGGCGCACGCGGTCCTTGGGGCGCGTCGCTGCATTCTTCCGCGACAGCTCGAGCAGGGCCTCGATGGAGGTCTCCAGCGCCTTCGGATCGGGAAGCGGCTCGACGGTTTCGTCCTCGAAGTGCGTGGTGGTCATGATCGGGCGGAGATCGTCGCGCATGCGCGCGAGCACGTAGGTCAGCGAGTCGATTTGCTCGGCTGCCGCAGCCTGGCAGGCCAGGGCTGCGTTGAGGCCGGTGCCGGCGGCGACAAGCGGCTCGGTGGCAAGAGCCCAGGCCTCGGGCTCGTTCAGCGGCTCGACCTCGCGGCGTTGCTGGATGGCCGGTACGGGTGCTGCCGCGCGGCGGCTGCGGAGCATCTGGGTCGGATCGAAATTGGTCGCCGTCTCGACGGTCCTTTCGGCCAGCCGGCGCAGGCGCCTTGCGGCGTGCACCGCGCGTTGCGGCAAGCGGCGGGTTTCGTCGACGACAAAGAACATCAGGTCCTCGAACCAGAACGGTCCGGGCGGTTCGAACGGCAAGCCAAGCTTTCGAAATTGCATGCGCTGTAGGTCCAACGCGAAGCCCATCGCAGCGCAATTGCGGCGCTGAGCTGTGTCGCAGCTATGTTGTGGGCGCGCAAAACGTGAGCTTATTCGCGTATTTACGCAAGCCAATTCGCTTGATTTGGATCTTTGTGGATGCGCAGCCGTGTAATCAAACGTTAATCGTCGGCTCGGTTAGCGCGATGTGGGCTGCGATGACTCGCTCTCGGCGGTGAACGTGGCCCGATGGAGCGGTGCGGTTACTTCGGCCGGGGCGTTCCCGCCGCCGCTGTCGGCATTCCGCGTCACGACAGGGCCGCGATAGCGATAGTGGCCGGTGATCTGATCGACGAAGAGCGCGTCCTCAAGCTCCGGTCCCCAGCCGCGGTTGTGCACGATCATCGGCCGCCCGGACGGCGCCATGACCGACGACACGATGGCGATGTGCGCGCGTGTGCGCCGGTTCTGCGGGCGATAGTAGGTGACGATGTCGCCGGGGCGATAGTCCTCGGGGAAGGTCGTGATCGGCAGGCTCTCGCCCTGGGTGGCGAAGAAGCGGCGCAGGATCTCGGTGCGGCGGTGATCGATGCTGCGGTCCCCCGTTCCGGCGCGGGCCTCTTGCACGAGAATCTGCAGATCGAGGCCGAGTGTGCGGTAGGCGCGCACGACGACGTCGGTGCAGACACCGAACAGGCGGTTCACGTCGCCCATGGGATAGGAAATGCTGCGGTAGGCGTCGTTGTAGATGACGAACGAGCCGGTCTGCGATTCGGCGGCCTTTGCCAGACGCAGGCCGAAGGTGTCGGCTCCGAGCGATAGGGCTTCTCCGAGCGCCAAGGCTGCGGACGTGGGCCGGGTCTGCTCGACGGCGCAAATGCCGGGACGGATGGGCCGTCCGTTCTCGTCCACTTCGAGCGTCTCGATCGGGCTCGGCGTGCGTGGCGGGAGGCTCGCGCCCATTTCGCCGATGGGTCCGAGCAGGGCGAGGTGTGTCTCCACCCGCGCCTCGGCGGCGGTGGAGACCGGAGCGGGGGTGAGCTTCGTGCCTTCCGGAATGGCCGGACGCCCGATATCGGGTGCTGCAACGGTTCTGAGGTTGGCCGTCGCGGGCGCCTCTGCGAGCGCCGTTCCTGCAACTCGTGTGGCGCGGGTTTCGGGTGCGGTGCGGATTGCCGCGAGCTCGGTCCGCATTGGAGGCGTCTCGCGCGCCAGCACGCGCGGAACGGCAGCCAGGCGCACGTCGCGCGTCACCGAGGGTGCAAGGGATGGAATCTCATCGTCGGGCAGGGCGATTGCCGTCAGATAGCTCTGCAGCGTGCGCACGGATTGATGGACGACCATGGCGGAAGCAACAAGCAGGAACGGCAGGAAGAGAAGTGCGAGCGCCTCGCGCTCGTCGCGCGAGTAAGTGCCGGCGACGGCGCGGGCTCCCACGCGCAGGCGGTTTGCCCTCGTGCTCACCTCGCCCGGCAGGCTTGTGGCGGTACTTGCCAGCGAGGTGATGCGCCGTTCGAGGCGCTCGGCCTGCGAGGCAACGAGGCTCGCGAAGCGCTCTCCTGCAACGCTGGCAGGGGGCGCATAGCGGACGGCCTGCAGGGATGTCGTTCGCGCGCGCTTCGGGGCAGCCGCCGTTGCCTCTCTACGGGGCTGTTTTGCCTTCGGCCGTGACGTGCGCGGCTTCTTCTTCACGCTGGCGCCCGAGTTTCGGGTGGAACTCAGGGTTGAAGTCTAGGAGACAACCCAATGGTCCACCATCGTAAAATTTGGTTTACGAAAGATTCCCATCCGGCCCGACCGGCGCGTTGCCCGCAAGCCCCACGCGGCGTCGGATCTGCAACCTATCGACGCCTTGTGCGCGAAGGGCGCGCAGCGACGTATCACCTGCGCTTTTCGAGAGCTTGTGGCCGTCGGCGTCCGTCAACAGCCGGTGGTGATGATAGAGCGGCTCGGGCAGGCCGAGGATCGTTTGCAGCAGGCGGTGCAGGCTGGTTGCCGCGTAGAGGTCGCGGCCGCGCGTGACGTGCGTCACGCCCTGGCGCGCGTCGTCGACGACGACGGCCAGATGGTAGCTCGTCGGCACATCCTTGCGCACGATCACCGCATCGCCCCAGTCGGCGGGGTTCATCTCGATCGGCTCCGGGTTGCCCTCGGCATCGAGCTCCGTGAACGTGACGTGGCGCTTACCGGTGATGCCCTCGAGTGCGTCGAGCGCGCGGTCCATGTCGAGGCGCAGCGCGAACGGCTCGTTGCGGGAGAGGCGCGCGGCGATCTCCTCCTTGGGCAGGTTCTTATGCAGGCCCGGATAGAGCGGCGTGCCGTCGGGGTCGAGCACCGGCGGACCTGGCGCGGTTTCCGTCGCTTCGCTGATCTCGGTGCGGGTCGCGAAGCATGGGTAGAGCAATCCGAGCTTCAGAAGCCAATCGGAGGCGGCGCTGTAGGTCGTGAAGTGGAGGCTCTGGCGTAGCACGGGCTCCTCCCACGTGATGCCGAGCCAAGCGAGATCCTCGAATGTCTGTGTGACGTACTCCTCGCGGCAGCGCGCGGTGTCGATGTCCTCGATGCGCACGAGGAAGCGGCCGCCGAGCTTCGTGGCTATGTCGAAGCCGACGAGCGCCGAAAGCGCGTGGCCGAGGTGCAGCTCGCCGTTGGGGCTCGGCGCGAAACGCAGGACGGGGCGTGCGCTCATGCCCCTCTCCGTCTCGCTGAAAGCGAGTCTTCGATCCGATGTGGGGAGGGGCTAGGGGCGGATGGAATCCCGACGGCAAGCGTTCCGGAATCCCCTCCTCCCTGGCCCTCCCCAACAAGGGGGGAGGGGATCCGCTTTGCCCTTTGTGCCATCAATCGCATTGGCCGTTGCGTCCCGCGCCCGGCGAATAGGTGCGCGCGATGGCTTCGACGATGCGGTCGTAGATGTGGCGCTCGGCTACGGGATAGAGCAGTGCCCAACTGTTGATGAGCCTGCCGCCGCAGGTGAAGCTCACGCGCTCGTAGAAATGCATGGTGCCGCGCGTGCCGGAGACAATGAAGAAACGCTTCTTCACGGGGGCATAGTCGAGATCGGCGCCGTTGTAGTTCTCGGTGAGGATCTGGTCCCGGTATTCCGCGAGCGTCGTCGCCGCCTCGTTGTCGAAGGCCGCGACGAGAAGCCTTGCGCCGCCGTCGCGTGAGACGAGCACATGGCCGTTGTCGGTTGCCGCGGCCGGGCTCGGCGCAAAGACCGAGCCGGGATATGCGATCATGAATCCGTAGCGCTCGCTCTGGATCGTCTCCCACTGCCTGAGCTTCTGGCCGGCGGCCGTCGCTGCGGTTGCGATGCCGATCGCGATGCACGCAACGCTCGCCATCAGCGCAAGTTGTTTGCCGTTTCCTTTCCTGCCGTACCCCATGACGCCACCTCACGCCCTCATTGCAAGACATTCCAATCCCGGCTCTCTCACCCTACTTTGGGTCGGGGATGACGAAAAGCGAGGAGCGTGATCGCGCCGTGCCGAAGCGGGCTCGTCCACAAAAAGCATCCGTGCGGGCGGTGCGCCGTCCGCGCGCTCGTCTGCGCGTCATAGAGACCGTGGCAGATGTTCGTGCCGGTACGCGTGCGTTGCGCAAGCTGTGTCCGGTGATGAAACGCGTGCACGACGTCGTCGGCGATCCGCCGCTCAGGCGGCATACGCCCGGCTTCGCGGGGCTCGCGCAGGTGGTCGTCGGCCAGCAGCTTTCGATCGCAAGCGCAAGCGCGATCTGGAAGCGGACGGTGCTGGTCGTCGATCCGTTCGATGCGCCGACGCTGCTCGCGACGGACGTCGGGTCGCTGAGAGGCGCGGGCCTGTCGCAAGGCAAGATCAAGACGCTGCGGGGCGCGGCGGATGCGATCGTGGCCGGCGCGCTCGATCTCGAGACGCCGCTGCCGGATGAGGACTTGCGTATCGCGCTGCTCGCGATCAACGGCATCGGGCCGTGGACGGCGGATATCTACACGATGTTCTGCCTCGGTCATGCCGACGGGTTTGCGTCAGGGGATCTCGCACTTCAGATTGCGGTGCAGCGTGCGTTCGGGCTCGACGACCGGCCCGACGCGCGCGGGCTCGTTGAGATCGCGGAAAGATGGCGGCCGTGGCGCGGGGTCGCGGCCCGCCTCTTATGGTCCTTCTACGCGCACCGCGATCCGCTCTCGTGAACGGTCATCCAAATGGCCATTTTTTCCGTAGAAATCAGGGTCATCCTACTGATCTGGCGCCGAAAGTCCCGAATAGGCCCAGAGACCTTCACAGAGGTGACATGCGTCGCTAGTATCCGCACGCCATTCGGGGGTGACGCCCCGATTCGACGAACCGACTGGAAGCAAGCTCGTGAATGCTCATGCTGCCACGCCGGAGTCCTTTCCGGCACTGGTTCTCAACGCCGACTTCCGGCCCCTGAGCTACTACCCGTTGTCGCTCTGGAGCTGGCAGGAGTCGGTGAAGGCCGTCTTTTTGGATCGCGTCAACATCGTCTCCGAATACGACCGGACGGTCCGGAGCACGAGCTTCGAGATGCGGTTACCGTCGGTCGTCTCGCTCAAAACCTACGTCAAACCAGCGCTTTATCCGGCTTTCACGCGGTTCAACGTATTCCTGCGCGACCGTTTCTCGTGCCAGTACTGCAATGCGCGCGAGGACCTGACGTTCGATCACCTGATCCCGCGCTCGCGGGGCGGACAGACGCGCTGGGACAACGTCGTGACCGCTTGTGCGCCGTGCAACCTCAGGAAGGGTGGCGCGATGCCGTGGGATGCGGGCATGCGTCCGTTCCAGATGCCGTACCGGCCGACGGTGTTCGAATTGCACCGCAACGGGCGGCTGTTTCCGCCCAACTACCTGCACGACAGCTGGCTCGACTATCTTTACTGGGATACCGAGCTCGAGCCTTAGGGGCTTTCCGACAACCACACCATGGCCGCCGTTTGCGCGGAGCGCGGTTTCGCCACGACGAGGCGGCCATCCAGGCTGCTTGTTCAGACGTCGGCGTGTTTGGCCCTGGATGGCCGGGTCAAGCCCGGCCATGGAGTCGTGGAGTTCGGGCACTCTCCCCCTCGTTGGAATTGAGAGGCAGCGTCATGACGCAGTGCAAGTGGTTGCCCCTCACCCCCGGCCCTCTACCCATTGCAAGTGTGGGCAACGGGAGAGGGAGTAAAAAAAATGGCCCCGTTGCCGGGGCCGGAAGTTGGAAGGTCTTACGAAGTTGCAGTCTCAGGGGCGCGCGCCGTCAGGCAGCGCGCTTTTCGGGTCTTGCGCACAGCACGAAGGCGATGGCCTCGACGGCCTTTCCCCAATCGGCAGTGTCGGCGGCCGTTGCGTCGGCGCCGAACGCGCGCATGGCATCCTTCGCCGTTCCGCCGTCGCGGAAGAAGCGGGCGCACGACTGGCGCGCAATGCCCATGGCCTGGTTCCACTGCATTGGATTGATATGCTCGGGGATCATCGATCGCTCCTGATGTCTACTGTTACGCTTGGTGCTCTTTCTGAAACCGATGATTCACGCTTTGGACGGAAGGGTCCAAAGCGATCATGGTTTGAGTGGGGCAAGCACACCGGCTCTTCAGTGCCACTACGCGCGACCGGTTCATGTGACACCAACTTGGACTGTCGTCAGGCGTCCGGTATGCTTGCCTTACCGTTCGAGGCTCCCGGCCGATGCCCGAGCCTCAGAATTTCGTGGTCGAGATACGCATCACATCGGGGTCGACCTTTTCCCGCTCTCTTCTACTTGGGCTGCTCTCCGCCGGCGGCTGCGAGAACGCTTCCAACAACATCCTGCAACGAACGCCACGCACTCTCTTCGTAGGGCATCGCTCACTCTCACTGTTACGCATCACGGGGCATGCGAGGTCGAACGCTTACGTTTGCACGCATACGCTGGCCGGGTTGACCGGTGACGCTAAACTCTGGGACTCAAACGCTGGATTGGGGTGCGAGCCGCTCGGAGATACACGCGAACTTTTTCGTCCGAGCAGCTCGCTTCATTCGTTCGAACACGCAGGCGAGCGTGTCCTTGGGGGATGCAGGGGGGTACGCGGCTACTTTACTCGGTACGCTTGTACGCCACTCACAGGTACGCAACTCACGCTTACGCAACGCAACGGCACTCGGTACGCTACTGACGCAACGCTCACTCAACGGGTTCCGGATCGCGGAACGAACTGCTGTTGAAAACCCGCCCAACGGGGGCGACGCCTTCATCTTCTGCTCAACTCTCGTGGAGATCGCTGTCCCGGCCGGCACATCCATCCGCTGTTGCGCAGCGGACTCACTTGGCCTCGACACTCCTTCACGACGCGGTACGCTCACAACAGAAGTTCCTTTTGTGTTCCGCGAATGAGACCAATTAACCGTGACACTGTGGCCACGCGAGGGCGCAAAAACGACTTGTCCAAGAAATGATCTTGACTTGATGCGACGCGGCCACATGCGGCATGCGCAAGCGCTTCAGCAGGCTCGATTTTTGTTCGACCAGCTTGTGTTGTTGATAACCGGAAGGCGTTGAATCGGCCGCTTATTCGACGCGAGTCGTGCCGGCGAGGAAGGCCGCCTTGAGCGCGAAGACGAAGGCCACAAACGACACGATGGCGTTCCAGCCGGCCATCGAAAGCCCGGCAAAGGCCCAGACGGCTTCATCGCAACGGGGAACGTGCGTGGTGGCGAGGCTGCCGAGCAGGTCGGAGGCATTGGTCGGCAAGGGCTGCGCCGTACTGCAGGTGACGGGGCCGGGCCAGAACTTCCACTCGACGCCAGCGTGATAGACGCCGAGCCCGGCGTTGGCGAGAAACGCGAGCGCGACGAACAGAAAAATAAAGGCGGCGACGCGCGGCATCTCCGATGTCAGCGCCATGGCGATGAAGAGCAGCGGAATGCCCGCATAGTAGGCGTAGCGCTGCAGCAGGCAGAGGGGGCACGGCGCATAGCCGCCCAGATACTCGAAGCCGAGCGCGGCCAGGATGACGGCGGTTGCGAGAAAGAGCGCGAGGCCGCCGTAGCGATAGGCTGCCGTCCGTTGCGGGGTGTCAAACAACAGCATGGCTCACGCTCCTCACGCCGGCTTAGCGACAGGGCCGGTTCAGAATACGTATCTAATGGCGACGAAGCCCAGCACCAGAAGCACGACGAATACCGTCGTTACAAGGCTCAGACGTTTCTCGATGAACTCGCGGATCGGCTCGCCGAAGAAATAGAGCAGGCCTGCGACGAGGTAGAAGCGCATGGCGCGGGCGATCACGCTCGCCACCATGAACTCGATGAGCGGCATGTGCGTCACGCCAGCGGTGATGGTCAGCACCTTGTAGGGGAAGGGCGTCATGCCCTTAATGATCAGGATCCAGACGCCCCATTCGTTGAACCAATTCGTGAACTCGCCGAAGCTCTCGGCCTTGCCGTAGAACTCGAGGATCGGGCGGCCAATCTGCTCGAAGAAGAAGTAGCCGATCATGTAGCCGAACACGCCGCCGATGACGGAGCCGATGGTGGCGACGCTGGCGTACCACCAGGCTTTGAGGCGGTTCGCGATCACCATCGGAACCAGCATGACGTCCGGCGGGATCGGGAAGAACGAGCTCTCTATGAAGGAGACCCAGAACAGCGCGTGCGGGGCGCGCCCGCTGCGGGCCAGCTCCATCATCCAGTCGTATAGCCGCCGCATCATGGCTCGCGTGCTCCCCAGTTCGCTTCCGGCTGATTAGTGGGCGGCGGGTGAAATGTCTATTGCAGCGAAGCCGCGGGCTTAACAGGCTCGAAGCTTGCGGACAATTCGAGCACGAGCTGGTTGAGAACGAAGCGGCCGGTTTCCGTGGCCCGGACGCGGCCCAGTGGCCGAGCCGTCGTCGACGGATTGAGGCCGGGACCCATGCAGGCGCGGATCTCGTCGAAGCCAGCATCGCCCTCTGGTGGCCTGACGCGCTCGATGAAGCCTTGCTCGATCAGGCCGGTCAGCGTTGCGGCACGTGGCGCGAGGCCGCCGATGCCCGCGAGCCGGTCGAGGTCGATCCCCTCGTCGAGGCGCAATCCCATCAGCAGCATTTCGTCGGTACGGGCTTCCGGGGAGAGGGCTTCCGTCTCCGCGATGCCGTGACCTTCGGTTTCGACGCGCTCGAGCCAGCGCTCGGGATTTCGCTCGGTTGCGGTGGCGAGGTGGGCGTCCGGCGTGCGAAGGCGGCCATGCGCGCCGGGGCCGATGCCCGCGTACTCGCCGTAGCGCCAGTAGAGCAGGTTATGGCGGCTCTCCTCGCCGGGACGGGCGTGGTTCGAGATCTCGTACTGGTTGAGGCCGGCTGCTGCGGTCAGCTCCTGCGTCAGCTCGTAGAGGTCGTGCGCGGCCTCTGCCGGCGGGATTGCGAGCCGCCCCTTGGCGTAGAGGTCGGCAAAGCGCGTCTCGGGCTCGATGGAGAGCTGCTAAAGCGA
>CAZDUD010000041.1:0-5670 GCA_964508485.1 uncultured Hyphomicrobium sp. | reverse complement strand
GGCCGTTCGCCATGGCGAGGGCTTTGGTCAGCTCGGTGCGCCAATCCGCGAGCGTCTGCTCGGGCCGGGCGTAGATCAGATCGAAGGAGACGCGGTCGAAGGTGCGGTGCGCGATGGCGACGGCGGCCTTTGCTTCCTCGACCGAGTGGATGCGGCCGAGGCGCTTCAGGTCCGCGTCCCGCAGCGACTGCACGCCGATCGATACGCGGTTGACGCCTGCGGTGCGATAGCCTGCGAAGCGTGCGGCCTCGACGCTGCCGGGGTTGGCTTCGAGCGTGATCTCGGCATCCGGAGCGATGGGCCAGAGGGCGGAGATGTGGTCGAGAATTCCCGCAACCGTTGCAGGCTGCATCAGCGACGGCGTCCCGCCGCCGAAGAAGATCGAGGCGAC
This sequence comes from uncultured Hyphomicrobium sp., assembly GCA_964508485.1. Lineage (GTDB taxonomy): Bacteria > Pseudomonadota > Alphaproteobacteria > Rhizobiales > Hyphomicrobiaceae > Hyphomicrobium_C. The sequence goes on along the minus strand of CAZDUD010000041.1, from coordinate 5,279 downwards.
CGTTCTTGGTTTTCCGGCGATGAGGCCCGCGGTGTGATCGAGCTCGCGTTTGTAGGCGGAGAGATAGCGTGCCTCGTCCCAGCCGCCGAAGCGGACGTGGCTGTTGAAGTCGCAGTAGGGGCACTTTTGCGCGCAGAACGGCCAGTGGATGTAAACACCGAAGCCGGGATCGTCCTGTGCGGTGTGCGAGATCATCGGGTTGCTGCGAGAAGGGTGCGTGCGAGTGTCCGCCAGCGTGGCTCTGCATCGGGGACATCGGCGGAGGTGGCAGCGGATTCAAGAGCGGATAGGAAGCTTGCGAGGTCCTTGGGCGTCCAGGCCGCGCCGTTTCTTTGCAGGTCCTCGCGCAGGCTCGTGATGAAGCGTGCCAGCTCGGCCTGAGTGGAGAGATTGCGGGCGGCGGCGTCGAGGGCTTCCAGGTCGCGTCCGTTTGCCGTTGTCGCGGCGGCTTTCGGGACATGCTCCAGGCAGTGGCGCTTGAACGCCTCGAAGGCGCGCGTGCGGTGGGAGATGGCGTACTTGGCGGCGGGCTCCATCTCGCCGAACGTCAGCCGCTCGCCGTCCGGGACAAACATCGGATCGTAGCCGAAGCCGTTGCCGCCGCGGGGCGGCCAGTGAAGCGTTCCGTAGACGCGGCCTTCGAACAGGCGGTTCTCGCCGGTCGGCCAGGCGAGGCAGAGCACGGAGATGAAATTGGCGCGCGGGGGCAGGCCGTCCCAGGCGCCTTTTTCTGCCAGCGCATCGTACACGAGCTGCATGGCGAGCGCGAAGTCCTTACCCGGTCCGGCCCAGCGGGCGGAATAGATGCCGGGCGCGCCGCCGAGCGCATCCACTTCGAGACCGGAGTCGTCGGCCAGCGCCGGCAGGCCCGCGCCCTTCGCGGCCGCGAGCGCCTTGAGCCGCGCATTGCCCTCAAACGTCGTCTCCGTCTCCTCCGGCTCGGCGAGGTTCAAGTCTCCGGCGGAGACAGCGTCGAAACCGTAGGGGGCGATCAGCTCCTTGATCTCCCATACCTTGCCGGGGTTGTGGCTGGCGACGACGAGGCGGCTGCCGGGCTCGAGCTGCTTCATGCGCCGAACCCCCAGATGCGCGGCTCGGCGAACTCGACCGAGTTGCCGGCGGGATCGCGCACGTAGATCGAGCGGCCGCCTCCGGGCCATTCGAAGTCGGCTTCGATGGCGATGCCGTATACAGCAAGGCGGTCGCGCCAGGCGTCGAGCTCGGATGCGCTCGCGGCAAAGCAGACGTGGCCCTGGCCGCTCGCGCCGTGGGCCGGCACGGGGAGCGGTCCGCTCGCCGGTTTCCGTGTCGCGTCGGGATTGAAGATCAGGAGCATCTGGCTGTCGAGCTTGTAGAACACGTGGCGGCCTTCGTTTTTCGCGTGGAGCTTGAGGCCCAGCACGCGGCCGTAGAAGTCCTCGGCGGCGGCAAGGTCCGGGGCGTAGAGCACGGTTTCGAGGATTTTTATCCGCGCGGGGTTCAGTTCAAAGCTCCCAGGAAGATGAGTGTGGAGGTGGTGCCTAGAGCCGTTCGAACCGCGTGAAGACGGCCCCACTTTTCTATCAGCGCCCGCGTTTCGGGGCCGGCTGTGTCAGGAGACGTGGCGTTCAGCAGGTTGTTGACCGGCATAATCACGAGCAGCGTGTAAGGCCAGTTGGCAAGCAGAACGAGGCCGCCCAGTAGCCAAAGCCAGTCGGTCGTTACGATCCACGTCACGACGCCGAGCAGGAAGCCCAGAACGGCGAGCGGCGCCTGCATGGTGAAGCCGCGTGCGTAGCTTGGCTTCCATTGGGCGAGGAGCGCGCGATCATCAAGGGTCAGTCGTGCCGGCTGCTCGGAGAAGTTGATGTAGAACGCTGCTCCGGTGAAGATCGCAGCGACGACCAGCGCGAGATGTCCGAGCAGCATGATGTGCTCCTCTTGCAGCAGCGGGCAATCCTTACGCGACCGTCAGCTTCTGCAGCTCGATCAATTCGGCGATGCCTTTCTTGGCGAGCGCCATGAGCTGGTCGAAGCTCTCCTGGCTGAAGGCGGTGGTCTCCGCCGTGCCCTGCACCTCGACAATGCCGCCGGCGCCGGTCATGACGAAGTTCGAATCCGCATCCGCCGACGAATCCTCAGCGTAGTCGAGATCGAGAACGGGCGTGCCTTTGTAGAGGCCGCAGGAGACGGCGGCGACGTGGTCGCGCAGCACGCCATCCTTCACCATGTCGCGCAGCTTCATCCACTGGATGCAGTCGTGGAGCGCGACCCAGGCGCCGGTGATGGCGGCCGTGCGCGTGCCGCCGTCGGCCTGGATCACGTCGCAGTCGATCGAGATCTGGCGCTCGCCGAGCTTCTGCAGGTCGACGACGGCGCGCAGCGCGCGGCCGATCAGGCGCTGGATCTCCTGCGTGCGGCCGGACTGGTTGCCGACGGCTGCCTCGCGGCGCGTGCGCTCGCTGGTTGCACGCGGCAGCATGCCATATTCGGCCGTGACCCAGCCGCGTCCCTGACCCTTGAGCCAAGGGGGGATGCGCTCCTCGAGGCTTGCCGTGCAGAACACGTGCGTGTTGCCGAACTTGATCAGGCACGAGCCTTCGGCGTGCATGGAGACCGCGCGCTCGAGAGAGACGCGGCGTAGCTCGCCTGGCTGGCGTTTTGATGGGCGCATGTGGGCTCGTGTCTGTTTGTGGAATCTTAGTGCCGGGACGGCGGGCAACCGCCCTTTCCTCCCCCGGCAGTGCGGTTCGCGCGAACCTACGGGAGCGTCCCTGCCGGATCAACCTCAATTCCGCGGACTTACGCTCCGCCGCTCAAGGTTACCGGTGCACGGTGCGCCCGCCTCCGCTTGTCTTGCATTGACGGGAAACCTCGCCATTTTCTAGGCTCTTTGACGAGGTCGTTGCCCAAATCCAGAAATTCCGATGTCCGAACCGCAATCCGAGATCAAGAAGCTCAGCGAGCGCTCGCGCACCATTCTGCGGCAGATCGTCGACAGCTATCTGGCGACGGGCGAGCCCGTCGGCTCGCGCAATCTCGCGCGTGTGCTGCCGATGACCCTTTCGCCCGCCTCGATCCGCAACGTGATGAGCGATCTCGAGCACGCAGGCCTCATCTATGCACCGCATACGTCGGCCGGGCGGCTGCCGACACAGTCGGGGCTCCGGATGTTCGTCGACGGCCTGCTCGAGGTCGGCGATCTCACGGACGAGGAGCGGCGCAAGATCGAGGCGCAGATCGCCGTCAAGCGCACGAAGTCGCTCGACCAGGTGCTGACGGAGGCAGGCGAGATGATCTCCGGTCTCTCGCATTGCGCGGGCGTGGTGCTGGCCGAGAAGCAGGTCGCGCGGCTGAAGCACATCGATTTCGTGCCGATCGAGATCAACAAGGCGCTCGTGGTGCTCGTCGACGAGGATCAGAACGTCGAGAACCGCCTGATCGAGATCCCGGCCGGGTTGCCGCCCTCGGCGCTGGTGGAGGCTGCGAACTACCTCAACGCGCACATCCGCGGTCTCACGATCGGAGAAGCGCGCGCCGCCATCGAGGCGGAGCTCGGCAAGGCCAGGGCCGAGCTCGACAAGCTTACGCAGAAGGTGATCAAGGCGGGGCTCGCCGAGTGGTCGGGCACCGTCGACGACCGCAAGAGCCTCATCGTGCGCGGGCAGGCGAACCTGCTCAAGGACCTGACGGCGATCGAGGACCTGGAGCGCATCCGGCAGCTGTTCGACGACCTCGAGACGAAGCGCGATCTGTCGCAGATCCTCGGCCTCGCCGAGCAGGGGGACGGTGTGCGCATCTTCATCGGCTCGGAGAACAAGCTGTTCTCGCTGTCGGGTTCCTCGCTCATCGTGGCGCCGTTCCACGATACGGACCGCAAGGTGGTGGGTGTGCTCGGCGTGATCGGGCCGACGCGCCTCAACTATGCGCGAATCATCCCCATGGTGGACTACACGGCCCGGCTCGTGAGCCGCGTGCTGACTTGATTTTTTCGTTTTAGGGGCTGATATCGGGCGCATCTTTCCGCGACCGTCAGTGCCCCGCTTTCGGGGCGGGTGCGTTCGCCCCTCTCAACCCCTCGTTTCGACCGGAGATTTCATGGCTGACGAGACGACAAATCCCAATGCGTCCGGCACTCCGCCCGAGCCTGAGGCTACGGGCGCTCCGCAGGCTGCGGCCGATCCGGCAGAGGAGGCCCTGCGCCTTTCCGCCGAGGTCGATACGTTGCAGGGCCAGGTCGCCGACCTCACGGACCGGCTTCTGCGCGCGCATGCCGAAATGGAGAACATCCGCAAGCGCGGCGAGCGCGAGCGGGAGGAGACCGCCAAGTACGCCATCACCAAGTTCGCGCGCGACGTCGTGGCGGTCGCGGACAACTTCGAGCGGGCGATCCAGGCCGTCCCGGCAGAGGCCGTGGAGCAGGACGGCGCACTCAAGAGCCTCGTCGACGGCATCTCGATGACCGAGCGCGAGTTCCTCAATGTGCTCGAGCGCAACGGCGTCAAGCGCGTCAACCCCAAGGGCGAGACGTTTAACCCGCATCAGCATCAGGCGATGATGGAGATGCAGAACGCCGAGGTTGCGCCGGGAACTATTCTGGAAGTGTTCCAGTGCGGCTACATGATCGACGATCGCGTGCTCCGACCGGCGATGGTTGTTATCGCCAAGGGTGGGCCCAAGACGTCCAAGCCGGACGCGACCGAGGCCGCGGCGGGTACGAGCGACGAGGCCGGGCAGAGCTCCGATTCCCCATCGGCCGGGAACGACAGCGCGGTGTGAGGACCGATCGGTAACAGGGGGTCGGTAACAGTTGATCAAGCAAGTGTCTTGGCGTTGCCGATCCGCCGACACGGGGTGCTTGTGGCTCTTAAGGTCTTGCGCTGGCGCCCGTGAGAAGTGTTAAACCAAGGGCCCCAAAATTGATCCTGCGGTGGTGGCGAGCGCCCGTTGCGCGCCGAAAAGCCCACCCTATATAAGCCCGCATCATCAATTGTTCTCCTGGGGACCGACCTCCAGGCCTCCATCCGGAGGCCAAAGGACAATCCGGACGCCGGCCTATCAAGGGTCCGGACGGTCTGCCGCAACGAAGAGGAATTTCGGAGACATGGCAAAAGTCATCGGTATCGACCTCGGCACCACGAACTCGTGCGTCGCCGTCATGGATGGGGGCAAGCCCCGCGTGCTCGAGAATGCCGAAGGCATGAATACGACACCGTCCATCGTCGCGTTCGCGGATGATGGCGAGCATGAAGGGTGTTCAGCCGATGAAGAATGGAGTGAATTTTTGATTGTCAACAAGA